>CAYGZV010000038.1:0-22284 GCA_964354425.1 uncultured Rhodoplanes sp. | reverse complement strand
CTTCGCCGATCCGACGACCCGGTCCTTGTCCATGATGTCTACTCCAGTTAGCAATGCCCCTCAAAGCTTCAATCTGAAGAATGGGTCGCGCACGAGCGATCGTCATTGATCCAGCACAAAAAGCTTCTCCCATCAGCACCCGTCCCGAGCGGGACGAGCACTCCGCACTACTCGCCGACGAACGCGCCGTCCGTGACCTGCGCACCAAGGCCCTGTCTCGCCAAGGCGACCTGGGCCCTGGCCGTGGCCGACCGGGCAGGCAGTGAAAGCCGTGCGAAGTCGTGCTACAGGCGGGGCGCGAAACAGGGGCTTCGTTCCGGCACGCGCATGACAAAGGCGACCAACACCGCAGACGACGGCCGCGCGGCGGCGCTGCTCGCCTCCTATGAGCGGGCCGGCTATGGCCGCGTCTGCCCGCCGATTCTGCAGCCCGCCGAGCCGTTTCTCGCGCTCTCGGGCGAGGACATCCGCCGCCGCATGTATCTTCTCAACGATGCCGCGGGCCGCGAGTTCTGCCTGCGGCCCGACCTGACGATCCCCGTGGCGCTCGACTATCTCGCCGCGGAAACGAACGGGCGTCCGGCAGGCTTCTGCTATCTCGGTCCCGTCTTCCGCCAGCGCGGCGACGCGCCGGGTGAATTCCTGCAGGCCGGCATCGAATCGTTCGGGCGCGACGACAAGGCGGCCGCCGACGCCGAGACGCTGGCGCTCGGGCTCGAGGCGACCGCCCATTACGGCCTTGAGGGACCCGATATCAGGATGGGCGATGTCGGGCTGTTCGCCGCGCTGATCGAGGCGCTCGGTCTGCCTCCGGTGTGGAAGCGGCGGCTCGTCAAGGATTTCAACCGCAAGGCCCTGCTCGCCGAGGATCTCGATCGCCTCGCGCTCAGCGCCGCCAACGAACGCTCGGAATACCAGGGCGTGCTCGCCGCGCTCGGCAATTCCGATCCCAAGGGGGCGCGCGCGCTCGTCGCCGACCTGTTGTCGATTGCGGGCATCAGCACGGTCGGCGGCCGTTCGGTAGGGGAGATCGCCGACCGCTTCCTCGAACAGGCCGAGCTCGGCGCGAGCGCCGCGCTGCCGCGCGAGACGCGCGCGCTGATCGAGCGGTTTTTCGCGGTCGCCGGCGAGCCGGACGCGGCGGCGGCCGAGCTGTGGAAGCTCGCGGAGGCGGCCGACATCGATCTTGCGCCGGCCCTCGACCTGTTCGAGAGCCGCACCGGCCTCCTGGCGACGCGCGGCGTCGATACGCGCCAAATCAAGTTCGCGACCGCCTTCGGCCGCGGCCTCGATTACTACACGGGCTTCGTGTTCGAGCTGTACGATCCGCACAACCGCGCCGACGGCCAGCTCGTCGCCGGCGGGCGCTATGACGGGTTGTTCGCGCGGCTCGGCTGCGCCGAGCCCATTCCTGCGGTCGGACTTTCGGTGTGGATCGAGCGGCTCGCGGCTCTCGGGGGCGGACGATGAGCGCGTTCGTTATCGCCGTGCCGGCGAAGGGCCGCTTGATGGAGAACGCGGAGACCTTCTTCGCCCGCGCCGGGCTTGCGCTGACGAAGCCGCGCGGGGCGCGCGAGTATCGCGGCGCCATCGCCGGACTGCCCGCCATCGAAGTCGCGCTCCTCTCGGCGCAGGAGATCGCCCAGCAGCTCGCCGCCGGCGCGGTGCATTTCGGGATCACCGGCGAGGATCTGGTGCGCGAGACGATCGCGCAGGCGGACGAACGCGTGGTGCTGGTCGAGGCGCTCGGCTTCGGCTTCGCCAATGTGGTCGTCGCCGTGCCGCAGGCCTGGATCGACGTGCGCAGCATGGCCGACCTCGACGATGTCGCGACCGCGTTCCGCCTCAAGCACGACCGCCGCATGCGGGTCGCGACCAAATACGTCAATCTCACGCGCAGCTTCTTCGCCGAGCACGGCATCGTCGATTACCGCATCGTCGAGAGCGCCGGCGCGACCGAGGGCGCGCCCGCCGCCGGGACCGCCGAGCTGATCGTCGACATCACCACGACCGGCGCGACGCTCGCCGCGAACGGCCTCAAGGTGATCGAGAACGGCGTGATGCTGCGCTCGCAGGCCAATCTGGTCGCCGCCCGCGCGGCAACCTGGGGCGCTGCCGAGCGCGAGACGGCGCGGATCGTGCTCGACCGCATCGCCGCCTATCGCCGCGCCGCCGCCTTCCGCGAGCTGCGCACGCGCTTTCCCGGCTGCAACGATGCGCTGCTCGCCGCCGCCAAGGAAAAATTCGGCGTCGAGACCCCGTTCGGCGGGCCGACCTCGTCCGGCATGCTGACGCTGCATTGTCCGCCCGGCGAGGTGCATGCGCTCGCGACCTTCCTGCGCGAGCATGGCGCGTCGACCGTCGTCGTCGGCGAACTCGATTACGTGTTCGCGCGCGAGAACCCGCTCTACGCGAAACTGGAGGCCTGTCTCTCTCCACCGATGGAAAGAGCAAGGGAGTAAGCGGTCCACCGGTCCGCCGCCGCGTCTCACTGCGCGCGGGAAGAGGCGTCCGGCCGCTTCGCCCGGAACACGACGAAGTGCGACATCGAGAAATTCACCACGAAGCTCACCAGAATGGCGCAGGCCTTGGCGACCCAGACCGGCAAAACCTGGGCGACGAGGACGAGCGTGGCGGTGTTGGCGATCACGCCGAGCACGCCGGACGCAGCGAACGCCAGATAGGCGCGCACGCGCAGCTTGCGGCCTGATTCGGCGGCGAAGGTGATGGTCGAATTCATCACATAGGAGAGGGTCATCGCCACCAGCCAGGCCATCACATTGGCGGCGACGAGCGCGAGATTCTCCGCCGTGCCGCAGCGGCACAGCTCGGCGGCCTCGGTGAGCAACTGCGTTATCGATGCGGAGCCGGTCAGATAGGCGTAGACGAGAAAGAACACGCTCGCATCGATGACCGTGTTGACGAGGCCGATCAGCGCGAAGCTGACCGCCTTGCGCATCACGCTCACGCGCTTCTGCAGGACGGGCGCGGCGCGCGACAGGAGGCCCGCGGGCTGGGGTCGTTCGGTCATGGGCTCCGGCTTACCACGTCTGGCGGGTGCGACCGAGGCCAAAGGCGTTGCGAGCGCCAGCGCTGGTCGCCCCGGCGAAGGGGTTGCGCTCGCCTGCGCAGAACGGCAAGACTCACCCATGACCTCGCTCGAGCCAACGGCCGGACCGGAGTCCGGCGCATCCGCGCTTGCGCCGCAGGCCGCAGCCGGCCTGTCGATCGTCGTGCCGGTCTTCAACGAAGCGGCCGGCCTGCCGCAGCTCCACCGCATGCTTGTCGAGGTGGCGCGCACGCTGCGCCGCCGATGGGGCCTCGCCTGCGAAGTCGTGTATGTCGACGACGGCAGCCGCGATCAGTCGCTCGCGATCGCAACCGCGCTGCCCGCCGATGAGCTCGACGTGCAGGTGGTCGCGCTGTCGCGCAATTTCGGGAAGGAGGCGGCGCTGCTCGCCGGCCTCGATCATGCGCGGCGCGGCGCGGTGCTGTTCATGGACGCCGACGGCCAGCATCCGCCGGCATTGATCGAAACGCTGGTCGGCCACTGGCTCGACGGCGGCTACGACGTCGTTTTCACCGCCAAGGCGCATCGGGAGAACGAACCCGCCCTCCGGCGGCTGAGCGTGAAGGCCTTTTATGCGCTGATCAATTGGGGGGCGCGGCAGAAGATTCCGGAGGACGCCGGCGACTTTCGGCTGCTCTCCCCGCGCGCCGCCGCAGCCCTGCGCCGGCTGCCGGAGCGCAACCGCTTTTTCAAGGGGCTGGCGAGTTGGATCGGCTTCCGCCAGTTGCGGGTCGATTACGAGCCGGCCGAGCGCGAGCACGGACGCACGCACTGGAACGCGACGGCGCTGATCGGCCTGTCGATCGAGGGCATCACGTCGTTCTCGGTCGCGCCATTGCGGATCGCGAGCCTGCTCGGTCTGGTTCTCGCCGCGAGCGCGCTGATTTTCGGCGTGCAGATGGTGTTCGAGGCGCTCGTCTATGGCGTCCAGGTTCCCGGCTATCCGTCGGTTGTGGTCGGACTGATGGTTCTCGGCGGCGTGCAGCTGGTCATGATCGGGGTCATGGGCGAGTACATCGCCAAAATCCTGTCCGAGACGAAGGCGCGGCCGGTCTATCTCGTCGCCGAACACAGCCTGAAGCAGGCGAGCCCCGCCGCGGCGACCGTGCCGGAGACGGCCGCGAGCGCAGCGGAGTGACGCCATGGTCGCGCGCCGGCAAGACGTGACCGCGCCGGCCGGCGGCATTGGCCAAGCCGCCAATTCCGATGCTGCGCCGCGCCGTCTCTGGCTATGCGCGGATGATTACGGGCTCGCGCCCGGGGTGAACCGAGCGATCCGCGCGCTCATCGCGCGGGGCAGGCTCAACGCGACGAGCGCGATGGTCGTCGCGCCGAGCCTTTCGCGCTCGGAGGCGCTGCAGCTTTCGATCCTGGCCAAGGAAAAGCGCGCCGCCGTGGGGCTGCATCTCACCATGACGGCGCCGTTCCGTCCGCTCACGGCGTTCGCGCCGGTGACGGCGGAGGGGACCTTCCTTCCGATCGCCGACATGCTGGTGCGCTCTTTCTGGCCGCGTTTCGACCTCGACCTGGTTGGTCGCGAGGTCGCGGCGCAGATCGGCGCTTTCATCGCGGCGTTTGGGCGCGCGCCCGATTACGTCGATGGCCATCACCACGTGCATCTCCTGCCGCGCATCGGCGCAGCCGTGCTTTCCGCGACGAAGGCGGCCAACCCCGACGCCTGGGTGCGCCAATGCGGGCAGGCGACGCCCCTGTACCGGCGGTTGCACGATCGCAAGGGCATCCTGATCGATCTCCTCAGCCGGCGCTTTCGCGACAAAGCGAGAACGCTCGGGGTATCCACCAACCCGGCCTTCGCCGGCACCTATCGCTTCGATCCCCACGCGTCGTTCGCCGCCTGTTTCCCGGAATTCCTGAGGGACCTGCCGGACGGAGCCGTCGTGATGTGCCATCCCGGCTTCGTCGACGCGGAGCTTGCGCGGCTCGACCCGCTGACCACGCTGCGCGAGAAGGAGTTCGCGTTCCTCTCCGGCGATGACTTTCCCGCGCTGCTCGCCGCGCGCGGCTTTGCTCTCGCATAGCCCGCCCCACGGGTGCGGCAGGGTGCCTCAGTCCGTCGCCGGCGATGTCATTCCGGCGTCGGAGGGACGTCCCCATATAGCGTCGTGCGAACGCCGTCATTGCGGCGTTCGGCGCGCATTGACGCTGGTCCCGGCCGCCCCTTGCACGCCTTTGCCGGAAGGTGCCGACAGGAGAGCTTCCATGACCCCGCAGGAACGTGAGCTCGTCGAAGAATTGTTCGACCGCCTCGCCACGCTCGAAAACCAGCCGCGCGATCCGGACGCCGAGCGCGCCATCCGCGCGGGGCTCGCGCGCGCGCCGAGCGCCATCTATCCGCTGGTTCAGACCGCGCTTATCCAGGACGAAGCGCTGCGGCGCGCCAATGCGCGCATCGAAGAGCTCGAAGCGGCGGGGGGCGGCGGCGAGCCGCGCGAGCAGCAGGGCGGATTTCTCGACAGTCTGCGCAACGCGATGTTCGGCCAGGACGAAAGGCGCGGCTCGGGCTCCGTCCCCACGGTCCGTCCCGGCGAGGCCGGACGCCCCGATGACCGCTGGGGATCGGCCCGGCCCATGGGCGTCCCGCCCGGCTATGGACGCGGGCCGGAACCCGGCTGGCAGGGCGGACAGGGCGGCCCCGGCGGGCCGTTCGGCGGCGCGCCTGGTGGCGCACCCGGTGGCGCGTTCGGCGGCGGCGGAGGCTCGTTTCTCGGCACCGCAGCCGCGGCGGCGGCGGGCGTGATCGGCGGCTCCCTGCTGCTCGGGGCCATCCGCAACGTGATGCCGCCCGCGCATGCCGGACAAGGCGCGCTCGACCAGGGTGCGGGCGGAGATTCTATCTCCCCGTGGGGCGGCGGCGCGGCCGACAGCGATCTCTCCCGCCAAGCGGGTGCGGACGATATCGGCGCCCGGCGGACGAGCGCCTATGACGATAGCGAGCGCGACGCCCCGCCTGCCCGCGATGCGGCTCATGACGGCGACGACGCCGATTACGACGACTCGGACTACGGCGACGACATCGACACCGCATGAGCGGCCGGCGGCTTTCCCTCTCCCCGACGGGAGAGGGAAAGGGCGACGTCAGTGGCGGCGCACGCGCGCGAGCTCCTGCTCGGCGGCCGATAGCCAGCGGGCCTGCTCGACGCTGAGCTGTCGCTTGGCGGCGAGGTCGCGCATTGTCGACACGATCATCCCGAACCGCTTGGCGGGATCGTCGCCGCTGCTGGCGAGCCGCCATTGCAGAACGAGCAGGTCCCACTGCAATTGCGCGTTGGCGGGATCCTGCGCGACCAGCCGCTCGCGGATCGCAAGTCCCGCCCGGTAGCTCTTGAGCGCATCGTCGGTTGCGCCCTGCCCGGCGAGCGCATCGCCGATCTTGTTGTGCGACACAGCGATGTCGCGCTGCAGGCCGACATTCCCCTGATCCTTGTCGGCCAGACGCTCGCGCAGCGAGAGGCTGGTGCGGTAGGCGGCGAGCGCATCGTCGATCGCGCCGCGTCCCATCAGGACATCGCCGATGCGCTCGTGCGAGACCGGCAGATCCCGCTCCCAGCGCGCATTGCCCGGATCGGCGGCGGCCAGGCGTTCGCGAATGCCGATGCTCGTGCGATAGGCGGCGAGCGCTTCGTCCCACGCCCGCTGCGTCCTGAGCACGTCGCCCATGCGCTCATACGAGACCGACAGGTCGCGGCGTCCGGCGTCGTCGCGATGGGCGGCCGCGAGCTGGAGCGCCAGTCCCGCGCGGTAGCTGTTCAGCGCCTCGTCGAGCGCGCCGCGCGCGACCAGCACGTCGCCGATCTTGTTGTGTGCGACGGCGAGCTGGCGCTGCCAGCCGCCCGAAACGTCGGGATCGACCGCGGCGAGGCGGAGCGCAAGACTCGTCCGATAGGCTTTTAGGGCGTCGTTCAATTCGGCGCGCGCGAGGAGCACGTCGCCGATGCGCTCATGCGAGACCGAGAGGTCGCGACGCCAGGTATCGTTGCGCGGATCGAGAACGACCAGACGCTCGCGCAGCGTCAACGCCTCGCGGTAGCGCTGGAACGCCTCGTCGAGCGCGCCCCTGGCGAGCAGCGCATCGCCCATCGCGTTGACCGCGAGCGAAAGATCGCGTTGGCGCTCGGCGTCGCCGGGATTGGCGGCGGCGCGGCGATCGAGGGTCGCGAGGCTCGGCCGGAGAGACTTGAGCGCGTCGTCGACTGAGCCGTGCGCGAGAAGGTCGCTGGCGGCGGCGAGCTGGGCCATCGCGACGTTGCGTTCGAGGGTCGGATTTCCGATGTCCTCGGGTCCGATCCCGGCCAGCAGCGCGCTTGCCTCGGCGACCGATTCGCGCGCGCCGCCGCCCTTCCCGAGCGCCTCGTCCCGCTGCGCGAAAGCGAGCAGCATGGCCGCCTTGCGATGGCGCAGCTCCGGCGTGTTGGGCGCCCATTCGGCGACATTGCGCAGCGCCGATTCGTTCACCTCGGCGAGCCCGCGCGAAACAGAACGCGGCACGCCGAGCCGCTCGGCCCCATCGACCATGTGCGTGGTCATCGTCGTCCCCGTCGCGAGCACGCCGTCGAGCAGCGCCGGATTACGCGGCAGCTCATAGCGCAGCCAAGCAAGCGCCCCGCCCGGCACCGCCACCAGCAGCAGCGCCGCGGCAAGGCCCGCGCCTATGCGCGAGCGCGGCTTGCGGCAGGCCTTTGCCGCCGGCGGAGGATTCGCCGCGCGCGCCGGCTCCGGCGGACGAACGGGCGCGGCCGGATGAAGGGGCTCCGGCGGACGAACGGGCTCGGCCGGGTGCGCGGACGCCGCAGGCTGCACGGGCTCGACCGCGGTTACCGGCTCCTGCGCCCGAGGCGCGACAGGCTCGGCCGGTTGAACCGGCTCCGCCAGGTGAACAGGCTCAGCGGCGTGAACCGGCTCAACCGGGTGAACAGGCTCGGCCGGTTGAACCGGCTCCGCCAAGTGAACAGGCTCCGCGGCGTGAATGGGCTCGGCCGCAACCAGCTCGGCCGAATGAACGGGCTCGACCGCATCCGGCTCGGCGGCATGCACAGGCTCGGCCGCAACGGGCTCGACTGCGGCAGGCTCGACGGCATGAACAGGCTCAGGCTCGAGCGCATGAACCTGCTCCACCGCCTGAACGAGCTCCGCGGTGAGGTATGTTTCGAGGTCGAGCCCCGCCAAGGCCGCGGTCAAGGTGATGACGGCGCGGTCCTGGCCGCCGGCTTCCGGGCGGGCGTCGATGACGAGCGGGGCGACCGTCTCTTCGGGTTCGATGGAGAGCGGCCCGTCCTCGGACAGCCGGAAGCGCAAGGCGACCGGAAAGCACTCGCGCGCTTCGTCCCCGGGCTCGCCGTCGATGATCACCGGGATGATCCGCTCGCGCTTGCCCGCCAGTTTGAAGCGGCGCACGGCCTCGTCCACGTGTTCGCTCCTGGCGGCGTCCGGGGAACAAAGAACCACGAGAAAAAGCGAATCGGCGAGCGCTGAGGCGGCCTCGTCGGTAAGCCCCCCCTGCCCGTCCGGCAGCGCGTCGCCGAATCGAAGGATCGGTTTGAGGTCCGCCGGCGCCGGCCCATAGGGCGTTTCCTTGCCGACCAGCTGCGGGGCGATGCCGGCGCTCTCGAGCGCGCGCTGGAACTCGTCGGCCCACGCCGCATCGGCGGGGGCGAAGGCGATGAACGCACGGTAGTTGAACTCGTTGTCACCCACGGCACCGCCTCCCGACCCGTGCATGTCGCGGCGAAGCCTGCCCCGGACTGATCCGGGAGCGGAACCGTCCGCCGCAGACATGCGACCTCAAGGACGAACAGAGCCATTTCCGATCAGCGGGACCGGAATTGCCCCAGCGCGTGTGCGCGCGAGCTTCGAGCTCGCCCGCCCAACGCTTGGAGCGCAAGATTTTGGCCCTGCGATGTCCGTCCACACCCGGCGATCAGATGGCGAAAATAAGGCCGGAAAATCAGGGCTTGCGCGGGAACATTAATGGCGGCTGCGAGGCCTCGTACCAGCTCTTGCTGCGGTTGACGAGCCGCACCACGGACAGCATCACGGGAACCTCGATCAGGACGCCCACGACAGTCGCGAGCGCCGCTCCCGAATTGAACCCGAACAGCACGATGGCGGCGGCGACGGCGAGTTCGAAGAAATTGCTCGCCCCGATCAGCGCGGACGGTCCGGCGACGCAATGCTCCTCGCCGACGAGCCAGTTGAGGAAATAGGCGATCCCCGCATTGAAATAGACCTGGATCAGAATCGGGACGGCCAGCATCACGATGACCAGCGGCTGGCGCAGAATCTGTTCGCCCTGAAACCCGAACAGAAGAACAAGGGTGGCCAGCAGCGCCGCGAGCGAAATCGGCTGCAGCCGGTCGAGAACCCACGCGAGCCTCGCCGCGCCGCCATGCGCCAGCAGCCAGGAGCGCAGCATCTGCGCGACGATCACCGGGAGCACGATATAGAGCACGACCGAGAGGACGAGCGTCTCCCACGGCACGGTGATCGCGGAAAGGCCGAGCAGAAAGCCCACGATCGGCGCGAAGGCGAACACCATGATCGCATCGTTCAGCGCGACCTGCGACAGCGTGAAATGCGGCTCGCCCTTGGTGAGATTGCTCCACACGAACACCATCGCGGTGCACGGCGCGGCGGCGAGCAGGATCAGGCCGGCGATGTAGGAATTGATCTGGTCGGCGGGGAGCCAGTCCCTGAACAGGTATCCGATGAACAGCCAGCCGAGCGCCGCCATGGAGAACGGCTTCACGGCCCAGTTCACGAACAGCGTCACGCCGATGCCGCGCCAGTGCCTGCGCACCTCGCCGAGCGCGGCGAAGTCGATCTTGATCAGCATCGGGATGATCATCAGCCAGATGAGCACGGCCACCGGAATATTGACTTTGAAGACCTCCGCCGCGCCGATCGCCTGGAACACGCCCGGCATCAGATGGCCGAGCGCGATCCCGGCCACGATGCACAGGCCGACCCACAAAGTGAGATAGCGCTCAACCGCGGACACGTGCGCCTCCTTGCGCGGCGCCGGGCGGCGATGCGCCGGCTTCCGTCGCTCCGGACGGCGAGGCGCCGGGCGTCGCGCCTTCCATGCGGCCGATCGCCTCGACCCGCTTCTGCAGCGTCAGACGGTCGAGCGCGCCGATCGGCAGCGACGTGAAAATGCCGATCCGCTGCGCCAGCATGCGGTGCGTTTCATTGAACGCGTGGGCGATCTCGCTTGCGCCGCCATTGACCGCGGCGGGATCGGGAATGCCCCAATGCGCGGTCATGGGCTGGCCCGGCCAGACCGGGCAGGTTTCGCCGGCCGCGTCGTCGCAGACGGTGAACACGAAATCGAGCGCGGGCGCGTCGGGGCGAGCGAATTCGCCCCAGGATTTGGATCGCAAGACATTGATGTCGTAGCCGAGATTGTCGAGGAGCCGCAGCGTATTCGGGTTGACCGCGCCCTTCGGATGGCTGCCGGCGCTGAAGGCGCGAAACCGGCCCTGGCCGACCTTGTTGAGGATGGCCTCGGCGATGATCGAGCGGGCCGAATTGCCGGTGCAGAGAAACAGTACGGTATAGGGCCGGTTCATGCCTCCTCCTTGCGGGCCGCGCCCGCCGGTTCGTTGCGGGCTGCGCCGGCCGGTTCGGTGCGCGGCGCGCCACCGAAGGGCCCGCAGCTTTCCTTGCCGCCGCAGCAGTTCTCGGTGAGGTAGGAGACGAGCGCAGTCATCGCGTCGAAATTCGCCGAATAGATCATCGAGCGTCCATTGCGGCGCACGCTCACCAGACCCGCGAAGCGAAGCCGGTCGAAATGGAAGGACAGGGTGTTGGGCGGAACGCCCAGCGCCGCGGCGATCTCTCCCGCCGGCCGCCCCGCCGGGCCCGCCTGCACCAGCAGCCGGAACACGTCGAGCCGATTGTCCTGCGCGAGCGCCCCGAGCGCCGCGACCGTATCCGTCTTTTCCATATTTCTATGGATATCGAAATGTAGCCCAAGTCAAGTCCAACGCCACGGGCAACCGCCCCGAATTCGCGGCCCAACGATTCAATCACCGCCGCCTGCTTGCCCGGGGTCGCGCCGGCCTGATAGGCCAGAGCGACGCCGGCCTTTACGATGAGGCTACCGCATGACGCCGAGACGAGAGTTTCTGCTGCGCGGGCCGCTGCTGCGACGGAACACCTGGCTCGCCTCGGCCGCCGAGCGTCTCCTGTTCGCGGGCATCACCTCGACCGATCGCCTGGTTCGCCGGCGACAGCTGTTCACCAACATCGCCGCATACGGCCTTGCCTGCATGGCCTGTGTGCATTTCGTTTCCATCGCCGCCCACGATTTCCACGGCTTGCTGGTCGTCAACGCGTACAATGTCCTCGTTTTTGTGTTCTGCGTGCTGAACCATCGGCTGCACGCCTTCGGGGACCTGGTCGCGGCGACGACACTCATTGTCGGGGTCGTCATCGGGCATCTGTTTGTCGTATTCGCGTTTGGCACGGCGAGCGACCTGCAGTTCTATTTCACGCTGGCAGGCTTCGTTCTGTTCATCGTCGGCGTCGAGAATTTCAGGGTGTTTCTCGCCCTTTACGCGGTCAATTTCGCCGCGCTTCTGATTACGTTCGTTTTCGTGCCGGAGAACGGCTTCGTGCTGCCCGGCGACAGCGAGCTGCGCCGCAGCCTTTCGATCGAGGCGGCGATGAACGCCTATCTGATAACCGGGCTGCTGTTCTCCTTCGCGCTGACGGCGCAGTATCGCGCCGAGGAACGCTCCGAGGCGCTTCTCACGTCGATCCTGCCGAAGCGGATCGCAGAACGGTTGAAGGAGACGCCCGACGGTCGCATCGCTGACCAGGCCGAGCGCTGTTCGGTTCTTTTCGTCGATCTGGTCGGTTTCACCGCGGCCTCCCGCGAAGTCGACCCGGGCGAGATCGTCGCCTATCTCGACACCGTCTTCAGCCGGCTCGACGCCGCCTGCGAACGGCTTGGCGTGGACAAGATCAAGACGATCGGAGACTCTTACATGGCCGTGGGCGGTCTTTCGGGAGACCCGTTGCAGGGCGCCCGCGCGATCGGTCTCCTCGCGCTCGAGCTGCTGGATATCATCGAGAACGCTCCGACGCTCGGTGACGCCCAACTGCAGATGCGCGCCGGCATCCATTCCGGCCCGGTCACCGCCGGCGTCATCGGGAATGCGCGGATGACATACGACCTCTGGGGCGACACCGTGAATGTCGCATCCCGCATGGAGT
Source organism: uncultured Rhodoplanes sp. (assembly GCA_964354425.1). Lineage (GTDB taxonomy): Bacteria > Pseudomonadota > Alphaproteobacteria > Rhizobiales > Xanthobacteraceae > Rhodoplanes. The sequence continues at coordinate 9,977 of CAYGZV010000038.1, read as the reverse complement.
CGCACGGCGTGCCCGGCCGGATTCACGTTTCGGCTGCGTACAAGGAACTCACCGCCCTTCACTTCGAATTCGAGCCGCGCGGGCCGATCGAGATGAAGAGCGTCGGCCTCCACGCGACCTATTTTCTCCTGGGCGCGCTCCCGTCCGGCGCGCAGACCCCCGCCTGACCTGCAGGCGGAATGACCGCACCAGCCGGCCATGCGCTACGAATCGATCCTATCCCGATAACGAGGACGTATCGTCCAATCTCCGCTTCATCGTCCGCGAAACTGGGCAATCCGATGCTTACTGGACGCCCGCTGGCGCGGAGCATGACCACTGATTGCGATGATCCAAATCGAAATCATCACGCCTTCAGGCATCGCCAGCGGCAGAATCGCCGCGCAAAATAATGAATACGCGCTTGCGATCTATCCGCCTCCGTTCGCCGCGCTGAGCGTTGCAAGACCGACCCGGGCCGCATCATGGACGCTGCGCGCCGCGCTGGTTCGTGTAGATGGCGAACAGCGCCTCCGAGGCGCAGATGAACAGGCGGCTGCGGCAGCGCCCGCCGAAGGTGAGGTTTGCAACCCGCGAGGGCGTTTTGATCTTGCCGAGCAGCGCGCCCGAAGGATCGATGCAATGCACGCCGTCGCCGGCGCTGCTCCACACATGGCCGTCCTCGTCGCAGCGAATGCCGTCGGCGTTGCCCGGCGCAACGGTGTGAAAAACCCGGCCGTTGCGCAACGCCCCGGCGTCGTCGACATCGAAGGCGCGGATATGCTTGACCGGTGGGTCGGCGAAACGCAGTCCGGTCTCGACGATGTAAAGGCGGCGCTCGTCGGGAGAAAAGCACAGCCCGTTCGGGCCGTCGAAATCGTCGGCGACAATGCTGAGCGCGCCGCTTTTCGGGTCGAGCCGGTAGACCCGCGGCGGCAGCTCCTGCTCCTGTCTGCCTCCCTCGTAGTCGTTGTCGATGCCGTAGAGGGGATCGGAAAACCAGATCGTCCCGTCGGATTTCACGACGACGTCGTTGGGAGAGTTCAACCGCTTCCCCTCGAAGCGATCGGCGAGCGCCGTCACCTCCCCGTCGAGTTCGGTGCGCAGCACGCACCGGCGGCGATGCGAGCAGGTGATGAGACGCCCCTCGCGGTCGCGCGTCTGGCCATTGGGATAGCCGGCCGGCTGCCGGAAGACGCTGACGCCGCCGTGCTCCGTCCAGCGCATGATGCGGTCGTTCGGGATGTCGCTCACGAACAGGCATTGCATGTCGGCGAACCACACCGGGCCTTCCAGCCAACGGAACCCGTCGGCGAGCTTCTCCAGCGGCGCATTCGGCAGGACGAAGCGGCGGAACCGCTGGTCGATGATCTCGAAACCGTCCATCAGGAGCGCCCCTCTCGTGCGGGATCACATCGTGCAGGGTTGTTGGCGGAGCCGCCGGCGGCCTTGGCGTCGCTGCTCGCCTTGCCCATCGCCGCCGCCGCTGTGCAGTCGCGTTCGCTCGCGTTCAGTCGGCCTGGAGGCGAACGATATCCGATGCCGGCACGGCCTTTGCCGCGTCCTCGCGCCGCGGGACCAGGTCGCTGCCGAGCACGACCAGCAGGAGGCCGCCGGCGAGCCCGAAGTTCTTCAGGAAATCCCAGACATGCGGGTAACCCGCGCTGCCGGGCGACCAGAAGCGCGGATAGGCCCAGAAATTGTGGTAGAGAATTGCCGTGACCGCGCAGTATCCGGCGAGAACGAAGGCGGCCGGTCCGCCGCACCAGCCGGAGACGATCAAGACGGGCGTGACGAACTCGACCGTCATCGCAAGCACGAGCAGCACCGGCGCGCCGGGCAGGACGCTGGAGCTCGCCTGCGCCAGCGCATTGTCCCAGTTGACGATCTTGTCGAGCCCGCTGAACGGGAAAATCACGACCAGGCAGATTCTCGCGACGAGGGGCAGTGCGTCATTGACGAGCCAGTCCATCGATTCGGTCTCCCTCACGGCGACGCGACGTTCCAGGCCTGCCTGCGTCCACGTCTCACCCCTCCTCAGATCACCGGTGGCTCGGCTGGTCGCGAAGGATTAACCCTTACGCTTCGTTACCGCAGTAAAGCCGGACAATGGCGACCAAGCGGTAAACGGAATGCGGCCGCACCGCGTTTGCGGCGGCCTTTCCGATGTGTCGACGGTGTTATGGTTACCGAACTCCGAACGCCGCGCGCGCGGAAGTCGCGGCGTCCCCGAAAGGCGCGATGCTTCGGGTTGGATCAGGGGCTCGGGATCAGGCTCGGGCGGTCCGCCTCACCGATCGCGACGGACCTGGAGGATCATTGCGACGCGCGTCGGGCCTTCGCGGTTCCTTCCGCTCCGCAGCGCACGAGCACCATCGTGCCGTAACGGCTCGCCACCTCCGGATCGACCCAGTTGAGCACGAGGACGCGGCCATCGAACGAGGCGACCTCGCGGTCGCCCTGCCCGCGCGGCTCGGGGCCGGGACCGATATAGGTCTTGCCGTCGTAGTTCCCCTTGATCAGCATGTCCTGAACCTGCGGATTGTCGTAGCCGAGCATCGACACCCCGGTCGAACTGCGGTTGATGACATAGGGCTGCTTGCACTGGGAGCGGGCGGCGGCCTCGGTGCGGGCGCGATCCTCGGGACGATGATAGGCGCCGAGACCCCACCGTCCGACGATATCTTCCGGCGCGAAGCTGGCCGGCGGCAACGGCCCGGTGGGGGGCGGACTGCCCCCGGAGAGCGAGTGCATGGAACCGGCGCAGCCGCCAAGAAGGAGCGCGAGCGCGAGCGCCGGCCCCGGCGTGACAACCGCCAGCGGAAAACTCTTGAACGAACCAGTCATGGCATCTCCGATTCGAGCCGCACTGTGACGCCCTCGCCGAGACAGCGCAAGCAGGTCCTTAAGCGGTCGAGCGCCGCCGCTTCCCTGGCCGCCTGCTTGCCCGCCGGCGCAGTGAACGAGGCTTTTCCGCTCCCGCAGATTGGCAATTCCATGGCGCGCGGCGGGCGGCCGGACGCACGGACGCGTTCGGCGTTTGCGGCAGAACCATTCGTGTCGCCCCGGCGTTGGCCTTGTGACGCCCAACGAGCGTCACAACACCAAGGAGCAACACGCAAATGAAACCACTCGTTCTCGCCGCCGTGGCGGCGGCCGTGCTCTCGACGCCGGCTCTCGCCCAACAACGCGAGATGCCGCCCGCCGCCCAGCCCCTGCAGCCCTCGCAGCAGCAGCCCAGCGCGCAACGGAGCGGCCAAGACCAGAACTCCATGAACGCAGGGGAGCGCCGATCGATTGCCTTCGACAAGCTCAGTGAAACGCAGATTCGGGACCTGCAGCAGGCGCTGAGCCAAAAGGGTCACGATGTCGAGGCCGACGGCAAATGGGGTCCGCGCACGCAGTCCGCGCTGCGCGACTTCAATCGGTCGCAGAACATTCAGGGCGACCGCGAGCTCAGCATGCAGACGGTCTCCGCACTCGGCCTCAACGCGTCGAACTTCGGGAGCGAAACGACGGGCCAGGGCGGCCAGGGCGGCGGATCGGGCATGAACCCGCACAACCAGCCCTCGGGCGGTCAGGGCATGACGCGTTGATCAACGATCCGACGTCAAGGACCGCTCGCCGGTGAACCAGACAAGCGGGCCCAGAAAACCGCGGCGCTTGCAGCGCCGCGGTTTTTGTTTGACGGTCCGCCCGCGCGCGTGAGCCGACAGCACTTCTTGACACCCCGTCCGCCACTGCCTATGTCCGGCTTCGATTGGCACTCCCGAACGATGAGTGCTAAGCATCACAGCGCTGAGCGCCGACCGAGCGCTCGATTCACAAATCACATCCAGGCCGCCCCGCGGCGGCGACGAGGACGACATGGCGAAAACCAAGTTCCGCCCCCTGCACGACCGCGTGGTCGTGCGCCGCATCGAAGCCGAGGAGAAGACCGCCGGGGGCATCATCATTCCCGACACGGTGAAGGAGAAGCCGCAGCAGGGCGAGATCATCGGCGTCGGACCCGGCGGCCGGGACGAGACGGGCAAGCTCATTCCGATCGATCTCAAGATCGGCGACCGCGTGCTGTTCGGCAAATGGTCCGGCAACGAGGTCAAGCTCGACGGCGAGGAACTCCTGATCATGAAGGAGTCCGACATCATGGGCGTGATCGGGTGAATTTTAGCGCTTCGTCCCGAGGAGGCGCCTTCGGCGCGTTCTTCGCGGACGAGGCGGACAACGCTGGTCAGTTCATCCTTCGAGACGCCGCGCGGCGCTCCTCAGGATGATGACCCGATCCAGAGAATGAACAGGAGCAATTCGAAATGGCCGCCAAGGACGTACGCTTTTCCAACGACGCGCGCGACAGGATGCTGCGCGGCGTCGATATTCTCGCCAACGCCGTGAAGGTCACGCTCGGTCCAAAGGGCCGCAATGTGGTGCTCGACAAGAGCTTCGGCGCGCCCCGCATCACCAAGGACGGCGTCACCGTCGCCAAGGAGATCGAGCTCGAGGACAAGTTCGAGAACATGGGCGCGCAGATGGTGCGCGAAGTCGCCCAGAAGACCAACGACATCGCCGGCGACGGCACCACCACCGCGACGGTGCTCGCCCAGGCGATCGTCCGGGAGGGCGCGAAGTCGGTCGCCGCCGGGATGAACCCGATGGACCTCAAGCGCGGCATCGACATCGCGGTCGCGGCCGTCATCAAGGACATCGAGAAGCGCGCAAAGAAGGTCGGCTCCTCCTCGGAGGTCGCGCAGGTCGGCACCATCTCCGCCAATGGCGATCAGAACATCGGCAAGATGATCGCCAATGCGATGCAGAAGGTCGGCAATGAGGGCGTGATCACGGTCGAGGAAGCGAAGGCGCTCGAGACCGACGTCGAGATCGTCGAGGGCATGCAGTTCGACCGCGGCTATCTGTCTCCTTACTTCATCACCAACGCCGAAAAGATGGTGGCGGAGCTGGAGGACGTCTACGTGCTCCTGCACGAGAAGAAGCTGTCCGGCCTGCAGGCGATGCTGCCGGTGCTCGAGAGCGTGGTGCAGTCGGGCAAGCCGCTCCTGATCATCGCCGAGGACGTGGAAGGCGAGGCGCTCGCCACCCTCGTCGTCAACAAGCTGCGCGGCGGGCTCAAGGTCGCGGCGGTGAAGGCGCCGGGCTTCGGCGATCGCCGCAAGGCCATGCTCGAGGACATCGCCATCCTCACCGGCGGCCAGCTCATTTCCGAGGACCTCGGCATCAAGCTCGAGAACGTGTCCATCAATATGCTGGGCCGGGCCAAGAAGGTGATCATCGAGAAGGAAAAGACGACGCTGGTGGACGGCGCCGGCAAGAAAAAGGACATCGAGGCCCGCGTCAACCAGATCAAGGCGCAGATCGAGGAGACCACGTCCGACTACGACAAGGAGAAGCTGCAGGAACGGCTCGCCAAGCTCGCGGGCGGCGTTGCGGTGATCCGCGTCGGCGGGGCGACCGAGGTCGAGGTCAAGGAGAAGAAGGACCGGGTCGAGGACGCGCTGAACGCGACCCGCGCCGCGGTCGAAGAAGGCATCGTCGCCGGCGGCGGCGTCGCGCTGCTCCGCGCCAAGAAGGCGGTCGGCAAGCTCGCCAACGAGAATCCCGACGTTCAGGCCGGCATCAATATCGTGCTGAAGGCGCTCGAGTCGCCGCTGCGCCAGATCGTCGAGAACTCGGGCTTCGAGGGCTCGGTCGTGGCCGGCAAGATCCTCGAGAACAAGTCGGAGACGTTCGGCTTCGACGCCCAGCGGGAAGAGTATGTCGACATGGTGGAAGCGGGCATCATCGATCCCGCCAAGGTCGTCCGCGCGGCGCTGCAGGACGCCGCCTCGATCGCCGGCCTGCTGATCACCACCGAGGTGATGGTCGCCGAAATGCCGAGGGAGAAGGGCCCGCCCGCAATGCCGGGCGGCGGCATGGGCGGGATGGATTTCTGATCCCTTCGCCCGAACCGACTGCGAACAAAAGGGGCCGCCGCGTGGCGGCCCCTTTCATTTCCGTTGGCTCACTTCTTCGGCCGTAGCTCGATCCCGACGCCCTTGTTGACGAAGCGCAGCGAGTAGGCGCGGCGGAAGTCGAGTGCGGGCGGCACGACGCCGGCGCGCGCCATCTTGTCGAAAAACCCCGCGATCCGCGCATCCGTCATCGCGCCGATCCCGCCGGTGCGGGCGTCGCCCGAATCGACGATGCCATACGCCTTCATCTTGGCCACCGAATAGGCGATCAGCGCGTCGCTCATCTCCGGATTGTCCTTCTTGATGAGCGCGTTCGCCGCGGCATTGTCGCCGTAGAGATAGTTGTACCAGCCGATGATCGAGGCATCGACGAAGCGCTGCACCAGATCGGGATTGTTCTCCGCGAGGTCGCGGCGCGTCTCGATCAGGGTCGAATAGGCGTCGAAGCCGTAGTCGGCGAGCAGAAACACCGCGGGCGTAAAGCCGGCCTGCTTCTCGATCGAATAGGGCTCGGAGGTGACGTAGCCCTGCATCGCGCTTTGCTTGTCGGCGAGGAAGGGCTGCGGGTTGAAGGTGTAAGGCTTCACCCGCGCCTCGCTGAACCCGTATTCGGTCTTGAGCCACTGGAAGTAGCTCGTCATGCCCTCCTTGGAGATGAACAGCGTGAGCGTCTTGAGGTCCTCGAAGCGGCTGACCACGCCGGGATGCGCGATCAGGACTTGCGGGTCCTTCTGGAACAGGGCCGCGACGACGAGCGTCGGCACGTTCTGCGCGACCGCGTCGAAGGCCTGCAGCGTGTTCGCGCTCATGAAGAAGTCGAGCCTACCGACCGGCAGCAGAATGCGGTTGTTCACATAAGGCCCGCCCGGAACGATGGCGACGTCGAGGCCGTATCGCCGGTAGGTCCCGTCGGCCAGCGCTTGGTAGAACCCGCCGTGTTCGGGCTGGGCGACCCAGTTCGTACCGAAACGCACTTTGTCGAGCGCAGCCGCCGCGGTCGGGCCCGCGGCGAGAAAGACGGCGGCCGCCACCACCGCCGCCTGAATCAGGCGGACGAACGCAACCGTCATATCGTTTCGCACGGCGTGAGCGTCAGTGCGACATCAGGATCGGCACCGTCATCGACGCGAGGATGTCCCGCGTCGCGCCGCCGAGCACGAATTCGCGCAGCCGCGAGTGGCCGTAGCCGCCCATGACGATCAGCTCGGCCGAGACGTCGGCGGCATAGGAGAGGATCGTGTTGGGAACGTCGACGTCTTCCGCGACGATGCGCTTGACGTCGACATTGATGCCGTGCCGGGCGAGGTGGTGCCCGATATCGGCGCCGGGGATTTCGTCGCTCTTGGCGCGGCCGGTCGCGACGATCACGATGTCGACCGCCTTGGCGCGGGTGAGGAGCGGCATCGCGTCGCCCATCGCGCGGGCGGCGGTGCGGCTGCCGTCCCAGCAGACGAGGACCCGGTCGAGCTTCAAGCCCTGCTTCTGGATGTAGGGCACGACGATCATCGGCCGTCCGGATTCGAACAGCGCGGCCTCGACGAACATGTCGGAGGGGGACAAATGGTCGGGTTCGCGCTGGCCGACCACCACGAGGTCGAACCGCCGGCCGATCCGCCCGAACAGGTCGGTCGCCCCGCCGAGCGTTGCCTCGATCACCCGGTGCCGGAACGACAGGCCGTTCCGCGCCGCCGCCTGCTCGAACCGCTCGACTGCGGTCTGCGCCATGGTCGCGCTCTCGCTGCGCTGGGCGTCGATCCACTGCGCCGAGACCCCGTCCATGATGGTCGGCGAGATCACCGGGTCGTAGACGAACACGATTCCGGTGATGTGGGCGTCGAGCGCCTGGGCGACGGAAATCGCGTAATCGGCGGCCGGATCGTGCGCGCGGGCGAGCGCGAGATTGACGACGATGTCCTTGATCATTTCGAACTCCGCAAGGCGGCGGGCTTGGGCCCCGCCCGTGTCTGGTTGTGCGATGCCGGGTGTCGACGGGCGGCGAAGCGTAAGGCGAGCCGCGGGCCATCACAAGCGCCCTTTGCGCCCGCTCCTGGAGCCCGCTCGAGGCGCACGCCCCGGCTTGCGGCAACCGACCGCTTACCGCGCCGCTCGTCCTGCTGTAGAACGGTTGCAAACAAGGCGGTCGCAACGACCTCGGAGGAACGGCCATGAGCGTGTCGATGCCGGCGCCGGACGGCGCGGTGCTTGCCCGCCGCGACGAGATCGTCCGCGCGCTGCGCCGCATCGTGCCGGGCGAAGGGGTGATCGCGCATGAGCGCGAGATGCGGCCTTTCGAATCGGACGGGCTCACCGCCTATCGCCAGCTTCCATTGGTGGTCGTGCTCCCGGACACGACCGCGCAGGTGGCCGAGGTGCTGCGCTATTGCCGGGACCAGGGCGTCAAAGTGGTGCCGCGCGGGGCCGGCACCTCGCTGTCGGGCGGCGCGCTGCCGCTCGGCGACGGCGTTCTCCTCGGCATGGCGAAGTTCAACCGCATCCGGGCGATCGATTTCGCCAACCGCGTGGCGGTGGTCGAGCCGGGCGTCACCAATCTCGCGGTGACGCGCGCGGTCGAGCATGCCGGCTTCTACTACGCGCCCGATCCCTCCTCGCAGATCGCCTGCACCATCGGCGGCAATGTCGCGGAGAATGCCGGCGGCGTGCACTGCCTCAAATACGGTCTCACCGCCAACAATGTGCTCGGCTGCGAGATGGTGCTGATGACGGGCGAGATCATCCGGCTGGGCGGCGCGCATCTCGATTCCGGCGGCTATGACCTGCTCGGCGTCATGACCGGCTCGGAAGGCCTGCTCGGCGTCATCACCGAGGTGACGGTGCGCCTCCTGCAAAAGCCGGAGACCGCGCGCGCCGTGCTGATCGGCTTCGCCAGCGCGGAGGATGCCGGCGAGTGCGTCGCCCGCATCATCGGGGCGGGGATCATTCCGGGCGGCATGGAGATGATGGACCGGCCGGCGATCCATGCCGTCGAGGAATTCGTGCATGCCGGCTATCCGCTCGACGTCGAGGCCATTCTGATCGTCGAACTGGACGGTCCGCAGGCCGAATGCGACCACCTGATCGAGCGGGTCTCCGGGATCGCCGCCGCGTGCCAGTCCCGCACGCTGCGCGTATCGACCTCCGAGGAGGAGCGCCTGCTGTTCTGGGCCGGGCGCAAGGCGGCGTTTCCCGCGGTCGGCCGCATCTCGCCCGATTACTACTGCATGGACGGCACCATCCCGCGCGCCAAGCTGCCGCTCGTGCTGCACCGGACGCGCGAACTGTCGGCGAAATACGGGCTGCGCTGCGCCAATGTGTTCCACGCGGGCGACGGCAATCTGCACCCGCTCATCCTGTACGACGCAAACAAGCCGGGCGAGCTCGAGCGCGCCGAGGATTTCGGGGCCGACATCCTGCGGCTGTGCGTCGAGGTGGGCGGCGTGCTGACCGGCGAGCACGGGGTGGGGGTCGAGAAGCGCGATCTCATGCCGACCATGTTTTCCGAGATCGATCTCGATCAGCAGCAGCGGCTGAAATGCGCCTTCGACGACAAGGGCCTGCTCAATCCGGGCAAGGTGTTCCCAACGCTGCGACGCTGCGCCGAACTCGGCCGCATGCATATCAGCGGCGGCAAGCTGCCGTTCCCGGACATTCCGCGATTCTGAAAACCCATGCCCCATGTGTGAGGTATTGCCGGTGCGATGCGCTCCGCTTCTTTTTCTCCCCGCTTGCCGGGAGAGGGTCATAGAAAACCTGCGATCCTCATCCTCCCCCGCGTTGCGGGGGAGGATGACCGCAAATCGGGTGAGCGGTCGCCGACCGGACGTCGCGCAATGACCGACACAATAAAACCGCGCGACGCCAAAGAGGTCGAAGAGGCCGTGCGCTGGGCGCTCGGCGACGGCAAATCGCTCGAGATCGTCGGATATGGGTCGAAGCGCGCGCTCGGCCGCCCGGCGCAGACGGACGCAACCCTCGACCTGTCGGCGCTCGCGGGCGTCACGCTCTACGAGCCGGAGGAGCTGGTGCTCTCGGCGAAGG
>CAYGZV010000037.1:20272-22381 GCA_964354425.1 uncultured Rhodoplanes sp. | reverse complement strand
CTATCCGACCCCGTGCTTCTTCAGGGCGGTGCCGATCTCGTCGAGCACCGCCGGGTCGTCGATCGTCGCCGGCATCGTCCAAGCGTCGTGGTCGGCGATTTTCTTCATGGTTCCGCGCAAGATCTTGCCGGACCGCGTCTTCGGCAGACGCGAGACGGTGATGGCGATCTTGAAGGCCGCCACCGGGCCGATCTTCTCGCGCACCATGCCGACGATCTCTCTCTCGATCTCGGCCGGCGAGCGGCTGACGCCGGACTTCAGCACGATGAAGCCGCACGGGACTTCGCCCTTGAGCTCGTCCTTGACGCCGATCACCGCGCATTCGGCGACGTCCTGGTGGCTCGAGAGCACCTCCTCCATGCCGCCGGTGGAGAGGCGATGCCCGGCGACATTGATGATGTCGTCGGTGCGGCCCATGATGTAGAGGTAGCCGTCCTCGTCATGGAAACCGGCGTCGCCCGACTTGTAGTAGCCGGGGAACTCGGTGAGATAGCCTTCCCGGAAGCGGTCGTCCTGCTGCCACAGCGTCGGCAGGTTGGCGGGCGGGAGCGGCAGCTTGATCACGATCGAGCCCATCGTGTTGGCCGGCAGCTCATGGCAGCCTTCGTCGACGATGCGCACGTCGTAGCCCGGCATCGCGACCGTGGGCGAGCCGTGCTTCACCGGGAGCTGGCCGAGGCCGACCGGGTTGCCCGCGATCGCCCACGCTGTCTCGGTCTGCCACCAGTGATCGATCACCGGCACTTTCAGCAGGTTCTCGGCCCACGCGATGGTGTCGGGATCGGCGCGCTCGCCGGCGAGGAAGAGGGCGCGATATTTCGACAGATCATACTGGCCGAGCAGCTTGCCCTGCGGATCTTCCTTCTTGATGGCGCGGAAGGCGGTCGGGGCGGTGAACATCGTCACGCATTTGTGCTCCGCGATCACGCGCCAGAACGCGCCGGCGTCGGGCGTGCCGACCGGCTTGCCCTCGTACAGGATCGTGGTGCAGCCGTGGAACAGCGGCGCATAGACGATGTAGCTGTGGCCGACCACCCAGCCGACATCCGAGGCCGCCCAATAGACTTCGCCCGGGTCAACCCCGTACAGGTTCTTCATCGACCATTTGAGCGCGACCATGTGCCCGCCATTGTCGCGCACCACGCCTTTCGGTATTCCGGTCGTGCCTGACGTGTAGAGGATGTAGAGCGGGTCGGTGGCGGCGACCGGCACGCATTCGGCCGTCTTGCCGGCCTTCAGCGCGGCCGCGCGCAGCTCGCCCCAGTCATGGTCCCGGCCAGCCGTAAGGTCGGCCGCAACCTGCGGACGCTGCAGGATGATGCAGGTCTCGGGTTTTGCTTGCGCCAGCCGGATCGCTTCGTCGAGCATCGGCTTGTAGGCGATGACGCGCCCCGGTTCGATGCCGCAGCTCGCCGACAGCACGAGCTTGGGCTTGGCGTCGTCGATGCGGGTCGCGAGCTCCTTGGGGGCGAAGCCGCCGAACACGACCGAGTGGATCGCGCCGATGCGGGCGCAGGCGAGCATGCCGAACAGCGCCTCCGGAACCATCGGCATATAGAGGATGACGCGGTCGCCCTTGCCGACGCCGAAATCTTTCAGGATCGCCGCAAGCGTGCTCACCTCGGTGAGCAGCTCGCTATAGGTAAAGGTCTTCTTCGTTCCGGTAACGGGAGAATCATAGATCAGGGCCGGCTGCGCGGCGCGGCCGCCCAGGACGTGGCGATCGACCGCGTTGTAGCAGGTGTTGCACACCGCCCCGACGAACCAGCGCCCGTACACGCCGAGGCTCGGATCGAAGACCTTGGTCGCCTTCTCGTACCAGTCGATCTCTGCGGCCGCATCTCCCCAGAAGCCGACCGGATCCGTCTTCGCTCGTTCGTAAACTTCCCAGTAGCGGCTCGCCGGTCGCGCGCTCGCCCGCTTGGCGGACTCTGCAGACATAGCGGATGTCGTCACGTGCGCTTTCCTCCCTGGTGAAGCGCCCGGCGCAGCCCATTCGCGCGGGCCGGCCGGGACGGTGTTCTTGAAGGCAGATATTTTGCAGAGGATTGTGCTCAATTAAGGGGTGTTGGCAAGGGCGCTGGCGATCCCTCTTTGGTCGACAGAGGA
>CAYGZV010000037.1:18546-20172 GCA_964354425.1 uncultured Rhodoplanes sp. | reverse complement strand
GTCTAGTGAAGGCTACTCTTTTCCCGCAAACGAGCAATGGCGTCTTTTACTTGCAACTTGCGCCGTTTCAACTCGACCAACTGGAGATCATCTACCGATGGATGTTGGCGCATCTCGATAAGTTCCGCTTCCAACATCCGATGCCGTTGTTCGAGTTCTGCAAGCTCGAGCGTGGCCATATGGCAAATCTCCTCATGTCAGATTTCCCAGCCTAGGTAATTTGCCATATTTTCAGAATCGAGTCGACTGCGATTGATGGTGCGACGCAGAAATTCGAACGCGCCGTGGCGAGCAGCTTGGCTTGAAAAACCGCGCGGCTCAGGCGATACAAGTTCTTGGGCCGGAGTCGCCAATTTCGCTGGCGCAGATTGATCGCGGCCACGTGCGGCGGCGCAATGACGGATGACGACGAAGCGGAGCTGCGGTCGCAGCTCGCGCGCCTCAGGCAGGAGCATCGCGACCTCGATGCCGCGATATCGGCGCTGCAGGATGCGCCGGGCTCGGATATCCTGCAGGTGCAGCGGCTGAAAAAACGCAAATTGTGGCTCCGCGACCGCATTACCTTCATCGAAGACCAGCTCACCCCGGACATTATCGCCTAGGGCGCGCACCTGCCGTGCCGGTCCCGGCGCATGCGTCGCCGCCCGCCTTCGCCGACCTTGCTACCGGGCCGGCGGTTCCTATAAGTTCGCCTTCATCTTGCGGCGCAAACAGAATCCAACGGCCGCGCATCCGAGCATCCAATGACGGACAGACCGGTGGCGATCATCATGGGCAGCCAGTCGGACTGGGCCACCATGCAGCACGCCGCCGAGACCCTCGATGCCTTGGCGGTGGGCTATGCGGCGCGGATCGTCTCCGCGCACCGCACGCCGGAGCGACTTTATGCGTTCGCGACAGGCGCGCGGGAGGCCGGTTTCAAGGTCCTTATCGCGGGCGCAGGCGGGGCGGCCCACCTTCCCGGCATGACGGCCGCGCTCACCACGCTGCCGGTGTTGGGCGTGCCCATCGAGTCTCAGGCGCTCTCAGGCGTCGACTCGCTCTATTCGATCGTTCAGATGCCGCCGGGGGTCCCGGTCGGAACGCTCGCAATCGGCCGCGCCGGCGCGATCAATGCGGCCCTGCTCGCCGCGAGCGTGCTTGCGCTCAGCGACGCGGCGCTCGCCAAGCGGCTTGCATCCTGGCGGCGCCGGCAGACCGAAGCAGTCGCCGAGGAGCCCGCCGAGGAGCGCCGCCCGTGACCCTTGCTCCGCGCCCGCTCGACCCGGACGCGACCATCGGCATTCTCGGCGGCGGACAGCTCGGCCGCATGCTGGCGCTCGCCGCCGCGCGGCTCGGCTTCAAATGTCACGTGCTTTGTCCCGAGCCGCTCTCCTGCGCCTTCGACGTGGTCCGCCGCGTGACGGAAGCCGATTATACCGACAAGGCCGCGCTCGATCGCTTTGCCGACGATGTCGATCTCGTGACCTATGAATTCGAGAACGTCCCGGCGGAGGCGGCGGCGTTTCTCGCCGCGCGCAAACCGGTTCTGCCCGACCCGCAGGTGCTGGCGACGACCCAGGACCGGCTCGTCGAGAAGAATTACGTGGCCGCGCTCGGCATTCCCACGGCCCCTTTCGCGGCGGT
>CAYGZV010000037.1:16704-18446 GCA_964354425.1 uncultured Rhodoplanes sp. | reverse complement strand
CGCGACCACATTTTGAAAGTATCGCGCGTTCCGGCGGCGATCTCGCCCGCGCTCGCCGAAGAGGCGCGCCGGATCGCCTGCCGTATCGCCGATGCATTTGCCTATACGGGAGTGCTGGCGGTCGAAATGTTCGTGGTCGCGGACGGGACCGGACCCGCCGTCATGGTGAACGAAATCGCCCCGCGCGTACACAATTCCGGGCACTGGACGATCGATGGTTGCTCGGTCTCGCAGTTCGAGCAGCATATCCGCGCGGTGGCCGGCTGGCCGCTCGCAAACCCGGTCCGGCGCGGACGCGCGGAGATGATCAATCTGATCGGGGCGGAGGTCGAAGAGTACCGGAAGTGGCTGGCCGTGCCGGGAGCGGCGGTGCATCTCTACGGCAAGTCGTCCGTTCGCCCGGGCCGCAAGATGGGACACGTGACGCGCATATTCGCCGAATAGGCCCGCCGGCTGTATCCGTGCGGAGACGCGGACGGACGCCTGCCGCGCCGAATGCGCGCCGATTGCCGTGTATGATGGACTCCGCAGCGCGTTTCTGCTAAATCGCTGCAAACTGGAGCGGCGCGCGCGATCGCTTTATGGCGACCGCGGGTTAGTGCCGTGCCCCGCTCAAACAGCAGACCTCGAAAGGACTAAGCTTGCAGGTACTCGTTCGCGACAACAATGTGGACCAGGCTCTCAAGGCGCTGAAGAAGAAGATGCAGCGTGAGGGCATTTTCCGGGAGATGAAGCTTCGCGGCCATTACGAGAAGCCCTCCGAACGCAAAGCGCGCGAAAAGGCCGAGGCGATCCGGCGCGCGCGCAAGCTCGCGCGCAAGCGCGCGCAGCGGGAAGGCCTCATTCCGGGCAAGCCGAAGCCTGCGCCGCGCCTCGGGGGCCCGGGCGCTGGTCGACCGGGCAGCGGTCCTCCGCGCGCAGCCCGCTGACGGCCGGCGGCGCAAGACGGACGCGGCGGACGTGCTCTCGCCGCCAGTTTTGAGCGCCAGCCGCAAGTTCGCCTCCTTTCTCCTTGTATTCATTGACGAGCAGTCGATTCGCTTCGGGCGAGCCCCGAGGCTCGCGAACACCGCCGACGAGGAGACCATGACCAAGCGGCTGGCGCGCCCTGGCCTGATCGGCCTCAGCCGTGTCGGCGCGCTGACGGGGCTTGCGCTTGGCGGCTGCTCGTCGATCATGAACATGCCGGGGGGCCCGGTCGACGAGCCGACCTCGGCGGCGTCGCCCGCCAATCTCGCCTCGCTCACCGACGTCGTCAGCAAGAACCCGAACGATCCGCAGGCCTACAATATGCGCGGATCGGTGCTGGGCCAGTCGGGCCGCTATCAGGAAGCGCTCGCCGATTTCGACAAGGCGGTCGCGCTCGATCCCAACTATTCGCAAGCCTACGCCAATCGCGCGCTGGCCAATCGCCAGCTCGGCCAGCTCGATCCCGCCCTCGCCGACTACAACCGCGCGCTCGGGATCGACGGCTCCTACGCCGTCGCCTATGTCGGCCGCGGCATGGTCCAGCGCGACAAAGGCCAATTGCTCGAGGCGCTGCAGGATTTCAACAAGGCGATCCAGATTCGGCCGGACAATGCGCAGGCCTATTACAATCGCGGCCTGCTGTACCAGAGCCAGCGGCAATACCAGTTCGCGATCGACGACTTCTCGACGGCGATCGGGCTGTCGCAGCAGCAGGCGGAGCCGTTCGTCGCGCGCGGGCTGAGCTATCTCGCCATCAACGACCTGAAGGCCGC
>CAYGZV010000037.1:14021-16604 GCA_964354425.1 uncultured Rhodoplanes sp. | reverse complement strand
CCGTGAGCTTTCCGTCGCGCGCCGATCCCGCCAGTCGATCGCTCAGAGTGTCTGCCGCGTCGCGCAGCGCGGACACGATCGTCTCGACCGGGAACCGTTGCAGGTTCTGGGCGATCCCGACCAGGCCTACGCTGTAGATGACGCTGCCGGCGACATGCACCGGGCAGGCATAGCTCGACACGCCCGGATCCAGCTCGTCGAGACACATGGCAAAGCCGTCGCGGCGCACGCGGCCGAGTTCGGCGAGCACGTCCTTGCGTTTCGTCCGGGTTTTCGGGGTGAAGGCGACGCGCTTTCCCTGCAAGGCGCGGGCGAGGAAGGTCTCGTCCTGAAATGCGAAGATCGCCTTGGCGGACGCGGCCGCATGCAAGGGCATGGCGCGGCCCGGCTGCACATAGGAATGGCGGTCGCGTTCCGGCATCACCATCGCCGCCGACTCGACGGCGTCGCCGTCGAGCTTGGCGAGGAAGGCGGTTTCCTTGAAGCGCTGCGCGAGCGGCGCGAGGACGGGCCGCGATAGGTCCGCCAGCGTCTCGCCCCCGAGCCGCATATGCAGCAAGCGGATCAGCCGGTTGCCCAGAACGTAGATTTTCCGGTTCTCGCGCTGATCGAGATAGCCGACGCGCAGGAGCGAATTGATCAAGCGATGCGCCGTCCCGCGCGGAAGCTCGGTCGCCCGCATGATCTCGGCAAGGATCAGCCCGTTGGGGCTGGCGGCGACGGCGTCGAGCACCGTCGCATAGCGGCCAAGCACGCCTTGATCAGCGCTCAACGCTCCCTCCAGGAACAAACGCCGGAAACCGGCCCGCGGCTGACATCGCCGCCTTGACTCGATCGCGCATAGTTTGTTGAATTGACGAATTCTAGAAAAAAGTTCCGGAAAATGGAACAAGAGAAATCGGGCTGGAAGCGCTCCGCGGCGGAGCATTTGCAGTTACCCTGCTGGGAATATCGATTCGCTCGAAGAGGGTTCTCGGCCGTGGAACGATCCGGGTGCATGGTCCGACAAGGCGGAACCGGTTCGCGGCCGGAGAACTCGACTACGCAAGAGCGGCTGAGCGAGGTCCGGCGCGACCGAAACGGACCCCGCTCGTGATTTCGCTGGATCGGCGAGGACAAGCGCTGTGACCTTGAACGTCAACTCGCCGCATGCGCGCGACATTCGCGGCCATCTTCACCCGTTCACCAATGCGCACCTGCACGAAACCGTCGGCCCGCATATTTTCGTGCGCGGCGAGGGCATTTACGTCATCGACGATGCGGGAAAGCGCTATATCGAAGGGCTGTCCGGCTTGTGGTGCGCCGCGCTCGGCTTCAGCGAGAAGCGGCTGGTCGATGCGGCGACCCGCCAGCTCAATACGCTGCCCTTTTACCACAACTTCTCGCACAAGGCGGTCGAGCCGGCGATTGAGCTGGCCGATTATCTCGTCAGCCGTGCGCCCGTGCCGATGTCGAAAGTGTTTTTCACCAATTCCGGCTCGGAGGCGAACGACACCCAGGTCAAGCTCGTCTGGTATTACAACAACATCCTGGGCCGCCCCAACAAGAAGAAGATCGTCGCGCGCAAGGGCGCCTATCATGGCATCACCGTCGCCGCCGGCAGTCTGACCGGGCTCGCCTATGCGCAGCAGGCGTTCGACCTGCCGATCGCCAATATCCTGCATGCCGACTGTCCGCATTACTATCGCTACGCGGAGCCCGGCGAATCCGAAGAACAGTTCAGCGAGCGCCTCGGGGCAAATCTCGCAGCGCTGATCGAACGCGAGGGGCCCGACACGGTCGCCGCCTTCATCGCCGAACCGTTTCTCGGCGCGGGCGGGGTGATCCCGCCGCCCAAGGGCTACTTCGAGCGCATTCAGCCCATTCTCGCGCAACACGACATTCTGTTCATCGTCGACGAGGTGATCAGCGGTTTCTATCGCACCGGGCGGATGTTCGCCTGCGAGACCTACGACCTGAAACCGGACCTTATCAGCCTCGCCAAGGCGCTCTCGTCGGCCTATCAGCCGATCGGCGCCGTGATGCTGTCGGAGAAAATCTATCAGGCGGTGGTCGAGGGCAGTCGCCGACTCGGCACCTTCGGCACGGGCTTCACCTATACCGGGCACCCCGTTCCCACCGCCGTCGCGCTCGAAACGCAGCGCATCTATGACGAGCGCGACATCGGCGCGCATGTGCGTGCGCTCATCCCGCAGTTTTCCCGTCGGATCGAGCGCCTGGCGGACCGCCCGCTCGTCGGCGAGGCGCGTTGCGCGGGACTTGTCGGCGCGGTCGAGCTCGTCGCCGACAAGGCGGCCAAGCGCAGTTTCGATGCGCAGCAGAAAGTGGGCGCCTGGACGATGAACCGGGCGCTCGAGCACGGCCTGATCGTTCGCGCGCTGGTCAACGACACGATCGCGCTCTGCCCGCCGCTCATCATTTCCGCGGCGGAGATCGACGACATGTTCGATCGTTTCGAACGCACGCTCGATGACGCGGCGAAAGAGTTCGGCCGCGCGTGACGGATATGGCGATGGACAGCCCCGCCAACTGGCTGGTCGGGATCGATATCGGGGGCACCTTTACGGATGTCGTCGCGGTCGA
>CAYGZV010000037.1:7925-13921 GCA_964354425.1 uncultured Rhodoplanes sp. | reverse complement strand
CCGGAGATCGCGAGCGACCGCAAGCTCGACGATCACCCGCTGCGCCAGTCCATGGTCGCCGTCGAATCGATCGGCGCCGGCGGCGGATCGATCGCTTCGTTCGACCGCGGCGCGCTCTGCGTCGGCCCCGAAAGCGCGGGCGCCGAACCGGGTCCGGCCTGCTATGGCCGCGGCGGGATGCGCGCGACCGTGACCGACGCCAATCTCCTACTCGGCTATCTCAATCGCGATCGGCTCTACGGCAATGAGCTGCGGCTTGACGAGCGCGCGGCGCGCGCGGCGGTCGCACGGCTCGCGGCCGAGTCCGGCATGGAGCTTCTCGACGCCGCGCTCGGCATCGTCCGGGTGGCGAACCAGGCGATGGTGCGCGCGCTGCGGCGGGTGACGGTGGAACGCGGCATTGACGGGAGGCGCTGCACGCTCATCGCATTCGGCGGCGCGGGTCCGATGCACGCGGTGGCGGTCGCGCGCGCCTTCGGCATTGCGCAGGTGATCGTCCCGGCGCAATCGAGCGTGTTCTCGGCGACGGGCTGCGTGCATGCGCAGATGGGCTATTCGCAGCAGCAGACCTTGCGTATGCCGGCGGAGCGTTGGGATGTCGGGTCGATCGACGGCGCCCGGCGGCGATTGCGGGCGCGGCTCGCGGCGCCGCTGATCGCGGCCGGCCATCGTCCGGAGGCGCTCGCGGTCGAAGAAACCGCCGCCGTGCGCTACCACGGGCAGAGCTACGCGATCGAGATCGTGCAGCCGGACTTTTCCGATCCCGCGCGGCTCGGGCGGGATTTCCTCGAACAGCATCGCAGGCTGTACGGCTTTGCGACGGACGAGCCGTGGGAGCTCACCGCGATAAGGATGCGGGTCGCCGCGCCGCGCGCGGACATCCCGGCCGTCGCGCGGCCTGCGGCGCGCGGCGAGGCGCGATCCCCTGCGAGCCCCTGCGTGTTCGACCGCCTCGGCGAGCAGACGACCCAGCGATTCGACCGCGCGGCGATGGCGCCCGGCGGCGTGGTGCGCGGCCCCGCGGTGATCGAGGACGCGTTCTCGACGGTGGTCGTCCCGCCCGGCGCGACGGCGGCGGCGGACGCGCGCGGGCATCTTGTCATCACGGTTGGCCGGGCGGTCATGAGCGGCGAGGATCGGGCGGCATGAGCGTCGGCGTCGATCCCGCCTCGTTGGAAGTCATCCGCAACGGGCTCACCTCGATTGCGGAGGAAATGTCGCTGATCGTCATGCGCTCGGCGCGCTCCCCGCTGCTGCGCGAAGCCGGCGATCTGTCCTCCGCGGTGACCGACGCCGACGGCTTCCTCGTCGCGCAGGGGCGCGACGTGCCGATGCATCTCGGCGTCATGAGCTTCACCGTGCGCGAATTCCTCAAGCGCGTGCCGAAAGAGCGCTTGCGCCCGCACGATGTCTGGCTTCTCAATCTGCCCGAGGTGGGCGGCAATCACTTGCCGGACGTGAAGGCGATCCGCCCGGTGTTTGCGGACGGCATGATCCGCGCCTTCGCAGTGTCGCTCGCCCATTGGGCGGACACCGGCGGCGCCCTGCCGGGCAGCTATGTCCCGAATGCGACCGACGCCTGGCAGGAAGGCCTGCGGATTTCGCCCCTGCGGATCGCCACGGCGGAGGGCGTCGACCGCGAGAAGCTCGACTTCGTGCTCGCCAATGTGCGCGGACCCGCCGAGCGGGAGGGCGACATCCTCGCGCAGCTCGCGGCGACCCGCGTCGCCGACGAGCGGCTGCAGCAGCTTTTCGTCGAGCACGGCGCCGACATCGTCATGGCGGCGATCGCGGCGATCCACGATCGCGCCGAAGCGCAGATGCGCGATGCGATCGCCGCCGTGCCGGACGGCGTTTACGACGGCGTGGACTGGCTCGACGATGACGGCTCCGGACAGGAGCGGATCGCGATCCGCGTGCGCGTGACGATTTCCGGCAGCGAGGCGCGGTTCGACTTCTCCGACAGCGACGACGCCACGCGCGGTCCCGTGAACACTACGCCCTTCATCACGGCGGCCTCGGTGTTCTACTGCATGAAGGCCCTGCTCGGGCCGGACATCCAGCCGAGCGGCGGCTGCTACCGGCCGATGACGATCGTGACCCGGCCGGGCTCCGTGCTCAATCCCGGCATCGACAAGCCGGTGGTCGGCGGCAACCACGAAACCTCCCAGCGGATCGCCGACGCCGTGTTCCGCGCCCTCGACCCGGCGCTGCCCGGGCGGGCGAGCGCGGGGGGGCCGACCACATCCGGACTGATCCTGTTCGCCGGACGACGGCGCGACGGGATGTGGACGACGCTCTACGAGGTCCATGGCGGCGGCGAGGGCGCGCGCATCGACCGCGACGGCATGCCGGCGCTGCGCGTGCATATGTCTAATGTCATGAACACGCCGGCCGAAGTGATCGAGGCCGAATACCCGATAAGGGTCGAGCGGCAGGCGCTGCGGCCCGGCTCGGGCGGACGCGGCCGGCATCGCGGCGGCGACGGCCTCTATCGCGCCTATCGGATCATGGCCCCCGACATGTCCGTCACCTCGATGTTCGAACGGCGGCTCGTTCCGCCCTACGGCCTGCATGGCGGCGAGCCCGGCGCGCCGTTCCGCGTGACGGTGAGCACGGCGGACGGCTGCATGTTCGAGCTGTCGGGCAAGGCCAATATCCGACTGAACGAGGGCGACCTCGTGGTGGTGGAGACCTGCGGCGGGGGCGGCTACGGGCCGCCGGACATCGCCGCGGCCGAACAAGAGGGCGGGGCACGTTGATGAGGCTTGCAGACAAGAACGCGATCGTCACCGGCGCCGCAAAAGGGATGGGGAGCGCGATCACCACGACGCTCGCGCGGGAGGGGGCGAACGTGTTCTTGACCGCGCGCGATGTCGAGGCGCTCGCCCCGGTTGCGCAGCAGGTGGTCGATCTGGGCCGCAAGGCCTTCGTTCACGCCTGCGACGTCACGGTCGAAACCCAAGTGAAGGCGATGGCGGACAAGGCGCGGGAGGCATTCGGCGGACAGATCGACATTCTCGTCAATGTCGCCGGCGTGACCGGCCCGATCGAAACGCCGTTGCAGAATATCGGCGTCGAGGATTTCGACTATACGATCCATGCCAATGTGCGGGGGACCTTCCTGCCCATCAAGCATGTCCTTCCCGCGATGATCGAGCGGCGCAGCGGCAAGATCGTGAACATCGCCGGCACCTCGGGACTGCGCGGCTATCCGATGCGGACGGCCTACAGCGCGTCCAAATGGGCGGTGCGCGGCATAACGCGCACGGCGGCGCTCGAAGCGGGGAAGTACAATATCAACGTGAACGCCATCTGCCCGGGCATCGTCGAGACCCCGCGCATGGAGAAGCTGTGTCGCGAAAAGGCGGCCGTGCGCGGCTGGACCTACGAGCAGGTGTATGAGGAGTATGTGCAGGACATGGCGCTCAAGCGCGTCACCACGATACAGGACGTGGCCAATGCCGTGCTGTTCATGTGCAGCGAGGAAAGCCGCAACATCACCGGCCAGGAACTGGCGGTGGACGGCGGCTGGGATGTCTAGAGTCCGGAGTTTAGCGCTTGCCTCTGGACCTGCATGGGCGCGTGTCCCGCATCTGCAGCGCATCACGCCGCTTCGCTCCGTGCTGCGCTGCGCCCGGGAAACGAGCCCTTGGGCGCAGGCAAAACATCGAAATGAATGAACGCGGAAAGCTCAACGGAGCCGGCCATGAATAAGATCGAGCGGTGGAACACGCCGCCCAATCTGCCGCGGCGCATGGTGATCGGCGGCGAACGCGTGGACGCGGTCGGACGCCGGCGCATGGAGACGGTCGATCCGGCGACCGGGCAGGCCTTCGCCGATGTGCCGCAGGCCGGTTCCGAGGACGTCGATCGCGCCGTCGATAGCGCGAAACGCGCGCTCGCCGGCGCGTGGCGCTCGGTCAGCCCGGCCGAGCGCGGCCGCATCCTCGTCCGCACCGCAGCGCTTGTCCGCCGCGACAGGGAGCGGCTCGCGCGCGTCGAAACGCTCGACAGCGGCAAGCCGCTGCGCGAGTCGCTCGTCGATGTCGAAACCACCGCCGCCTATTTCGAGTATTACGCCGGGATGGCCGACAAGCTGCAGGGCGACACGATCCCGCTCGGTCCCGACTACATCTCCTTCACCCTGCACGAGCCGGTCGGCGTGACCGCGCATATCATCCCGTGGAACTTCCCGCTGGTGACCACGGCCCGCGGGGTCGCGCCGGCGCTCGCCGCCGGCAACACCGCGGTGGTCAAGCCCGCGGAGCAGACGCCGCTGACCGCGCTGATGCTCGCGGACCTGCTGGAAGAAGCGGGGCTGCCGTCCGGCGTCTATAACGTGGTGACGGGCTACGGGCCCGAAGCGGGCGCGCCGCTCTGCGCGCATCCGGACGTGGCGCATGTCACCTTCACCGGCTCGGTCGCGACCGGCAAGACCGTGATGAAGCTCGCCGCCGACCACGTCGCCTCGGTGACGCTCGAGCTCGGCGGCAAGTCGCCCGTCGTGGTTCTCGCGGACGCCGATCTCGACGCCGCGGTCGAGGGCACGCTAAAGGCGATCTACACCAATGCCGGGCAGGTGTGCTCGGCGGGCTCGCGGCTCGTGGTCGAGCGGCGGGTGCATGACGCCATGCTCGAGCGGCTGGTCGCGCGCACCAAGACGCTCGCGCTCGGTCACGGATTGGACGATGCGCCGATTGGTCCGCTCGTCTCCGAGAAGCAGCGCGCCCGCGTCAGCGGATTTGTCGCGGACGCGCGCCAGCGCGGGCTGGACATCGCGGTGGGCGGCGGCCCGGCGACGGTGAAGGGCCTCGAAGGCGGCTATTTCTTCGCGCCGACCATCCTCGACCGGGCAGCCGTCGCCGACCCGGTTTCGCAGGAGGAGATTTTCGGGCCGGTCCTCACGGTCCAGGTGGTCGATACGCCCGAGGAGGCGATCGCCGTCGGGAACGCGACGCCCTACGGGCTCGTCGCCGGCATCTACACGGCCGACATCACCAAGGCGCTGCGTTTCGCGCGCGACATCGAGGCGGGACAGGTGTTCATCAACCAGTATTTCGCGGGCGGGGTCGCGACTCCGTTCGGCGGCGTCAAGAACAGCGGTTTCGGGCGCGAGAAGGGGCTTGCCGCGCTGAACTCGTATTTCCGCATCAAATGCGTCACCGCGCGGATCTGACGGCGGAGCGCCACGTCATGGATGCAAGCTTCGATCTCGCGATGCCCGGCAACTGCGCGCAGGCGTTGCAGCTGCTCGCCGCCGACGGCGCGATCCCGCTCGCGGGAGGCACCAATGTGGTGGTCGATCTGCGCGCCAAGCGGCTCGCCCCGAAGCAGCTTGTCTCGCTCGATCGCGTCGCGGAACTGCGCGGCGTCGCCGCCGCGAACGGCCGCATCGAAATCGGCGCGCGCACGACGGTGACCGATCTCCTGCGGCGGCCGGAGATCGCCGCGACCGCGCCGTCGCTCGTGCAGTCGGCTGCGGTGTTTGCCGGCCAGATGGTGCGCAACGCCGCGACCGTCGCCGGCAATATCGCCTGCGGCTCGCCGGCGGCCGATCTCGTGCCGCCTTTGCTGAGCCTCGACGCCGAAGTGACGCTGATGTCGGCGCGCGGCGAGCGCACCCTGCCGCTTGCATCCTACTTCGTCGATTACCGCACGGACGTGCGCCGCCCCGACGAGCTGATCACCGCCATCGCCTGGAAGCGGCCCCCCGAGCGCGCGTACAATGTCTTCTACAAGCTCGCGCGCCGCAAAGGCGATGCGATCACGGTCACAGGCGTCGCGGTGACGATCGCCGTCGAGGGCGGGCGTTGCACGCGCGCGCGCATCGCGCTCGGGGCGGTCGCGCCCATCGTCATACGCGCGCGGCGGGCGGAAGCCATGCTCGAAGGCGAGGCGCTCACGCCGGCGCTGATCGATGCGGCCGCGCGCGAAGCGGCGGAGGAAAGCCGGCCGATCGACGATATCCGCGCGTCGGCGGAGTACCGGCGGCA
>CAYGZV010000037.1:5174-7825 GCA_964354425.1 uncultured Rhodoplanes sp. | reverse complement strand
AAAGGCGATTGCGGCGCATGCGCGGTTTTGCTCGATGGCGTCGCGGTCGATGCCTGTCTAACCTTGGTCTGGACCGCCGAGGGCCGCGAGATCGTCACCGCCGCGGGGCTTTCCCGCGACGGGCTGCATCCGCTGCAGGAGAGCTTCATCGAGAAGGGTGCGATCCAGTGCGGCTACTGCACGCCCGGCCTGCTGATCGCGGCACATTCCTTGCTCTCGGTGAATCCGGATCCGAGCGAGGACGAGATCAGGCGCGAACTCGGCGGAAATCTATGCCGCTGCACGGGATACACGAAAGTGTTCGAGGCGGTTCAGGACGCGGCGGCGACGATGCGGGCACGAGAGGCGCGCCATGACTGACGTGGCGGACCGGACCGCAGCCTTACCGAACGTTGTCTTCCACCAGGTCGGAAAACCGCTGGTGCGCACCGACGCACCCGGCAAGGCGACCGGCAAGACGCCCTATGCCGGCGACTATGTTCTGCCCGGGATGCTGCATGCGAAGGCGCTGCGCAGTCCGCAGGCGAGCGCGCGGCTCGTGCGGCTCGATGTCGAGAAGGCGCGCGCCCTCAACGGCGTCGTGTGCGTGCTCACCGCGAACGAATTGCCGGATCGGCTCGCGCCGACCGACATTCCCGGCCAGACCGGCCAGGCGCGGCTGAAGACCGACCAGCAGATTCTCGTGCGCGAGCGCGTGCGCTATCAGGGCGAGCCGCTCGCCCTGGTCGCCGCGGAAACCGCCGACATCGCCGAGCGCGCGCTCGCGCTCATCGAGTACGAGCTCGCGCCGCTGCCCGGCGTGTTCGACCCGACCGAGGCGATGCGGCCGGGCGCACCGCTGGTGCAGGGCGAGGACAATATCGTCGCGCGTCACGTGATCAGGAAGGGCGATGCGGCGAGCGGCTTTGCCGCAGCCGATCTCGTGGTGGAGCGCACCTATCGGACCCAGTTCATCGAGCACGCATTCCTCGAACCCGAGGTCGGCCTCGCCTGGATCGACGAGAATGACGTGGTGAACATCCGCGTCTCCACCCAGGTGATCGAGCATTTCCGCTTCATCGCCGACGCGATCGGGGCGCCGCACAACAAAGTGCGCATCATGGGCGCGATGGTGGGCGGCGGCTTCGGCGGCAAGGAGGACATCACCGTCGAGGTCTATCTCGCGCTGCTCGCCAAGCAGACGCGCCGGCCGGTGCGGCTGGAGTTTTCCCGCGAGGACTCCTTTGTCGGCCACGGCAAGCGGCATCCCTTCACCATGACCTACAAGACCGGGCTGAAGCGGGACGGGACGATCACCGCGCTCGATGTCCGCATGGTCTCCGACGCGGGCGCGTATGTCTATCTCAGTCCCTATGTCCTGCTGTATGCCGCGGTGGCGGCGCCCGGCCCGTATCGGATCGACAATCTGAGCGTCGAGGCGGTGTCGGTTGCGACCAACAACATGTATACGAGCGCGTTCCGCGGCTTCGGCGCGGCGCAGGCCTGCATCGCCTACGAGCAGCAGATGGACGAGATCGCGAGCGCGCTCGCGCTCGACCGCCTGGAGCTGCGCCGGCGCAACTATCTCAAGACGGGCGATCCGATCGCGACCGGCGTGACGCTGCCGAGCGCGATCTGGACGGAGCGCTGCGCGGCGCTCGCGTGGAAGGCGCTGGGCGAGACGAAGAGCCCGGACGGGCCGATCCGCTACGGCCGCGGGCTTGCCGCCTACCAGCAGAGCTATGGCCGGCTGACCTTCCTGCATGATACGTCGGAGGCGTGGGTCGGCGTCGAGGTCGACGGCACCGTCGTCGTGCGCTCGGGCGTGACCGATATCGGCGCCGGCCAAGCCTCGGCGCTGGCGCAGATCGCCATCGAGATTCTCGGCGTCAGCATGGATCACGTCGTGGTCTACAACAGCGACTCGGCGGTCACCCCGCTCGCCGGCACGACGACGGCGACGCGCGCGCTCTATATGACCGGCAACGCGGTGCGCGTCGCGGCCGAGGCCGTGCGCAACCGCCTGGTCGCCCGGGCGGCGCAGGCCTTCAACACCTCGCCCGATCACATCGAGCTTGCGAACGACCGCGTCTCGGTGCTCGACAATTCCGGGCGATCGATGCCGCTCGCCGAACTCGTGCGGATCTGCGCGGCTGACGGGATCCAGCGCCAGGAACTTGCGATCTTCCGGGCGCCGTTCACCGACAAGCTCGACCCGGAGACCGGGCAGGGCCAGGCGCATCCCGATTACACATTCGGCGCGCATGCGGTCGAGGTCGCGGTCGATATCGAGACCGGCGAGGTGACGGTCGTGCAAAGCGTCGCCTGTCACGATGTCGGCCAGTGCATCAATCCGGCGGCGGTCGAAGGCCAGATCGAAGGCGGGGCGGCGCAGGGCCAGGGCTATGCGCTCACCGAAGAAATGATCTACCGCGACGGCAAGCTGATGACGCCGTCCTTCAGCGAGTATCTCATTCCAACGGCGCTCGACGTGCCCAAGGTCAGATCGATCATTCTGGAATCGCGCAGCGGCCTCGGACCGTTCGGCGCGAAAGGGATCGGCGAGCCGGCGCTGACCCCGGTCGCGCCCGCCATCGCCAATGCCGTCGCCGATGCGATCGGCGTGCGCATCTACGATCTGCCGATCACGCCGGAAAAAATCGTGCGTGCGC
>CAYGZV010000037.1:0-5074 GCA_964354425.1 uncultured Rhodoplanes sp. | reverse complement strand
GCGGAATAGACGCAGGTGACGCACCGAGCCGATATCGACAGTGCTGAATCATCGCCTATCGCTGCAAAGGGCAGGGTGAAGAGTTGCGGAACGTTCGATCAGGGTTGCGCGGCGCCGGGCTCGCCCGGTCGGTGCGCTCGTTCACAAGGGAGCAGGCTTCCATGGGTGTCAATCGCAGGCTGCTGGTTGCTTCGGCCATCGCGTTGGCCGCGCTGTTCGCCGGTGCGGACACGTCGGTCGCGCAGGAGAAGACGGTCAAGATCGGCTTCATCGGCCCGCTCAGCGGCGGCAATGCGCATCACGGCCTCGCCGCGCGCAACGGCTTCCTGCTCGCCATCGAGCATGCCAATGCCGCCGGCCTGCCGTTCAAGATCGAACCGGTCATTCTCGACGATGCGTCCGACCCGCCGACCGGCGTCAATGCCGCGCTCAAGCTCGTCAACGACCCGGACGTGGTCGGCGCGATCGGCCATTGGAACAGCCCGGTCGCGCTCGCGACCACGCCGGTGTTCGACCGGTCCGGCGTGCCGTTCATCATCTGGGGCGCGATCAGCCCGCGCGTCACCGAGCAGAACCTGCCCTTCGTCACCCGCGTGACGCCGACGCTCATCGCGGAGAACGCGCCGCTTGCGGAATCGATCGCCAAGCAGGGGGTGAAGAGCCTCGTCATCCTCTCCGACACCAGCGACTACGGCAAACAGAACACGCAGTCGTTCACGCAGCTGTTCGAGAAGGCGGGCGGCAAGATCATCGCGGCCGACGCCGCGCCGGTCGGCACCACGGATTTCCGCGCGATCCTCACCAAGCTGAAGGCGGCGAACGCGCAAGGCCTTTATTTCGGCGGCGTCATCACCGAGGCGGGCATCGTCCGCAAGCAGATGAAGGAACTCGGGATGAATATTCCGATGTACGGCATATCCGGCATCTTTGATCCGAAATTCGTCGAGATCGCCGGCGATTCCGCCGAAGGCACGATCGCGGGCGTGCGCGAGGCGCAGCAGAATCCGAAAGCCGAGGCGATGGTGAAGGCCTATGAGGCGCACAAATTCGCCGAGCCCTCCAGCCATTACACGATGTTCGCCTATGACGCGGTCGGCGTTCTCGTCGACGCGATGAAGCAGCTCGGCGCCACCGACAAGACGGCGCTCGCCAAGGCGATCCGCGACATCAAGTATGACGGCGTGCTCGGCCAGACGACCTTCGACGCCAACGGGCAGACGCAGGTCCCGATCGCGATCTCGCTCTATGTCGTCAAGGACGGCAAATGGGTGAAGATGTGAACGGACGCGGATTCAAGCGCCCGTCGTAAGCGCGATCCGTCATTCCGGAAGCCGAGCGAAGCTCGGCTATCCGGAATCCATATTCCGGTCGGTGAGCATGGATTCCGGGCTCGCCGCTGCGCGGCGCCCCGGAATGACCGATCGATAAACGAAAGCGAGCGCGGATGGAGCAGATTGTACAGCAGATCATCAATTGGCTGGCGCTGAGTTCGATCTATGCGCTGCTCGCCATCGGCTTCAGTCTGTTGTTCGGCGTCATCAATGTGATTCAGTTCTCGCATGGCGACGTCGCCCTGACGGCCCCGTTCATCGCCATGGCGGTGTTCGCAAGCCTGGGCGCGCTCGCGCCGGGCGCCGGCCTGTTCCTCGCCATCATCGTGGCGATCTTCGCCGTCGGCATGCTCGGGGTCCTGCTGGACCGTTTGCTGATTCGCCGCTTCCGCACCGCTCCGCCGATGATGGCCCTCGTCGCGACGGTCGCGCTCGGCATCGTGCTGCGCGAACTCATCCGCATCCTCTATCCCGACGGCTCGAACCCGCACCCGTTTCCCTTGCTCATCGAGGGCAACGCGCTCACCTTCGGCGAAGCCGCGCTGTCGTGGCTCGTGGTCGCCATGATGGGCGTGACGGCGCTGCTCGTCGCCGCGCTGACCTTGCTGCTCTACCGCACCCGGCTCGGGGTGCGCATCCGCGCCGTGTCGCAGGACATCGAAATGGCGCGCATGCTCGCCATCAATCCGAACCGGGTCTTCCAGGTGACGTTCTTCATCGCTTCGGTGACCGGAGCGGTCGCCGGCGTCTTCTATGCGAGCTATGTCGGGCTGATGCGGTTCGATCTCGGCATCATCGCCGGGCTGCTCGGCTTTTCGGCGGCGGTGATCGGCGGGCTCGGCAACATGACCGGCGCGATCATCGGCAGCCTGGTGCTCGCCGGTCTCGACACGATGGTGCAGGCCGCGCTGCCCGACGGCGCCGCCTATCGGCTGGTGGTCGCCTTTTTGCTCGTGGTGCTCGTGCTCGTGTTTCGTCCGGCGGGCCTGCTCGGCCAGTCCGTCCCCGAGAAGGTGTGAAGACGCAGGCTTTGGGGCGCAACGCATGATGAAAGCCGACATCGCCCCAGACGAAGCGGGGCCGACAACGACGCTGTCGGCCGTGCAGGCGCACGGCGTCGTGCTCGGCGTCAGCATCGGGATCGCCGCCTTCTTGTGGGCCTTCATGGTGGCGAACGGCACGATCGCGGTGATCGCCCTCCTCGCGCTGCTCGCCGGCGTGTTCTTTGCGCTCGAACGCTACCCGCAGGCCGAAGGCGTGGTGGTCCGTTCCTTCCGCACGGCGCGCGTGACCGCGTCGATCCTCTGGCTCGTTATCGTACTCGGCTTTCCCTTCCTGTTCGGCCAGAACACCTATTTCATCCATCTGCTCGTGATGTGCCTGATCTATTCGGTGCTCGCGATCGCGCTGAACTTCCAGCTCGGATCGGCCAACATCCCCAATTTCGCGACGGGGGCCACCTACGGGATCGGCGCCTATTGCTCGGCGCTGCTCGCGCTCAATTTCGGCTGGAGCTTTTGGGCGACGCTGCCCTTCGCGGCGCTCGCGGCGACTTTGTTCGGCTTCATTATCGGCCTGCCGTCGATGCGCACGCGCGACAGCTATCTCGCGCTCGTCACCATCGCCTGCGGCGTGATCATCCACCAGCTTCTCAACAATTTCGAATGGACCGGCGGCCCCCAGGGCCTGATCGGAATCCCGGCGCCGACGCTGTTCGGATACAGCTTCGCCCGGCCGCTCGAGCTGTTCGGCCATCGGCTGCCGTTCCAGGTCAATTTCTATTATCTGTCGCTTGCGCTGCTCGCGCTCGCCGTCATCGTCGCCAAGCGGCTGCACAATTCCCGCATCGGGCTCGCCTGGAACGCGCTGCGCGCGGACGAGGTGGCGGCGCGCGCGGTCGGGATCAACGTCGTCTGGTTCAAGGTGCTGGCGTTTGCGGTCGATGCGTTCCTCGCCGCCTTCGCCGGTGTCGTCTACGCGTTCTATATCAGCTACATCGCGCCGGACAATTTCACCTTTCTCGTATCGGTGACGCTGATGACGATGGTGATCGTCGGCGGCATGGACAATGTCGCAGGCGTGATTGTCGGCGCGTTTCTATTGACGCTGCTGCCGGAGAAGCTGCGCGCCTTTTCCGATTATCGGCTCTTGTTCTACGGGCTTGTCGTGATCGCCTTCCTGATGATCCGTCCGCAGGGCCTGCTGCCGCAGCGGCTGCGCAGTTACGGTCCGTAGCGATGGACGAACCCGTCTTGCGCGGCCGCGGACTGACCATTCGATTCGGCGGGCTGGTTGCGCTCGACCAGGTCGATATCGACGTGAGGAAGGGCGAGATCGTCGCCGTTATCGGGCCGAACGGCGCGGGGAAATCAACGCTGTTCAACCTCGTCACCGGCGTTTATGCGCCGACCGACGGAAGCGTCTGGTTCAACGGCGCGGACATCACGGGACGGCCGACGCACGAAATCGTCGCGCGCGGCATCGCGCGCACCTTCCAGGCGAGCCGACTGTTCGGCGATCTATCGGTGCTCGACAATGTCGTGCTCGGCCTGCACACGCGCACGCGCACCAATGTGCTGGAGGCGCTGCTCCTCCCGTCGAAGTCGCGCCGCGAACTCGCGCGGGCGGCGGCGATCGCGGAAGACATTCTCGGGCGGGTCGGCGGCAATCTGTTCGACCAGCGCAAGCGGCCGGCGAGCGAATTGGCGCAGGCGGACCGCCGCCGCCTCGAAATCGCCCGCGCATTGGTGAGCGCGCCGAAGCTGCTGCTGCTCGACGAGCCGACCGCGGGCATGGACGACCGCGACACCGACGCGTTGATCGAGGACGTCCGCAAGGTCAAGGCGGACCGCTCCGACCTGTCGATCATCGTCGTCGAACACGACATGCGGCTGGTCGCGGCGCTGCCCGAACGGGTGATCGTGCTCGACTACGGGCGCAAGATCGCCGACGCGACCTTCGAGGAGGTGCGGCGCAATCCGCGGGTCCAGGAAGCCTATCTCGGGAGCGCGGCCTCGTGAGCGTCACCTTGCGCGGCGTGTCGACGGCGTATGGCGGCGTCCCCATGCTGCGCGACATCGACCTCGATGTCGGCGCGGGGGAGATCGTCTGCGTGCTCGGACCGAACGGGGCAGGCAAGAGCACGCTGTTCAAGACCGTCGCCGGGCTGATCGCGCCGGTCGCGGGAACGGTGCGGATCATGAACGCGGACGTGGCCGCGACCGGCACGGAGCGGATCGCGCGGCTCGGCGTCGGTTTCGTGCCGGAGGGACGCCGGCTATTCCCCGGACTGACGGTCGCCGACAATATCCGGCTCGGTCACGAGGCCGTCCGGCCGAACGGATCGGACCTGAGCGGGCGGCTGGCGGCGATCGGCCGGTTGTTCCCGCGCGTCGCGGAGCGGCTCGGCCAGGTGGCGGGCACGCTCTCGGGCGGCGAGCAGGCGATGGTCGCGCTCGCGCGCGCGCTGGTCGGCGAGCCGAAACTCGTGATCATGGACGAGCCGTCGCTCGGCCTGTCGCCGAAGCTGATCCGGGAATATTTCGACATCCTGCAGGCGATCCACGCAGAGGGACGGACGATCCTCCTGATCGAGCAGAACGCCGAGATGGCGCTGCGCGTCGCCTCGCGCGGCTATGTGCTGGCGCGCGGGCGGATCGTCGCCGCCGATCAGGCCGAGGCGCTGCGCTCCTCCAGCGTCGTCCGCAGCCTCTATTTCAGCTGATTATGAGTTCAATCCCGGC
>CAYGZV010000036.1:0-23025 GCA_964354425.1 uncultured Rhodoplanes sp. | reverse complement strand
GTCGGAAGGACGCGGGCCAGATCTCAAATCTGGAGAGGTATACGCCGCGTTCGCGCGTCGATTTCGTCTTGGGATGCGGGATGTGCTCTACTGATTCGGCGCGATGAGGCTCGGTTCCTCTTGCAAAGTCATTGTTGCGTCAGCGCTTATCATGGTGGTTCCATCTCCTGGCGGCTCGGCAACGGAGCGCCCGACAGGCGCGGTCTGCAAAAACCGGAACGCTGATTCGGCAACAAATCGCTCCGACTGTGGCACTCTGTCTTGAGTGCAGCGCATGAGGACGCTGGGCCGGGCAGTGAATCTCTCCGCGTTCCCCGAACGCGGGGGCCTTCAGGCGAAGACGGGAGAGTTCACCACCTAACCTTGAAGCTTGCCGCCGGTCATGTACTCTCGATCGACGCGATTCTCTGCTCGGGACGGGACGCGGGATGAGAAGGATCGCATCAGCTTTTTTCATTGCTGTTGCGGCCGCGACCCGCGCGCGCTGGCCAGCGCGCCGCGCGCCAGCTTTATGGAGTGTGTGAGTGCTGCGCGACAGCGTCCCGCGCGCCGTCTGGCCGGGAACGAATGGAGCCCGGATGGTACGGGAAGGCCTGTTGAATCAGATACTTGATTGTTTTTGTCGTCTGCGGCCTGGCGTCCTTCGCTCCGGGTATCTACGCTTCCGACCAGTTTGGAAAACTGATATGCGGGATTCCACCACTGCGTGAGGGGAAGGGGCATGATCGTCGTCGTGGGATTGGCTTTTGAGGCCCGTATCGCGGCGGGGCCAGGGGTACGGGTCATCTGCAGCGGCGACGGCCGCAACCTCGTCTCTTCTCTTGCGAAAGCGATCAGAGAAGCGCGGCTGCGCAAGAAAGATTGCGGCGGATTGATCAGCTTCGGCGTCGCCGGGGGGCTCGATCCCGAGTTGCAGCCTGGAACATGTGTGGTCGGATCGGCCATTCTCTGCGGCGAGACCAGGACGGCCACGGACCTGGTCTGGTCGCAACGGCTTCTGCGAAAAATCCCCGAGGCGGTGCACGGGCCTTTGATGGGGGTCTCCGCTCCCGTGGCGCGGCCGGAGGACAAGCGCGTTCTCTACAAACAGACCGGCGCCGTCGCGGTGGACATGGAATCCCACGTCGTGGCCAGCCTCGCGCGCAAGCACGATATCCCGATGGCGGCGATTCGCGTCATCACCGATCCCGCCGAGCGGGCGCTGCCCGCCTGCGCCGTGTCCGCGATGCGCCCGAATGGGACAACCGACATCTTGGCCATGATCCGGTCCGTCATGACGCGGCCGCGCGAGCTTCCCGCCCTTCTGCAGACCGCGCTCGACGCGCGCGCGGCCCGCAGCACGCTCCTGCGGGGGCGGAAGCTGCTCGGGCCGGGTCTGGGGCTGCCGGATTTCAGGCCGGCCGAGCTTGCGCCGCATTAGCCTCTTGGGCGGCCCTGGCGTGAGTGCGGATCGTGTGCTGGTGACGGGCGCCGCCGGGTTTGTCGGCGCCGCGATCGCAACGGTGCTGCGGAACGCGGGTTTCCGCGTGCGCACCCTCGTGCGGGCCACCAGTGCCCGGGTCAACCTTCATCCGGACGATGATCTTGTTTTCGGCGACCTGCATGACCGCGACGCGGTCGCTGCGGCGCTGACGGAGGTCCGCTACCTGTTCCATGCCGCCGCCGACTACCGGCTATGGGCCCCCGATCCCGGCGACATCTACCGCAACAATGTCGAAACGACCCGCATCGTCATGGAGGAGGCGGGTCGCTGCGGCGTCGAGCGGATCGTCTATACGAGCAGCGTTGCGACCATCGATCTGCGCCGCAAAATCCCGGCGGACGAAACGGATCGGCTCGCCGAGGGCGAGGCGATCGGCGCCTACAAGAAGAGCAAGGTCGCGGCCGAACGACTGGTCGAGCAGATGGCGCAGCGCGGCCTGCCGGTCGTGATCGTCAATCCGTCCACCCCGATCGGCCCGCGCGACGTCAAGCCGACCCCGACCGGGCGCATCATTGTTGAGGCCGCGTCAGGGCGCATGCCCGGATTCGTCGATACCGGCCTGAACCTCGTGCATGTCGACGACGTGGCGGCCGGACATCTCGCAGCGCTGCGCCAGGGCGAGATCGGCGAGCGCTACATTCTCGGCGGCGAGAACGTTTTCCTCGGCGTCCTGTTGGCGGACATCGCCAAGCTGGTCGGCCGGCGTCCGCCGCGGCTGCGATTGCCGATCGGCGCGGTCTACCCGCTCGCTCTTGCCGCCGAGCTCGTGGCGCGGTTCACCCAGCGCGAGCCCTTCGTGACGCGGGACGGGCTGCGCCTCGCGCGCCACCATATGTTCTTCGACGATGCGAAGGCGCGCCGCGCGCTTGGCTATGTCTCCCGGCCTTACCGGGAAGCGGTGGCGGACGCGATCGCCTGGTTTCGCGCGGCCGGCTATCTGCGGTGAACGCGGCACGCGGGCGGCGATCGTGTTTCAGCGCGCCGTCAGGAAATCCGCATAGCCGCCGAGAGCGATGTCGCTTTTACGCGCCGCGGTGAGGGTCTCCGGAGCCGTCAGCGCGGCGAGCTCGTCGGCGTAGCGATAACCGGGCGCGCCGAACGCAAATCCGCCCCGCACGGCCGGATGCAGGTAGATCTCGCTGCATCCCTCCGGCAGGCGCCCGATGAGGCCGACGAGTCGTGCGGGCGTCATCTCTCCTGACCACGCCAAACCGAACACGGCGTCCGGCGACCAGAAGCCCGCGCGGCGCATTGTTCGGGCAAGCCGGCGGGCCCACGGCGTCATGATCCATGCCGCCGATCGCCTCGGCCCCGGCTCGATCGCCGCAAGCACGCGGGCGGGCTCGCGCGGCACGCGCACCCCCTTGACCCCGAAAACATCGGCAATCGCCAGCAGTTCGCGCGCGATCATCGGATGCAGATGGAAGTGCTTGTGCGCGTTCACGTGATCGAGCGGCAAGCCGGTCGCGCGAAAGGCCGCGAACTGCGCCTTGATCTCGGCCCGCATCTGCCGCCGGACCGCGGAGCGCATGGCGATGTCCCATCCGAGGCGCGCGAGATCGGTGCGCAGGCGTCCGTGGCGATCGACCAGATCGGGCACGTGCTGCGGCGAGAGCAGGGGCGGACCCTCCACGAGGGTGAGATGCAAGCCGACCCGCAGCCGCGGCATGGTTCGGGCGCGCGCGACGGCGTCGGCGGCGGCCGGACCCGCGACCATCAGGCTCGCGGCGGTCAGGACGCCGTCCCTGTGCGCCGCCTCGACCGCCTCGTTGACCTCCGGCGCGAGCCCGAAATCATCCGCGGTGACGATCAGCCGTTTCACGCGCTTCCTTCCTGGACGATATCGCCGGAGCTAGCGTTCCGAGGTCGGCCCCGGCGCGGGCGGAGAGGATGGAGCGGGCGAAGCTGGCGGCGTCGCTTTCCCGAAGAAGAAATCATCCACCAGCGAGGACGACACCCACGGAAGGTGCTCGTTCCTGGAGGCGCGCGAAACCTCTTTCTGCGCGCCGTTGAAGATCGCCTCGGCGCTCAGGCCGGGCGTACGAATCTGCTTCAGCAATTCGGTCAGGAACAGGCTGTTCGCCCCCTCGGAATCGTTCACCACTTTGTCGGGCGCGGCCGAGTAGATCGCGAGCGTGCCGTCGGGCGCGTTGAGCGGGGCGAGCCCGGTCGACAGGCCGCGGAAGCGCCGCTCGAATGGGTTCCGCCGCGCGGCGTCGATGATGACGAGCTTCACCACCGCACCGGCCGCGTTCATCTCCGCCAAGATCGATTCGATGCTGATCCCGTCCCGCTTCACGTCGCCCTCGGTCCAGATCTGGGCGTCGACGGGAATGAGGTAGGACTGCTTGCCGCTCTGGATTCCGTAGCCGCTGAAGAACACGAGGGCGGTCGAACCCTGCTTGATCTTCGCCTTGAAGCCGCCCAGCAGCGCCGTGAGCTTCTGCTTGGTGACATCTTCGCCGGTGATCACCTCGAAGTCGTCGCGCCGCAATTCCTCGGCGATCGCCCGCGCGTCCTTGACCGGCTGCGGCAGGGTACGGTCGTCGTCGGGATAGGCGGCGTTGCCGATCACCAGGGCGATCCGGCCGCCAAGCATTTGCTGCCTTGCGGGCGGGGGAGACGGCGCGACCGCCGGCGCGCTCGCAGACGATGCGCCGAGGGGAGCAGGGGAGGCGGATGGTGTAGGCTCGGATGGCCGTTGCGCGGCGGATGGCTCGCCCAGCGCCGCCAGTCGGTCGCGAGCGACGTCGTAGGCCTCCTTGTCGAACTTGTCCTCGGGCGGAATTGCGAGCGCGGTCGCAAAATCGGCGCGCGCCCGGTCGATATCGCCCTTCTTTTCGTAGGCTAGTCCGCGATGGACGCGCGCCCATCCGAGTTTCGGCTCGAGGCGGATCGCCCGATCGTAATCCCGCATTGCAGGATCGACCTGGCCCTTCTGGAAATAGATGTCGCCGCGGGTGGCGTAGGCCGTCGCATTGTTGCGATCGAGCCGGATCGCCGCCTCGCAGTCCTGCAAGGCGCGATCCTGCTGGCCTTTTCTGTTGTAGGCGTCGCAGCGGTTGACATAGGCGGTGGCGTCTTTCGGATTGGTCCGGATCGCTTCGCCGAAATCCGCAATGGCTTGGTCGTACTCGCCTTTCAGTTGATGGGCCCAACCGCGGTTGTTGTAGGCCAGGGAGTATTTCGGATCGAGCCGGATCGCCTCGTCATAGTCGGCGATGGCGCGATCGTAGTCGCCCTTGCGCTCGTAGCTCCAGCCGCGGTTGACGAAGGCGATGGCGAGCTTGGGATCGAGACGGATCGCCTCGTCGAAGTCGGGGATCGCCCGGTCATGATCGCCTTTGTCGCTGTAGCTCCAGCCGCGATTATTGTAGGCGGTCGCCCGATCGCTTTGGGTCTCCCGCGCGCCGCGATTGAGCACATTGGTGCAGCCGATGATGCTGGCGTCGTCATCCGAGCCGTTGCACGCGTCCCAATCGCGATCGCGCTTGGCGCTCGCCGCGGACGTCACACTGATTGCAACGAGACAGGCGGCCAATATGCCGACGATCAGCGCCCCCGATTTGGGCATCGGAGTCCTCTTTTTTCGATCTCTTGAATGAATACCTGAACAGAATGATAGCCCGCCGCCGGGGCTTCCGAAAGCCCGCAGCGCCGCGCTGCGCGCCGGATTTGCAGATAGCGTTTACGCGGCTGGCGTTTACGCGGCCTCGCGCCTTTGCCGCAGATACTGGAAGAACTCGACCCCCTCGCGCAGCCGCCGCCGCATCGCCTCCGGGCTTCGCATCATTTCACCCATGATCGCGGCGATCTTGCCGGCGCGGAAATAGAAGCGCCGATAGAACTCATCGACGGATCGATTGATTTCGCTGTGGCTCAGATGCGGGTAGCGCAAGGGCGCCATCTGCGTGCCGCGGTCCGACAAAAGGGCCGTCTCGTCGAACGCGAACCAGCCGTTCGCCATCGCCTGCTTATACAGGAACGTGCCCGGATAGGGCGCAGCGAGCGACACCTGGATCGTGTGCGGGTTCATCTCGGCGGCGAACCGGATGGTCTCCTCGATCGTTTCCTTGGTCTCGCCCGGCAGACCGAGAATGAACGTGCCGTGGATGCGGATGCCGAGCTCGTGGCAGTCCTTGGTGAAACGCCGCGCGACATCGACCAGCATGCCCTTCTTGATGTTGTGCAGGATCTGCTGATTGCCCGATTCGTAGCCGACGGTGAGCAGCCGCAGCCCGTTGTCGCGCATGATCTTGAGCGTCGCGCGCGGGACATTGGCCTTGGCGTTGCAGCTCCATTCGACGCCGTGCCTGCCGAGTTCGCGCGCGAGCGCTTCGACGCGCCGAAGATCGTCGGTCAGCGTGTCGTCGTCGAAGAAAATCTCCTTGACCTGCGGGAAGGCCTGCTTCGCCCAGGCGACCTCTTCCATGACATGGCCGACGCTGCGCGTGCGGTATTTGTGCCCGCCAATGGTCTGCGGCCACAGGCAGAAGGTGCAGCGCGATTTGCAGCCGCGGCCGGTGTAGAAGGACAGATAGGGGTGCTTCAGATAGCCGTTGTAGTAGTTCTCGATGACGAGGTCGCGCTTGTAGACGGGGGAGACGAAGGGCAGCGCGTCCATGTCGTCGAGAACGGCGCGGTCTTCGTTGTGGACGATCCCGCCGTCGCCATTGCGCCAGGAGAGCCCGGCGATGCGTCCGAACGCGCGGCCCTCGGCCGCGTCGCGAATGGTGTAGTCGAATTCGTCGCGCGCGACGAAGTCGATGGCGTCCGACGCCTTGAGGCTTTTCTCCGGTTCGACCGCGACCTTCGCCCCGATCATGCCGATCTTCAGCGCCGGGTTCGCGGCTTTCAGCGCCTCCGCGGTCTTCACGTCGGCGGAGAAGGACGGCGTGGAGGTGTGCATCACGACGAGGTCGCGCTGCCTGGCCTCCGGGAGAATATCGGCGAGCGCGAGCCGGTGCGGCGGCGCGTCGATCAGCTTCGATCCCGCGACCATCGCCGCCGGCTGAGCCAGCCAGGTCGGATACCAGAACGAGCGGATCTCGCGGCGCGCCTGATAGCGCGCGCCCGCGCCGCCGTCGAAACCGTCGAGCGAAGGCCCCTGCAGAAATAGCGTGCGCATCATGGCGCCGTCCTCCGTTCGCTCATCTTGCCGCCCGGACCGATCCGGTAGCGACGGCCGCGCCACACGACGTCGCGGCCGAGATAGCTTGCGAGATAGACCGCGGCGGAGAATAGGTCACGCATGGGGATCAGCCAATAAGGATGGCGGGGAAGTCCAAAGGCCTGTTCGATCCGCCACAGGAGCGCGGCGCGGCACCCAATGGCGCAGAAGGCGAGCGCCAGCGCCGCCGTTCCGCCTCCGGCAGACAGCGACAGCAGCGACCATGCGAACGGGTGCATGACCATCGACCCCGCATACCCGGCGGGATCGATGCCTCGGATCGTGCGCGCCCAGCGCAGTTCCTGCGCCCAGAGGTCGCGCCAATGCGCGTGGTCGCAGTGGTGGGCGAGCGCAAAACGCGGGATCGCAACCCGCTCGCCGCGCGTCCGCAGCGCCTGTCCGATCGCGTAGTCGTCGGCGAGGCGATCGGCGAAGGCGGCGAAGCCGCCGATGGCCTCCAGGGTCGCGCGCCGCAGCGCAATGGTGGAGCCGAAGCAGGGCTGCGCGCGGCCGAGCGCAAGGCCTGCGATCACGCTCGGCAGGAAATGGCCGTCCACCCCGAGCGCGGCGAGTTGCGACCAGTGTCCCGCGCCGGCGACGCCGTAGTAGAGGCACGTCACGCCGCCGACGCCGTCGGCCGTCAGCGCCGACACGACTCGGGAGAGGTAATCGCGCTCGACCCGAACATCGCTGTCGGAAAGGACGACGATCGGCTGGTCGATATGCGCGGCCATGTTCGCAAGAGTGGAGACTTTGCGGTTGGAGCCATGCATCCGTGGCTCCACCACGAGGGCGATGGCGACCGCAGGGAAGGCGCGTCGCAAGTCTTCCACCACGGCGATCGCGCCGTCGTCGCGGTCCAATACGCCGCAGAGGATCGTGACGGGGCCCGGATAGTCCTGCCGGCAAAACGAAGCGAGATTGTCGAGAAGCCACGGCTCGGCCCCGCAGAGCGGCTTCAATACGGCGACGCCGGGGGCAGGCGAGGGCGGCGCCGGCCCGCGCTCCTGCGCGAATCGCCCGACCAGGACCGCGGCGGCGACGAGACAGCCGCAGCCGAGCGCGGCCATCAGAATTCCCGCGCTCGCAAGGATCGCGAGCAATCCCTCCGTCATGGCAAGCGGCTCGTCATCCGGCCGATCGCTCGTCGATCGCCGTCGGCAGCGGCTTGCCGGCATGATCGGCCTCGTGCAACCGCTTTCCCTCGGCGATCTGCCAAGCGAGCAGGCCCGGCAGGCCGAGCGCGAGGTCGGCCGCCCGTTTCGCCAGCGAGAGCGCGAGAGCCTGGTCGGGCGGAATGCCGAACAGCGCGCACAGCACGATGAGCCCTCCTTCCTGCGCTCCGAGCGCGCCGGGCACCGCGAAAGCCGCGCCGCGCACGGCATGAATCAGGCTCTCGATCACCAGCGCCTCCGTCCAGTCGACGGGGCGGCCCATGAAGGCGAACGCGGCATAGACTTCAGCCGCCCCGACCAACCAGCCGATCAAATGGACGGCGGCGCTCGATAGCAGCGTCGATCGGCTGGCATAGATTGCGGCAAGCCAATTGTAGACCGCGTCGACCTTTGTCTGGAAGAAGCCGTCCTGCTCCCGCACGAGCCGGTCGAGAAAGAACGACACAACGCGGCGCCCGCCGTGGCGCTGCGCCCAGTAAAAACCGCCCAGCGCGAGCGCGGCGACGAGAAATCCCGGGGCCGCCGCCCAGGCGACGGCGTTGTGGTCCCCAAGCGCGATCAGGATCGCGAGGCCGCAAATGGCGAAAACGAACTGGGTCGCGGCCTGCAGCAGGACATCGACGATGACGCTTGCGAGCGAAAGCGAGCCGGACACGCCGGAGAATTTCAGCAGGCGGGCGCCGACCAGGTCGCCGCCGACCTGAGCGAAGGGCAGGAGATTGTTCGCTCCCTCGCGAACGAAGCGCAGCAGCACGCAGCGCCACGCGGGCGGCCGGACTTTGCGCGGAAACAGGAGTTGCCAGCCGAGGCCCGCCAAGGCGATGGTCGTGGCGCGAACGAGGATGACGACGAGGACGCCGACGCCGACGCTCGCGACCGCCTCGCCGACCAGCCGCCATCCCGACCAAGCCGTCAGCCCGACGACGACGGCGACGCCGGCAAGCATGGCGATCACGCCCGTCTTCCTGATCGTCTCCATGTGCGCCATGACTCAGTGCCGAGATGGAAAGCGCAACGCGGCGGTCCGACGACCGCCGCTTCCGTCTGTTACGCAAGCCGCACCCGCAGGGCGCAAAGCGCCGCGCCGAGGGGGCTCTATCACCAGAATGGGTAGAAATAGAACGAATAGGTCGTTCCGAGACCGATCGTGAACTGATTCGGAGAGCCGCGCTGCTCGACGAGCGGCGAATTGGCGACGCTTCCGGTCAGGCGCTCGTATTCGACGAAGGCGTGCGTCCCCCAAACGGCGTTCCAGCGATATCGCGCCTGCAGGCCGGCCCCGAACGATTGCACGCCGCCCTTGGCGTCATAGACGGGCAGTCCGGAGGCAAACGACTGTCCCGGCGTGATCGAGAAATACGGATCGTTCGCCGCCGCGGTGACGAGGGTCAGTCGCGGTCCCCCCGAAAGCGTGAGTTGGGACGTCGCGGGAATCACCGCATCGAGCGTCACGTCGGAGACGATGCCATGATGGCCGTTGAACCCTTGGCGCACCTCCGCGCGGCTGCGCAGCCAGGGAACCCACCAATATTCGGCGAATCCGCCGATCTCGCCGGCCCAGGGGACATCGCCGAGGCCGTTCAGCGCCGGATCGTCCGATTGATCGCGCGCGCGCCGGAACTTTCCGACCGCGCCGACCCGGAAAAACCCGACATCGTAGAAGGATATCGCGGCATTGTCGCGCGGCGCGAGAAATCGTTCCGGCGTTCCGGCGCGGCGGATGTTGAACACCGGGGAAGGCAGAACCTCGTAGGTGTCCGACCCTTTGAACACCGGCTCGAGCCGGCCCTGCACCCCGACCGTCACGGTCCACGGGACCACGGCCGCGGCCGATGTGGTTCCGGCGGGCTCCGCCCATCCCGCTGCCGGGACCAACAGGCTCGCCGCGAGAATAGCAGCGCTAAGACGAAGAGGGGCCATATCGATTTCATCCCGCATGGTCGTTAAAGGCAACCTGCGCTGACTGATGACCGATAACTCTGCTTTCCGAGCGTCCCTTGGTAACCAGCGGTTCTCCCCCTGTCCAGGTTCGAACGGCGCGCGACGATCGGGTTTCTCCGAGGTGAGGATTCTTGGAGACATGCGCTGCATGGATTCTGCCGAAAAGGGGCACGCATGTCCCTCTTCGGAGGCGCATCGGCAGACGTATTAGGGCGGCGCGATTAACGCGGTTAATACCGACTTTCCGCGGCGTGAGCGTTCAATCGCCATGGCCGAAACGGTCGGCCGCCCCGGGACGCCGCTTGAATAACGCGGTCAGTAGGGCCTGGCCTCGGGATTGGCGATTTCGCCTGCGGCAAGCCGCTGCTCGAATTGCGCGAAGGCGCGGGCGAGCGCGCCGGCGAGATAGTCCGGAGCCTGCGCGCCCGCGACTGCGAGCACCCCGCCGAAGATGAAGCACGGCACGCCTTCGACCCCGGCATTGCTCGCGGCCATGGCCTCGGCGGTGACTTCCAGTTCGTCGGCATCGCTTGCGAGGCGCTCGCGGGTCTCGTCCGCGTCCATGCCGCAGTCGGCCGCCGCCTGCACCAGCACTTCGCGTTCCGTCAGGTCCGCGCCTTCCGAGAAGTACAGATCCATCAAGCGCTGTTTCATGCGGCCGGCGCCTTCGCCCGGACCGGCGGCGCCATCCGCTCCCGCCCAGCGGATCAGGCGATGACAATCGAGCGTGTTCGGCTGGCGCGCGATCGCCTCGACGCGATAGACGAGCCCCTCCGCGTCGGCGGCCGCCGCGATGCGCTCGGCGATGCGAGCATAGGCTGCGACGGAGCCGAACTTGGTCGTCAGATATTCGGTGCGCCCGATCCCGTCGCGCGGCGCCCATGGATTGAGAAAATAAGGCCGCCAGCGCACGCGCAGCGGAATGTCGGGGGCAAGCGCCATCGCTTTTTCGAGGCGGCGCTTGCCGATGAAGCACCATGGACAGACGACGTCGGAGACGACGTCGACCGGCATGGCGGTGCGGATTTCGGACAATGCCATGAAGCGGCTCCTGCCATGCAGATAGCTAGGCCGCTCCTTGCGCGACGGCAACCGGCTCGGGCTCGCAGACGCGGGCGAGCAGCGATTGCACCGTATCGTTCGCTTTGAGCGTGGCGAGCGTGACGCTCGCATCGGCTTGGGCGGTCGGATCGTCGGCCGGCACAAGCATCGTGTGGCGCAGCACGCTGGCGATGCGGCGGGTGATGACATGCGCCGTCCGCAGCCCGGTCGCCGAGAAGGCGACGAGGATCGAGCCGTCGTACGCCCGGCAACCGAAATCGATGCTGCGCACGAGGCGGCTGACGAGCCGCGCGGCATCGAGGCTCACGCGCCGGTCGAGCGAAGGCGGAAACGAGAAGCGCGCGAGCGACAGGCCGGCGTCCTGTCCCTGCGCCTCGTCGATCGCGCGGGCGAGATTGGCGAGGAAGGCGGGAATCGTGAACAGCCCGGTGCGCGAGTCGATCACGCCTTGCGCCTTGAGCGCGGCGAGCTGGCGTTGCAGGCGCGCCGCGAAGGCGTGCAGGCGAACGAGCGGAACAAGTCTTGCGATCACCTCGCCGGGATCGCCGGCGAGGCGCTCGAGATTGGGCAGGAGCCGCAGATCGAGCGCGGGCGGCGGCTCGGGCAGGAGCGCGACGGGCAGATCGCGGAAGCGGGCATCCTCGGATAGAGCCGTGAGGAAGGCGACAAGCGTGGGCGGCCCGAAACCCTCGCCGATGACGATGCCGTCGACGTCCCGCGTATTGAGATAACGGGCGGCGATCTCGACGCTGAGCGCCCCGATCAGGCCGACCCGCTCGCCCACCGCCGCGCTCAGGCTGGGATAGGAGCGGCCGCGGCCGGCGACGAGCACGGTTGCGTCGTCCAGCGGGTCGCCGTCCGGAAGTTCGGCAGGGGCGGCCTCCTGTTCGGTGACAAGGCTCGCGCGCCGAGTCACGCTCGCGTGCAACGCGCGCACCCGCAACGCCGCGGCCAATCGCGCCACGATGCGCTCGCAGGATGCGTCCGCCGCGATCGGCAGCGCGTCCGGCATCGCGTCCAGCAGGGCGGTCTCCGCGCAGGCGAGAACGGGCGTGTAGAGCGGGAAGTTCGAGATCGTCTGCGCGGTCTTCTCGACGATGCGGTGATCGGCGGGCTGCGCCGATTCGGCGATCACCACCGCGCTCGGCGCGATCCGCTCCAACATACCCGGCGCTTTTGCCCATGCGGCGCCGACG
Source organism: uncultured Rhodoplanes sp. (assembly GCA_964354425.1). GTDB lineage: Bacteria > Pseudomonadota > Alphaproteobacteria > Rhizobiales > Xanthobacteraceae > Rhodoplanes. The sequence continues at coordinate 10,998 of CAYGZV010000036.1, read as the reverse complement.
ACGGGCGACGCGCCGGCCGATTCGAGCGCCCGCAACAGGGCGCCATCCACCTCATTGGCGATAACGACGACCGGACCTTGCAGCGACATGCGAGCGCCTCAAACGAATCATAGACATGATGTATCGCTAGAGTTTAGGCGAGGGCTGTTAACGCGGCGTCAACGGTTCCCTCGGAAAGCGAAATCGACGCGGCACGATCGCCCTTCGGCTTCCACATTCGGAGCCTCCGGCTGAACGCGCGTCACGTTACTGCCGCATTTTGACGCTGTTACAGCCCCGGTAGGGGACGGAGCTAGCGCGCCCCGCAGCGCCGCAGCACGGCAACGAAGAGGTTCTCGATGATTTGTCCGAGCCCAATCGCATCGGCCCCGCCGGTGCGGCGACTGCGTTTGCCGGCCGTGGCCGCGATGCTTCTCGTCACCGGCGGGTCGGTCGCCCTGGCGCAGCAGCCGCCGGCGCAAGCCCCCGCCCAGCCGGCCCCGGCGCAAAAGCCCGCGGCCGCGCCGAAACCCGCCACGCCGCCGGCCGCAAAGCCGCCGGCCACAGCGCAGAAGCCTGCGACTCCCGCGCCGGCCGCTCCGGCCCAGCCTGCCGCCCCGGCCCAAGCCCAGGGCCAGGCGGCGCCGCAGGGCCAGGCGCAGACGCCGCAGCTCATCTATTCGCCGTGGGCGAAGTTCTGCGGCAAGGGGCAGGACGCCAACGCCAAGCAGGTCTGCTTCACCGGCAAGGACGCCCGCACGGAAGCCGGCGCTCCGGTGATCGCCGCGGCGTTGATCGAGCCCGAGGGCGAGCCGAAGAAGCTCTTCCGGATCACGCTGCCGGCGCCGCTGCAACTCCAGTATGGGACGCGCGTGATCATCGACCAGGAACAACCCCTGACCGGGCCGTTCTTCACCTGCTTCTCGAACGGCTGCATGGCCGACTACGAAGCGACCGCCGACATGGTGCAGAAGCTCAAGAAGGGGCAGACGCTCACCATCCAGGCGATCAATCTTGCGGGCTCGGCGATCAGCTTTCCGCTTCCCTTGACTGATTTCGCCAAGGCGCATGAAGGCCCGCCGACCGATCCGAAGGTTTTCGAGGAACAGCAGAAGAAGCTGCAGGAGGAACTGCAGAAGCGGGCCGATGAAGCGCGCAAGAAGCTGGAATCGCAAGGTGGCCAAGCGCCGGCTCCGGCGACGCGCTGACCGCACTGCGGCGGAGAACAAGAAGCGCGCCTTCCGGCGCGCTTTTTTGTTTGTACCGCGGCTGGTTGCGGTCAGTTCATCATGCTGAATCGCGGGCGGTAGTCGCCGCTCTCGTCGCGGTCGAACACCTCGGCGACCTGCGGGTGCCGGATCGGTTCGCCCGATTCGTCGGGGAGCAGATTCTGCTCCGAGACATAGGCGATATACTCGGTATCCGAGTTCTCCGCGAACAGGTGATAGAATGGCTGGTCCTTGCTCGGCCGCACCTCGGCGGGGATCGCCTGGTACCACTCCTCGGTATTGCTGAACACCGGGTCGACGTCGAAAATGACGCCGCGGAACGGATAAATCCGGTGGCGCACGACCTGGCCGATCTTGTATTTGCCGAGGCGTGTCTTGCTCATGAGGCGGAACCTACCTCATGAGCGCCGCTCGGAACAGACGGAAAGACACGTCGGACGATCGGTTTACAACCCGTACCGCGAGGCCATTTCGGGGTCTTTGGCGGCGACCAAGCGGGCAAGATCGACGACGACCTTGGCCTGCTTCCAGGTGGCATCGTCCTGCATCTTGCCGTCGATCATCACCGCCCCGGTGCCGTCTGGCATGCCGGCGAGGATCTTGCGCGCAAACGCGACTTCCGCCGGGTCGGGCGAGAATACGCGCTTGGCGATGTCGATCTGGCTCGGGTGCAGGGTCCAGGCGCCGGCGCAGCCGAGCAGGAACGCGTTGCGGAACTGCGCTTCGCAGGCGGCGGGGTCGGAGAAATCCCCGAACGGGCCGTAGAAGGCCTTCATTCCCGTGGCGGCGCACGCGTCGACCATGGTGGCGAGGGTGTAGTGCCACAAGTCCTGCTGGAATGCCGGGCGGGGCGCGCCGTCGCTGGTCGGATCGGCAAGCACCTTGTATTCCGGATGGCCGCCGCCCACCCGGGTCGTCTTCATCGCGCGCGAGGCGGCGAGATCGGCCGGGCCGAGGCTCATGCCGTGCATGCGCGGGGACGCCGTCGCAATGGCCTTGACGTTGTTGACGCCCTCGGCCGTCTCGAGGATCGCATGAATGAGAATCGGCTTGCGCAGGCCGAACCGCGCCTCGAGCTGAGACAGGAGCTGGTCGAGATAGTGGATGTCCCACGGGCCTTCGACCTTCGGCAGCATCATGACGTCGAGCTTGTAGCCGACGTCCTCGACGATCTGGAAAACGTCGTCGACGACCCAGGGCGAGTTGAGCGCATTGATGCGGACCCACAGTCCGGTCGACTCGAAATTATTGTCGTGCGCCATCTGGATGAAGCCGCGCCGCGCGGCCTCTTTCGCGTCGGCGGGGATGGCGTCTTCGAGATTGCCGAGGACCACGTCGACCTTGCCGAGCAGCTCCGAAACCTTCGCCCGCACCTTCTCGATATGCGGCGGGACGAAATGGATCATCCGTTCGAGGTGGACCGGAAGCTCGCGATAGGGCGTGGGCGCGCCGATGGCGAGCGGCTTATAGAAGTTGCGCGGGAGCTTCATGGACATTCTTTGTTTCCGTGGATGGACGCAATCCGGGATGTGGACGGGCGCGATTGGGCGGAGCGAGGCTCTTTCCCCTTGAAAAGCGGAGTTGCGGCGGAGCATTGCCGCCGGTCGCCGGAAAAGGCCGTGTGCAGGATAAATCTTTCCCGTCGCCATACCGTAGAGGAAGCTTCGCCGTCCGCCAAGCCGTTCAGGCCGCACGGCGGTGAATACCCGCTTTGCGCCGCGCGCGTCCGGCCGGGGCCGTTCCCGCGATGGGCGCGCCGTCTGCTGCGCGCGTGTCCGGGCTCGTGAATCGCGCGGCCGAGGCGCCCGCGTCACGTCAGCGCTTCGCCCCGCATCAGGCGCGGTCGCGCGGCGATCGGGTCGACCCCCTCGCGCATCAGCGCGCGCCGCAGCGGGCCGATCCGCTCGAGCATATACAGGCCGACGCCGCGCAGCCCCTGGATCGGCAGGAAGTCGGTCAGCAGGCTGCGATTGAGCAGGTCGACCGCGGCGGTGCGGGTCGTGACGTCGATGCGCCGCAGGCGGTCGTAGCCGTCGATGACGTCGCGACCTCCGACATCCGCCCCGTTCCGGCGGGCTTCCACAACCAGTTCGGCGATGGTCGCCGCATCGCGCAGCCCGAGATTGAGACCCTGCGCGCCGATCGGCGGGATGACATGCGCCGCCTCGCCGATGAGGGCGACCCGCTCGGCCGCAAATCGCCGTGCGTTTTCGACCGCGAGCGGGAAGGCGCCATGGCCCGGTTCGGCCGCGATCCGGCCCAGGATGGAATGCGAGCGCCGCTCGATCTCGGCATCACGTTCGGCGGGGTCGAGCGCCATGAGCCGTGCGGCCTCGTCAGGCGCCACGACGCACACCAGGCTCGACCGCAGGCCGGGCAAGGGAACGAGCGTGAACGGACCCTCGGGCGAATGAAATTCCGTCGATATGTCATCGTGCGGACGAGAATGCCTCAGATTGAAGGTGAGCGCGGTCTGGGGGTAGGTCCAGACCTGAGTGGCGATCCCGGCGGCGCTCCGGCAGATCGACCGGCGTCCGTCCGCGCCGACCGCCAGGCGAGCCGTCACCGCACCGCCGCCGGCAAGCGTGACGGTGACGCCGTTCTCGTCGATGGCGACGGCGGACGCTTCCGCGCTGATCCGCTGCAGCGCAGGAAGCGCCTGCGCGCGCGCTTCGAGCGAGCCGACCAGGTATCGGTTCTCGATATTCCAGCCGAACGCATCGAGGCCGATTTCCTCAGCCTCGAAGCGCACCTCCGGCGCGCGCCACAGACGGCCGGTGTCGTCGATGATGCGGAGCGTCTTGAGCGGCGCCGCCTGGGCGCGGCAGCCGGCCCAGCTGTCGATCGCTTCGAGGGCCGCGACCGAAGAGGTAAACAGCGCAGTGGTCCGGTTGTCGCGCGCGCCGGCCTGCGCGGCGATGAGGGCGGTCGACACCCCCGCGCCGGCAAGCGCCACCGCGGCCGTCAGGCCCGCCGGCCCACCGCCCACGACCGCCACCTCGGCGGAGAGGCGTCCGTTACCGCTCGATTCCATGACAGACACCTTATCCTCCTCACAACGCGCGGCTCCGCGACCCGCCGTCGCGTTTTGGGATATCGTTTCGGTCATCGGCCTACCATATACTCGCCTTGTCGCCCTCATTCACACCCTCAGCGTCACATGCTCGATCTCCTCTACGATCCGAACGCCTGGGCAGCGCTCATAACCCTGAGCGCGCTCGAAATCGTGCTCGGCATCGATAATGTCGTCTTCATCTCCATCCTGGTCTCGCGGCTCGACCCCGCCTATGTGACGCGGGCGCGCCAGATCGGGCTCGGCCTCGCGCTCATCTTCCGCATTCTGCTCCTGTTCGCCCTGACCTGGCTGATCGGCCTCACCGAGCCGATCTTCACCGTGATGGGCCGCGGCTTCTCCTGGCACGACGTGATCCTGATCGTCGGCGGCCTGTTCCTCATCGCCAAGGCGACGCATGAAATGCATGCGGAGATGGAAAGCGTGGACGAGGGCGAAGAAGGCGCGCTCGAGGCGATCAAGCACGCGACGTTTTCCCTCGTCATTGTCCAGATCATCCTCGTCGATCTCGTCTTCTCCATCGATTCGATCGTCACCGCGATCGGCATGGCGCAGGACATCCGCATCATGATCGCGGCGGTGTTGATCGCGGTCGCCGTGATGTATGTCGCGTCCGGACCGGTCGCGAGCTTCGTCGCCGCGCATCCGACGACGAAAATGCTCGCGCTCGCGTTTCTCGTCCTGATCGGGGTGGCGCTCGTCGCCGACGGGTTCGAGGTGCACATCCCGCGCGGCTACATCTATTTCGCGATGGCTTTCGCCGGCGCAGTGGAGGCGTTCAACGTGATCGCGGTGCGCAGGCGACGCAAGAGCAGGCGATTGCGGATGCCGGGCGCAAAGAGCAAGGAGACCCCGGCGGCCAAGGCGGGCGAGGAACACATATAACCGCAAGGGTCTCGGGGCATCGCCGGGCGCAGTCGACCTTTCGGACCGCTCGACTCTGCTGCTTCATGCGCTCATGCGAGAGCCGGGGCGGAAGGGTTAGCGGAAGATCGGCGGGGCTTGCATGCCTGCAACGGAAATCGAGGAGAGCGTCATGGTCGCAGCGGTGCGCGTGCATAAAGTCGGTGGGCCGGAGGTGCTGACCTTCGAGGAGGTGGAGGCGCCGGCGGCGGGACCCGGCCAGATCCGCATCAGGCAGCACGCCTGCGGCCTCAACTTCATCGACACCTATTTCCGGAGCGGCTTGTATCCTTCGCTGGCCGGGCTGCCCTTCATCCCCGGCAACGAAGGGGCAGGGGAGGTGACGGCCGTCGGTCCCGGCGTGTCCGACCTCAAGACGGGCGATCGCGTGACCTATGTCATAGGCCTTGGCGGCTATGCGGCGGAGCGGGTGCTGCCGGCCGAGCGCGCGCTGAAACTGCCCGACACTGTCGGCTTCGAGCAGGCCGCCGGCATGATGCTGAAGGGGATGACCGCCTGCTATCTGCTGCGCCACACCTTCAAGGTGGGGAAGGGCATGAACGTGCTGATCCACGCCGCCGCCGGCGGGGTCGGCGTCATCGCCTGCCAGTGGGCGAACCTGCTGGGCGCCAACGTCATCGGCACGGTCGGGTCCCGCGAGAAGGCGGATCTCGCCAAGGCGAATGGCTGCCATCACGTGATCCTCTACCGGGACGAGGATTTCGTCGCGCGCGTCAAGGAGATCACCGGCGGAAACCTGTGCGAGGTCGTCTATGACGGCGTCGGCCGGGCGACGTTCCCGGCTTCGCTCGACTGCCTGCAGCCGCGCGGAATGTTCGTGAGCTACGGCAACGCCTCCGGCGCGATCGAGGCGTTCAACATCAATCTGCTGCAGGCCAAGGGCTCGCTGTTCGCGACGCGCCCGACGCTCATCCACTATTCCGCGACGCGCGAAGACTATCGATCGCTCGCCAACGAACTGTTCGACGTGGTCCGCTCCGGCAAGGTGAAAATCCCGGTCAAGCAGAGCTACGCGCTGAAAGACGCGCAGAAGGCGCATCGCGACCTCGAATCGCGCGCCACCACGGGCTCGTCGATCCTCGTGCCGTGAGCGCTGCGTCGGACGGCGTCGTCCGGACACGGCGCGACCGAGCAAGTCGCCGGTCAGAGCTTGGCGGCGAGGTGCGGGAAGACCGCGTTGCCGAGATTGCCGTTTGCGAGCCAGGGCAGGCCCTGGACGTCGAGCTTCGGGCAGAAGGTGCGGATCGATTCCACCGTGTCGTTGAAGGAGACCGGGCTTCCGGCGGTTTCGTTGACCACGACCGCGGCAATGGACAGATCGCGCCGCTCGATCACGTCGATCGCCGAGAAGGTGTGGCTGAGCGTGCCGAGATAGCTGCCGGCCACGAGAATGATCGGCTGGTTGAGCGCGACCATCCAGTCGAGCACCGTGCGGTGGTCTTCGAGCGGCGCCATGATCCCGCCGACGCCTTCGATGATCAGGACCCCGGTGCTGGCCTGCATGCGCCAGCGGCACAGCTCGACCACGGCGTTGAAATCGATCTTCTTGCCTTCGCGGCGCGCGGCGAGATGGGGGGAGACCGGCGCGGTGAAGCGGAACGGCGAGATGCGGGTGATCCCGTCGGGCGTGATCGGCTCGCCCAGCGCCGTGAGCAGCAGCCCGGGATCGCTGCCGGCCGCCTCATGCGGATCGTAGCCGCTGACCACCGGCTTGAGCGCTTCGACCGCGCGGCCCTGCGCCCGCAGCGCCTTGATCAGGCCGCGCACGACGACGGTCTTGCCGACCTCCGTTCCCGTCGCTGTCACGAACACGGTCGTCATGCCGCAACCGCCAAGACTTGGGTCCGGACGAGATCGGCGACGCGCTCGATCGCGGCGTCGGAATGGCCCGGAGTGAAGGAGAACCGCAGCCGCGCGGTGCCGTTCGGCACGGTCGGCGGGCGGATCGGAACGACCAGAAATCCCTCCGCTTCAAGCATGCGCGAGGCCGCGAGCGCGGCGTCGGCCTCGCCGACCACGACGGGCACGATCGTGCTCGTCGCCTCGGGCAACCCAGCGCGCCGGGTGAAGGCCTTCGCCTTGGCGAGCGGCAGGGCGACATAGCCGGGCTCGCGTTCGATCAGGTCGAGGGCGGCGATCGCCGCCGCGACGACGGCCGGCGGCAGAGCGGTCGAGTAGATCAGGGTCCGGGCGCGGCTTTTCATCAGTTCGATCACCGGAGCGGAGGCGCAGAGATAGCCGCCATAGGCTCCGATCGCCTTCGACAGGGTGCCCATCTGCAAGGGAACCTCGACCGGTTCGTCATGGGCGAAGGTCGAGCCCCGGCCGCCGCCGAGAACGCCGATGCCATGCGCGTCGTCGCTCATCAGCCAGGCGTCATAGGCGCGGGCGAGCCGCGCCAAAGCGGGCAGGGGCGCGAGATCGCCATCCATGGAGAAGACGCCGTCGGTGAGGATGAGCGCCCGTTCGTGCGCCGCGCGATGTTCGTCCAGAAGAGCGCGGGCATGGTCGACATCGTTGTGCCGGAACACAAGCAGCCGCGCGCCGCTCAGTTGCGCGCCGCCCCACAGGCAGGCATGCGCAAGCTCGTCGATCAGCACGAGATCGTCCTCGCCGAGCAGCGCGGGAATGACGCCGAGATTGGCGAGATAGCCGGAGCCGAACACGCAGGCGCTCTCGGTCCCCTTCAGCTTGGCGAGGCGGCTTTCCAGCTCGGCGTAAAGCGGATGGTTGCCGGTGACGAGCCGCGAGGCCCCGGCGCCGACCCCGTGCCGCGCAAGCGCCTCCTGCGCCGCCGCGACGATCGCGGGGTGCTGGATCAGGTTGAGATAGTCGTTGCAGGAAAAGGAGATCAGGCGGCGGCCGTTGCGCTCGACGGTGACGCCGTCCGTGCGCGCCGTGCAGGAAAGCTCACGCCGCAGGCTAGCCCGCGCAAGCCCGTCAAGTTTCGTCCTGGCAAATGAGGCGAGCGATTCCATCCCCTCGGGCCTCTAGCTGGCCGCGCAATTTTTGTTGAGGAGGTGTAGCGTGACCGGCCCCGTTCTCCAAGGCAAATTACCCCGCTGTTTCGGCAGGGCTGGATTGCACGTATCGCGGGATAACATGTCGGCAGGACCTTAAGAATGGCGAATAACGCTGCCCAGCCGTCCTGGCGCCGGCAGGGCCTTCCGCACGTGTGGCTTCCCTACACCCAGATGAAGACGGCGCCGCCGCCACTCCCGGTCGTGCGCACGCTGGGCAGCCGCATCACGCTCGCCGACGGCCGCGAGCTGATCGACGGCGTGGCCTCCTGGTGGACGGCCTGTCACGGCTATAACCATCCCCACATCCGCGCCGCCGTGGCGACGCAGCTCGACACCATGCCGCATGTCATGCTCGGAGGCCTTGTCCACGAGCCGGCGCTGACCCTCGCCCGCCGTCTAGCCGAAATGCTGCCGCCCGGGCTGGAGCGCGTCTTCTTTTCCGACTCGGGCTCGGTTTCGGTCGAGGTCGCGATGAAGATGGCCGTGCAGTATTGGCTCAACAAAGGCGTGCGCGGGCGCACCCGCTTCGTCGCCTTCCGCGGCGGCTACCACGGCGACACCACCGGCGCGATGGCGGTCTGCGATCCCGACGAGGGCATGCACCGGATGTTTCAGGGCTTGTTGCCGGAGCACATCATCATCGACCTGCCGCGCGACGAGGAAAGCGCCGCCGCGCTTGATCGCGTGCTCGCGGCGCGGGCGGACGAGATCGCCGGAATCATCGTCGAGCCGTCGGTGCAGGGCGCGGGCGGCATGCTGTTCCACGCGCCGGACGTGCTGACGCGCCTGCGCGCGCTCGCCGACCGCCACCGGCTCCTGCTGATCTTCGACGAGATATTCACCGGCTTCGGCCGCACCGGCGCGATGTTCGCCTGCGCGGCGGCGGGCGTGACGCCCGACATCGTCACGCTGTCGAAGGCGTTGACCGGCGGCACGCTGCCGCTCGCCGCGACGATTGCGACGCGAAATGTGTTCGACGCGTTCTGGTCGGACGATCCCCTGCACGCGCTCATGCACGGGCCGACCTATATGGGCAATGCGCTCGCCTGCGCCGCCGCGAACGCCTCGCTCGACCTGTTCGAGCAGGAGCCGCGCCTCGACCAGGTGCGCGCGATCGAAGCGCGTCTGCGGGCGGGGCTCGAACCCTGTCGCGGCCTGCCGCGGGTCAGGGACGTGCGGGTCAAGGGCGCGATCGGAGTGGTCGAGCTCGACCGCATCGACGATCCCGCGGCGCTGCGCAGCCGGTTCGTCGCCGAAGGCGTGTATATCCGGCCGTTCGGCAGGATCGTCTATCTCACCCCGGCCTTCACCATCGGCGAGGACGAGCTTGCGACCCTGACCGGCGCGATCGTGAAGGTGGTGGGGGAGTTGCGCTGAACGCCGTCCGCCATCCACACGTAGCATTGATGGCGCATCGCCCCGGGGCTACCTTTTCCCGGCGTCAACGTGGGGGACGACCATGGCCGATGCCATTCCGAAGGTTGCCGTCGCCTGCCAGGGCGGCGGAACGCATGCCGCCTTCGAGGTCGGGGTCCTCACGGAAATCCTCAAGGATATCCAGGAGCGAAACCGCTTCGAACTGACGGGCTTGAGCGGGACCTCGGCGGGCGCGCTATGCGCGCTGATGGTCTGGTACGGGCTCGCCTCTAAGAATGGACGCCCGGGCTCGGCGCGCGCGGCGACCGACAAGCTCAACCGCTTCTGGGACGCCTTCGCGGCCACCACTCCCGCCGAGATGATGCTCAATCTGTTTTCGTTCTCCGCGCTCACGGCGCAGGAGAAAGAGACGCCGATGCTCGGCCTGAACGCGCCGGTTTTCAGCCTCAATCCGCGCGGCGCGATCAGCCAGGCGGTGACCGCCGGGCTGCCGCTGCTGGGCGTGCGCAAGCAGTATTTCGACTTCGAGGACATGCTGGCCGAGGCCTGTCCGCAGTTCGACGGCGTCGACTGGCCGAAGCTGCGGACGCGCCTCCTGCTCGGGGCCTCGGAAATCATCGACGGCGTGGAGACCGTGTTCGACTCCGACTGCAATGTGGAGAGCCAGGGCAAAAAACACGTCGAAGCCTCGGTCGCGCATCGCTGGCGCAAGCGATTGCCGCTGACCCTGCGCGGGGCCGCGGCGTCGGGGACGCTGCCCGCCGTGCGCGAGGCCGAGGAGATCGACGGCGGCTATTACTGGGACGGGCTGTACTCACAGAACCCGCCGGTCCGCGAGTTCCTGGCCGGCGTCCGCCGGGAGCACGTCCCCGACGAGATCTGGATTGTGCGCATCAATCCGCAACAAACTGCGCAGCAACCGAAGTCCAACGCGGAAATTCGCGATCGCGAAAACGAGCTGATGGGCAATCTGTCATTGAACAAGGAATTGGATTTCATCCTCACCATCAACGGGATGATCGCCCGTTTCGGCGGCAGCCTGGCGGCCGAGTACAAGCCGGTCACGGTGCGCACGATCAAGATGACGGAGGAAACCGCCGCCGCGCTTCGCACCGCATCGAAATTCGACCGCAGCCGCGGCTTCATCGACCGGCTGCGCAAGGAAGGCCACGCGGTCGCACAAGACTGGCTTTCCCGCTGGCCCGAGGTCGGCCATTACCCGGACGATGCGGCGTATCGGTGAGATTGGGGGCGGCCTCATCCCCGAGGTGCGGCCGCGCCGAAAGGCGCGCTTGCGGATCGTGTCACCTCTCCCCGGCGGGGAGAGGTCGGCGAGCCTTGAGTGGAACGAGATGCGAGCCGGGTGAGGGGGCATGTGTTTGCCAGTTCGCCA
>CAYGZV010000035.1:12134-23074 GCA_964354425.1 uncultured Rhodoplanes sp. | reverse complement strand
TGTCGCGGGCGACGCGGCGGACTGGCAATATGCACAATATACGGCCCCGGGCGCCTTCAAGGGCGTCAATCGGGAACAAGCCGAAGCAGGGAGGAAGGCATGACAAGGCTGCTCATGGCCGCGGCGTTCGCGGCGGCTCTCACCGTGACCGCGTCGGCGCAGGAGCCCATCAAGATCGGGTTCGTCTCGACCTTTTCGGGCCCCAGCGGGGGCCTCGGCCAGGAGCTGCTGGACGGCTTCAAGCTCGGCCTGAAGAAGCTCGGCAACAAGCTCGGCGGACGGCCGGTCGAACTGATCCAGGGGGACGACCAGGCGAAGCCCGATGTCGGCCGGCAGGTCGCCGACAAGATGGTCGAGCGCGACCGCGTCCACATCCTCACCGGGGTCAATTTCTCCAACGTGATGCTGGCGCTGGCGAAGCCCGCGCTCGACGCCGGGACGTTCGTGATCAGCGTCAATGCCGGGCCGTCGCAATATGCCGGCCTGCAGTGCCATCCGCACTACTTCACCGCCTCGTTCCAGAACGACACCGCGCCCGAGGCGATGGGCATCTACATGCAGGGCAAGGGGATCAAGCGCGTCTATCTGATGGCGCCGAACTACCCGGCCGGGAAGGACTTCCTCGCGGGCTTCAAGCGCTATTTCAAGGGCGAGATCGTCGACGAGGTGTATACCGCCTTCGGCCAGCTCGACTATGCCGCCGAAATCGCCCAGCTGCGCGACAAGAAGCCGGACGCGGTGTTCTTCTTCTATCCCGGCGGAATGGGCATCAATTTCGTCAAGCAATATGCGCAGGCCGGACTGAAGAAGGACATCCCGCTCTACGGGCCGTCCTTCTCGCTCGACCAGACCGTCCTGCCGGCCATGGGCGACGCCGCGGTCGGCGCGTTCGCCTCGACCTTCTGGACCGAGGGCTTCGACAATGCCGCAAGCAAGACCTTCGCGGCGGACTTCGAGGCCGAGTATGGCCGCATTCCCTCGCCCAACGCGGCGCAAGCCTATGACGCAGCCTTCATCCTCGACGCCGCCCTCAAGGCGGTCGGCGGCAAGATCGAAGACAAGGCGGCGTTCCGCAAGGCGCTCGAGACCGTGAAATTCGATTCGGTGCGCGGCAACTTCAAGTTCAACACGAACCACTACCCGATCCAGGATTTCTACCTCGCCGAGATCGAAAAGGACGCGAAGGGACGGCCGGTGATGGCGAAGCGCAGCCTGATCGTGCGCGACCATGCCGACGCTTACGCCAAAGACTGTAAGATGCCGGCGAGCTGACCGGGAGGAATTCCCATCGCCTGATGCAGCTCGGGCGCCGCTCGGTGGAGCGGCGCCGTCGTCCCCGACCGGAGCGCGGGAATGTCCTACGCGTTGATCGTCGAGCAACTGCTGAATGGCATCCAGTTCGGCGTCATGCTGTTCCTGATGGCGGCCGGCCTGACGCTCGTCTTCGGCATCATGAACATGATCAATCTGGCGCACGGCTCGCTCTACATGGCCGGCGCGTTCATCGCGGCGGCGCTGATCCCGTTGACCGGCAGCTTCATTCTGGCCGTGCTGATCGCGCTGCCGCTCACCGGGCTGCTCGGGGCGGTGCTGGAGATCGGCCTCCTGCGCCGCTTCTATGCGCGCACCCATCTCGATCAGGTGCTGGTCACGTTCGGCCTGATCCTCGTGCTCAACGAGGTCACCCGGCTGATCTGGGGGCCGGTGCCGGTGCCCATGCCGCTGCCGGACTGGCTTTCGGGCTCGGTCGAATTGTTCAAGGGCGTGCGCTATCCGACCTTCCGGCTCGCGATCCTGGTGGTCGGCGCGGCGGTCGCGATCGGCCTCTACCTCGTCGTCGTGCACACGCGCGCCGGCATGTGGGTGCGCGCCGGCGCGAGCAACCGGCCGATGGCCTCGGCCCTCGGCGTCGACGTGCAGCTCGTCTTTTCCGTGGTGTTCGCGGTCGGCGCGGCGCTGGCGGGGCTCGCCGGCATCATGGCGGGCCCGGTCTTCGCCGTGCAGATCGGAATGGGAGAGCCGATCCTCATCCTCGCCTTCGTCGTCACGACCATCGGCGGCATCGGCTCGATCCGCGGCGCGTTCCTCGCCGCTCTCCTGATCGGCGTCGTCGACACGTTCGGGCGCGTGCTGTTGCCGCCGGCGCTCGGCAGCATGGTGATCTTCATCCTGATGGCGGCCATCCTGGCGCTCCGGCCGCAGGGCCTGTTTCCGGTGCAGAACTGACCATGCGCGACATTACGCAGCCAAGCCGCGCGGACCGCGCCCAGTGGCTCATGCGCCTTCTCCCGATCGCCATTCTGCTCGGCCTGCTCGCCTTGGTGCCGCCGGTCGCGCTCCTCATCGACGATCCGTTCCTCATCAAGATATTCACTCGCGTCATCGTGTTCGCGATCGCCGCGGTGGCGCTCAACTTCATTCTCGGCTTTGGCGATCTGGTGAGCCTGCTGCAGGCGGGCTTCATCGGGGTGGGCGGCTACACGGTCGCGATCCTCGCCTCGCACGAATTCAACGCCGAGCCGATCATAGGCTGGCCGCTCACGTGGGACGGCACGACCAATCTCGCCATCGCGCTGCCGCTCGGCGCGCTCGCCGCAGGCGTCGTCGCGGTGTTGACGGGGCTCGTCTCGCTGCGCACGAGCGGCGCCTATTTCATCATGATCACGCTCGCCTTCAACCAGATGCTCTATTACTTCTTCGTCGCCCTGCAGAAATATGGCGGCGAGGACGGCCTGCAGATTCTGGGCGCCCTGCACCTTGCCGGCGTCGATGTCGGCAAGCGCGTGCCCTTCTATTATCTGTGCCTCGCCGCGCTCGCGCTGACGCTCTTGTTCTTCGACCGCCTGGTCGCGAGCCGCTTCGGCATGGTGATCCGCGCGCTGGCGCAGAACGAGCGCCGGGCGGTGGCGCTCGGCATTCCGCCGCTGCGCTACAAGTTGCTCGCCTTCGTCATCACCGGCACGCTCGGGGGGCTCGCCGGCGGCCTGCTCGCCGCCAGCCAGCAATTCATCAGCCCGGCCGACATGGCCTGGGCGCGCTCGGGCGAGATCGTCGCGATGGCCGTGCTGGGCGGCCTCGCGACGGTGTGGGGGCCGGTGGTGGGCGCGGCCGTGTTCCTGGTGCTGGAGCTCGTGCTCTCCTCCTTCACCATCAGCTGGCAGCTCCCCTTCGGCATCCTGATCATCGTGATGATCACCTTCCTGCGCGGCGGGCTCGCGGACCTCTGGGCGCTCGCCGTGCGGCGCAAGCGGCCGGGAGCGGGCTGATGGGCGACGTCCTGCTCGAAGTGTCCGGGCTCACCAAGCGGTTCGGCGGGCTCGTCGCCACCAATGACCTGACGCTTGCGGTCGAGCGCGGCGAGACGCATGCGATCATCGGCCCGAACGGCGCGGGCAAGACCACGCTGATCGCGCAGCTGCAGGGAGAGCTGCGCTCGGACGAAGGCTCGATCCGTTTCAACGGCCGCGACATCGTGCGCGAACCCGCCTACCGCCGCGCCGCGCTCGGCATCGCGCGCTCGTTCCAGATCACGTCGATCTTCCCGAAATTCTCCGCGCTCGCCAATGTGGCGCTCGCCGTCCAGGCGCAGGCGGGCCACAGCTTCCGGTTCTTCCGCGGCGCGGGGAGCGATCCGGCGCTGCTCGCGCCGGCCCGGCAGGCGATCGCGACCGTCGGCCTGTCGGATCGCGCCGAGACGGAGGCGGAGAACCTCTCGCACGGGGAACGTCGGCAGCTCGAAATCGCGATGGCGCTCGCCATGCGCCCGATCCTGCTCCTGCTGGACGAGCCGATGGCGGGGATGAGCCGGCGCGACGGCGCCCGCATGACGCGGCTACTCGCCGATCTCAAGCGCGCTTACACGATCGTGCTGGTCGAGCACGACATGGACACCGTGTTCTCGCTTGCCGACCGGATCAGCGTGCTAGTGGCCGGCCGCACCATCGCGACCGGCCCCCCGGACGACATCCGCGCCAATGCGGATGTCCGGGCGGCCTATCTCGGGCATCGCAAATAGGACCACGCATGCTGCTCGATGTCCGCGATATCGCGAGCTCCTACGGGTTGAGCCAAGTGCTGTTCGGCGTCTCCTTCTGCGTCGGCGACGGCGAGGTGGTGACGCTGATGGGGCGCAACGGGATGGGCAAGACCACCACCGTGCGCTCGCTGATGGGGCTCGTGCGGCCGCATGCGGGCGAAATCCGCCTGCGCGGCGAACGCGTCGACGGGCTGCCGCCCCACCGCATGGCGCGCCTCGGCCTCGGCCTCGTCCCGGAGGGCCGGCAGATCTTTCCCAATCTGACCGTCCGCGAAAACCTGGCGATGGCGGAGCACCGGCGCGGCGGCGACGAGGCATGGACGGTCGAGCGGGTGTTCGCGCTGTTTCCCCGCCTTGCCGAACGCATGGCCAATCGCGGCAATCATCTCTCCGGGGGCGAGCAGCAGATGCTCGCGATCGGCCGCGCGCTGATGACCAATCCGACGCTGCTCGTGCTCGACGAGGCGACCGAGGGTCTCGCCCCGAAGATTCGCGAGGAAATCTGGACGAAGCTCCAGGACCTGAAGAACACCGGACTTTCGATCATCATCATCGACAAGGACGTAGAGGCGCTATGCGCCTTCGCCGACCGGCACTACATCCTGGAAAAGGGCGAGGTGATCTGGACCGGCTCGACGGCCGAGCTTGCCGCCAACAAGGAGCTGCAGGACCGCTATCTCGGCGTCTGACGCCGCGGCGGGGCGGCGGGGGTGACGGGGGCGCCGTTGCCCGCGTTCCCGCGCAAGCTGCCGCCGTGCGCAAGGCCATGGCCGTCGTCGTCGCGTTAGGGTCTTGTGTCACCGTCTCGAGAACAGCTGCCGCGCGGTGTCGCAGACCCGCAGTAGCGCGGCCGTGTCGAACTTCGTCGTCGCCGCGACGGTCTGCAGCAGTCGCGCAATCTCCTCGTTCGACAGTCCGTCGACCAAACGGTTCAACACGTCGCGCTGACGCGAGGTGAGTTTTGTCAGGTCCGCTTCGGTCTTGATCATCGGCAGCACCTCGCAGGGCTGCCGGACGTTACGTCCTCCGGGTTAAGGATCGGTTGAGCGGGCCGTCAGGATTTGAGTGGCCGCCCGGCGGATCGCGACTTGACGAACCTCATGTCCGGTGGTCCCGACTTGACGAAACTCATGTCCCGCAAAGCTGACGGTGCGCTCATTCGACAGCGCCGCCGATGTGTGTCGCGTCGGCGATTATCGAGGTCTGCATGGACGAGACCGGAGACGGTGACAGGGACGCCGAGGCCAATCGCGTCATTCTGACCCGGCTGGGCCCGCTGGTCGATGCGTCATACGCGCTGAGCTTCGCCCTGTCGCTTGCGCTTGCCTCTTCTCCTCCGGGCGAGCTTTCCCACGAAGAGATGAACGCGATCACGGACCTGTCTTATAAAATTCTGACGAATCTCGGGGAGATGAGGGAAATCCTCGGTCAGGCTTCGTCGTGACCGCTATCGCGCGCCCGCGTCGCGCAGCGCCCCGATGCGCCCGCGCCACCTTCTGCCGCTAATTCGTTGCGCCGCCGGAGGGGACGGAGGACGACCCGTTCATGAGGAGGCTTGCCCGCAGCGCCGCCTCTGTCCGGTTTCGCACGCCGAGTATGCGCAACAGTGCGGCCGCATGAATTTTGGTGGTCGCTTCAGAAATGCCCAGGGTCCGCGCAATCTCTTTGTTCGACATGCCGCGCGCAAGCAGCGCCAGGACATCGCGCTGGCGGCGGGTGATTTGATGGATTTCCGGTCTCGCCTCGGGAACGGGGCGCGGGTCGCTCAGCGGGACGTCATCAAAATTGCTCAGGGCGATGTGCTTGGTCGAGGTGCTCCGGGTCAGGAGCGTCAGGACTTCGCGCTGGCGCTGCGTCACCGCCCGAGAATTGACGTTGGCGATCGTGACGAGACATTCCGGAACACAAATGCGGCCGGAAAGAACATAGCTGATCGACGCCAGTATTTCGTGATCGGGCTGAAGCTTGGAGATGAACCCGCTGAATCCCGCCGCCAGGCTGCGCAGAATATCGACGCGATTGTTCGTGGCGGAAAGCGTGACAAGGCGCGTGTCGGGCGCGTTGTTGCAGGCCGATTTGAGCAGGTTGAACGACGGCGACCGGCAGAGCTCGAGGTCGATGAGGACGAGCTGGACGCCCCGGTCCGATCGGATATGAACGACGGCTTCGGTGAGGCTGCCCGTCTCGAGCACCTCGACATTGGTGAAATTCTCTTTGATCAAGGCGCAAAAGCCCATGCGATACAGGCTGTGTTCGCCAACAACGAGAATTCGGGGCATAGGGGCGTCGCCTCCTCTACTCGGCATAACGCACACCAACCTGCTGGCCGCGCTACGCTCAGCAAAGGTGACCAGGCGGATGATGGCGCCGCCCGGGCCCTGCGGATTGGGTTCGTGACCAAGGGTTTAGTAATACTACCACTAGCCCGGCCGGAAGAGGTCGCATTTCTGCCACAGGGAGTACATTTCCGCCACAGACGACCCGTGCATGACAGATCGGGCCGCAGCCGAACGTGATCCCGCGCATTGACGGCTCAAGGAGCCGGCGGCGGCGGCGAAAACCGCTTGAGCGCGGCGATCACCTCGGCGTCGCCGACCTGGCGAAAATCGGCGTAGAAGAAGCCGATCGCGCCGAAGTCCGCGTAATCCTCAAGACAGACCACGTCGTCGGCTTCTTCGCGCATGGCGGCGAGCGTCTCGGTGGGGGCGACCGGCACCGCGAGGACAAGCTTTTTCGGACCGCGCAGCCGCAGCGCGCGCAAGGCCGCGCGCGTGGTCGCCCCGGTCGCGATCCCGTCGTCGACGACGATGGCGACGCGCCCGGCAATGTCGAGGCGCGCGCGCGCGCCGAGATAGCGGTCGCGCCGTCGCTCGATCTCGGCAAGCTCCTCGGCGCAGACGGCCTGCATGTCCTCCTCGCTTACGCCGGTAAGGCGAATCACGTCTTCATTTCGCACGACGATCGGCGCAGCGCCGTCCACCACGGCGCCCATCGCGAGTTCCGGCTGGATGGGAACGCCGAGCTTGCGCACGAGCACGAGGTCGAGCGGCGCGTCGAGCGCGGACGCGACCTCGGCCGCGACCGGCACGCCGCCGCGCGGCAGCGCCAGCACGACCGGCCGCTCGTCCTTGTAGGCGGCGAGGGCAGCGGCGAGCTTGCGTCCGGCATCCGCGCGGTTTCTGAACGGCATGGCGATCCCCCAGCGATGTGACTCAAACCGGCCCGCGGAGCGATCACACCGCGTCGACCAGCAGCACGTCCAGTTCCTTCAGCGCAGCCCGGGTTGCGGCCACTGAATTGTCGACATCGATGCCGCGGCAGCCTTCCTCGATCACCACCACGTCGAAGCCTGCCCGGCGCGCGTCTTGGGCCGAATAGCGCACGCAGAAATCGAAGGCGAGGCCTGCGATGAAAACGCGCGAGAAGCCGCGTTCGCGCAGATAGCCGGCGAGGCCGGTCGGCGTCTTGTGGTCGTTCTCATAGAAGGCGGAGTATGAATCGATGTCGCGCCGGAACCCCTTGCGCAGGATCAGCTCGGCATGCGGGATCGCGAGGTCGGGATGAAACGCCGCGCCGGTGGTGGCCTGCACGCAGTGGTCGGGCCACAGAATCTGCGGCCCGTAGTCGACGGTGATCGCCTGATAGGGCGCGCGTCCGGCATGGGCCGAGGCGAATGAGAGGTGGCCGGCGGGATGCCAGTCCTGGGTCAGCACGACATGGCGGAACAGCGCCGCATGGCGGTTCACCGCCGGCACCACCTCGTGGCCCCGCGCGACCGGCAGCGCGCCGCCCGGACAGAAATCGTTCTGGATGTCGACGACAACGAGAACGTCGTCGTCGCCGATGACAATCGGCCTGCTCATGGTCGCCCGCTCCGTCTCGGACCACTCTATTCGATGTTGGCCGCCAGCGGGAGCCTTGAGCCAGATCAACGTTTCGGGCAAGCACTTGCGCGAGCATCTTGCGCTATTCCTGAGCCCCGACCGCCCAGCGCGGGCGCGCCGAGGCGTCTGGATGGATTTGTCGTGACCTCCCTCGCGCTTTTCGCCCTGAACGCGACGGCCGATCTCGGCCAGACGGTCGCGCGCGAACTGTCGGTCTCGCTCGCCCCGCACGAGGAACGCGAGTTCGAGGACGGCGAGCACAAAGCGCGCCCGCTCGAACCGGTCGCAGGAGCCGACGCCTATGTGATCCAGAGCCTGCACAGCGGTCCGACGCAGAGCGCAGCCGACAAGCTCGTCCGCCTCCTCTTCTTCATCGGCGCGCTGAAGGACGCGGGCGCCGCGCGGGTGACCGCGGTGACGCCCTATCTCTGCTATGCGCGCAAGGACCGCCGCACCAAGCCGCGCGATCCGGTGACGACCCGTTATCTCGCAGAACTGTTCGAAGGCGTCGGAACCGACGGGATCGTGACGTTCGACGTGCACAATCCGGCGGCGTTCGAGAACGCCTTTCGCTGCCGCACGATCACCGCGACCGCAGCCCCGCTGTTCGTCGATTACGCCAAGCGGCTCGCGAACGGGCCGCTCGCGGTCATCTCCCCCGACACGGGCGGGGCGAAGCGCGCGGAGCTGTTCCGTGAGGCGCTTGAAAAGGCGCGCGGCGAACCGATCGGGAAGGGTTTCGCCGAAAAGCACCGCAGCTCCGGCGTCGTATCGGGCGACCTGTTTGTCGGCGAGGTCGCGGGCGCGACCGCGCTCGTCATCGACGACCTGATCAGCACCGGCACGACGCTCGTGCGCGCCGCGCGCTCGGCACGCCAGGCCGGCGCGCGCCGCGTCCTGGCGATGGTGACGCACGGCCTGTTCATGCCGGGCGCCGAGAAGGCGATCGCCGATCCCGCGCTCGACGGGCTTGTGGTCACCGACGCCGTCCCCGCTTTCCGCCTGAACTCCGCGGCGGCGCGCGACAAGATCGAGGTGCTGCCGGTCGCGCCGCTCCTGGCCGAGATCATCCGCCGCCTGCACGCGGGCCGCGGCCTTTCCGACCTGCTCGTCCTCTAAGCAGCGCGTCGAGCCGGCGCGCGTCGGTCAAGACAAGACGCAGATAGGCGCGCGCCTGCGCCGGCCACTTGTCGGGCGTGCGCACGTCCTTCTCGAACAGATGCGCCACCGCGAGCCGCGCCCGCAAAGTCGCACGCTGGCAGCGATAGAAGGCGAACAGCTCGGCCGGCGGCGGATTCGGCACTGCCCGGGTCAACCGGCGGTGCAGATAGCGCCCGACCCACGCGCCGCCCAGCCGCTCGCATTCCAGCGCGAGAAAGGCGATCTCGTCGAACGGGTCGTTGGCCCGCAGCCTGTCGTTGAATTCGAGGCAGTCGATGATGCGCGGCGTCTTGCCGAGCCAGATATGCTCCGGCCGCAGATCGCCATGTGCGTCGACGATATGGCCGCCTGACGCCCGCGCGGCGAGAAGCGGCCCGTAGCGGGCGACGAAGCGTTCCTGCACGCCGTCGACGAAGCGGACGAGACCCGCCGGAAGTCGCGCGCGCGGGTCGGAGAGACCGCGGCGATTGTCGGCGAGGCTCTTGCGCCAGTCGGCAAGATGCGCCTCTCCCGAGATGCGCACGCGCGCGGCGCGCCGGTAGAACCCCGCGAGCAGCGTCACCAGCCGGTCGAGCGCGCGTTCGTCGACCTCTCTCGCAGCGATGAGGCGGTCGAGCATATGGCGCTCGTCCAGCCGGCGCATCACGACGAGCCAGTCGACCACCTCGCCGCTGCCGGCAAGCGCAAGGCCCCGCCGCATCGCGGTCAACGGAAGCACGTCGACATAGACGTCGCCCGCGAGCCGGCGGTTGAGCCTGAGCTCGGCGCGGCAGGCGGCCTCGCGGCGCGCCAGCGTCGAGAAGTCGAGATAGGGAAACCGCACCGGCTTTTTCAGCTTGTAGACGCGCGGCCCGGCGAGAAACACCCACGACATATGCGTTTCGCGCACGACCACCTCGTCCGCACGGTGCGGATAGGCGTCGGGACGGCTGAGGAACGCGACCTTGTCCGCCACGCTCGCTGTCAGCGCCGCGCAAGCGGACATGCCCGCGCCGTCGGCGAGCGCTTCAGCCAGGCGATCCAGGATCATTCCCGCGCGAACGAGAGCAGCGCGCCGTCGAGCTGATCGGGCGCCGCCTCGTTGGCGCGATCCATACACTCGCCGACGCTCGTCGCCCGCTCGAGCGCCCGTTGCTCGAGGTCGTTCCAGATATCCGCGCAGGCCGCCGCGAAGGACGCGGCATCCACGACCTCGCGGACCTCGCGGCAGAGCGTTTCCCCTTTTTTGGTGAGGGTGAGCGTTAGTTTCATGGCCGAGCCTCGCGCGACGCGGCGGAGAGATGGGTCAAGAACAGGAGGCCCCGCTCGCCTCCGCCGCGACGGGACGAGCGGGACACCCGAACCGTCGGTTATTTCGTGCCGATGGCAATCTTCTTTTCCGGCTTCTGCGCCTCGGCCCCCTTCGGCAGCGTGATCGTCAGCACGCCCTTCTCGAAACTCGCCTGGATCTTGTCCTCGTCGATCCCCTCGGGGAGTTCGAACGAGCGCTGGAACGAGCCGTACCGCCGCTCGGAGAGATAGTAGTCCTTTTCCTTCTCCTCCTTTTCTTCTTTTTTCTCGCCCTTGATCGTCAGCACGCCGTTCGCAAGCTTCACGTCGATATTGCCGGCGTCGATCCCGGGCAGTTCGGCGGTGATCTCGTATTCCTTCTCACGTTCACAGACATCGACCGCGGGCGCCTTCCCCCAGCCTTCCTCGAACGGCCAGGCCGGCCGAACGTCGAGCATCGATCGGCCGGTCGGACGCCACAGACCAAGCCCGCGGCCGAAATCCTCGAACATGCGATCGACCTGCCGGCGCAGCGACTCGAACGGCTCCCATTCGCGCGGCGCTTTCCGCTCCGGGGTCTGTTCTTCCTT
>CAYGZV010000035.1:2443-12034 GCA_964354425.1 uncultured Rhodoplanes sp. | reverse complement strand
TGACCAAGGCGACCCGCCGGGCGAGGCCGGCGTGCTCGGCCGCTTCCACCACCGCGCCCACGTCCTTGTAGGCGCCTGGCGCCTCTTCGGCGACGCCGCGGCTGGACGGGCTGCGGATGATGATGCCCTGCGCCGCCAGATCGTCGACCACCTTGCGGCCGCTCCATCGCTTGAGCGCCGCATGCCGGGACATCGCGCGCCCGGCGCCGTGGCAGGCCGAGGAGAACGCCTTGTCCTCGCTCACCGCGGTTCCGACCAGCACATAGGAGGCGGTGCCCATGCTGCCGCCGATCAGGACCGGCTGGCCTATCGCGCGAAGCGGCTCGGGGAGACTCGGATGGCCGGGACCGAAGGCGCGCGTCGCCCCCTTGCGATGCACGTACAGGTCGCGCGCGCGGCCGTCGACGACATGGGTTTCCGCCTTGCAGGTATTGTGCGAGACGTCGAACAGAAGATCGAGCCGCGCCTGCGGGAAGAACCGCCGCACCGCCTCGCGGGCGAAGTGGCCGAGGATTTCACGATTGGCGAGAGCGCAATTGATGGCGGCGCGCATCGCGCCGAGATAGCGCTCGCCGAGCTCGGACCGGATCGGCGCGCAGGCGAGATCGCGGTCGGGCAGATCGATGCCGAGGTCGCCGGCCGCGACCGCCATCTCCTTGAGGAATTCGCTGCCGATCTGGTGGCCGAGGCCGCGCGAGCCGCAATGAATCGTCACCACTATGTCGTTTGGCGCAAGCCCGAACGCATTGGCCGCGGCGCTATCGAAAATCTCGGCCACGACCTGCACTTCGAGGTAGTGATTGCCCGAGCCGAGCGTGCCCATTTCGCGGCGCTGCCGGTGCTTCGCGCGCTCGGAGACGCAGTCCGGACGGGCGCCTTCCATCGTCCCGCCTTCCTCGATCCGGGCGAGGTCGGCCGGCTCCCCGAACCCGCGCTCGATCGCCCAGGCGGCGCCGCCCGCGAGCATCCCGTCCGTCTCGACGGCGTCGAGCGTGATCGCCCCTTCGCTGCCGACCCCCGCAGGGATGTCGCGAGAGAGCTGGTTCGCGAGGTCTTTCTGCACGGGCGCCAAGTCGCGCACGGTGAGCCCGGTGAGCATCGTGCGCACGCCGCAGGAAATGTCGAAGCCGACGCCGCCCGCCGAAACGACCCCGCCCTCGCCGGGATCGAATGCCGCCACCCCGCCAATGGGGAAGCCGTAGCCCCAATGCGCGTCCGGCATCGCATAGGACGCCTTCACGATGCCGGGGAGCCGCGCGACATTGGACGCCTGCTCGTAGACCTTGTCGTCCATCGCGCGGATGAGGTCCTCATCCGCAAAGATGACGGCCGGCACGCGCATGCCGGCGACCGGCTCGATCCGCCATGCGGTCGCATCAAGCCGGGTGAACCGAGCCGGATCCATGACCGGTCAGGCGGTCAGACGTCGACGATGCATCCGGCCGACCAATGGCCGCTCGCGTCGCGCGCCACCCGAAGCTCGGTCATGGTCGCGGCCTTCGGCTCGCAGGCCGGAGCGTGACGCGGCTGGATGCTCTCGCCCCACGCTGTCCCGTACAGACGCCGCCCCATGATGCTCACCGAGAAGCGCCCGAACAGCATGCGGCGCGCCGCCATCTCGTAGATGATCGCATCGAGCCATTCGACCAGAAGCAGCTCGTTGTCGGGCGCCTCGCAAACGACCGTGACCGCGATTTTCGGCACGACCGGCACTTCGGTCACGACGGCCGCCAGCGCGAGCGCCGCCTGCTCGAACGCCTCTTCGAGACTCGGGCCGTAGCCGCGCACGCCGATATCGGCCCCATGCGCGAAGTGTTCCCAGCCGAGACCCCCGACGGGGCTCTTCAGGGTCAGTGCTTCCGCATGAACGCTCGCCAAGTTTCCCATAATTGATCTCCGTCGCCGCAATGGCTGTCGCGCCGAGTGGCCTCTCGGCGGAGGTCCTGTCCGATTTCACGTCCTGCCGCAGGCTCTATTCCGCCCTGCGGAACCCGTTGCGCCTCAGGAGGAGGCGGCTCGATCGATGCCCCGCGACAAGCCGGCGATCGGCTTCGCGGTGTGGGACATCATTTTCCGGCCGAACGACCAGAAATCCTTGCAATGCGCGTTGAACGTCTCGAACTGCCTGCGGGCGTGGCGCGTCCACCCGCTGATCGCATCGGGCAGCGACTTCGCCGCCGCCAGTTCGGACGCCAGGTCGAAGCTCGCCGTCAGATTCACGCGGAACGCCTCGATCATCCTGGCATGCAGGCCGGCGGAATCTTCGACCGCCTTGGAGGAGCTCTTTTCCACGACCTCCGTCATCGCCTCGGTGCTCGCCCGGAGGCGCTCATAAACGTCCTTGATCTGCTCGAGGCTCGACACGGCGGCGTCCTTGACCCCTTCGGGAATATCGATGTGCGGGGCGTGCATCGGCGTATCGCCGCCGGCGTCCGTTTGCTCTGCGTTCATGTACCACCTCCATGCGCCAGCGCGCGCCAGCGCTGCGTCGGCACGGATCTCAGGCGTGCAGCCGTTTCAAAGCTTTGCGATTGGTTAAAATTATACGCCGGCAAGTTGGCACTGAGATGGCGGCTGCCGCCTCGAGTTGCGTGAGCGTGCGCGAAATCGTTTCGATCGTGAGGCCGAGATAGTCGGCGATGTCCTGGCGCGACATCGGCAGGTCGATCGCGTCGGCCTCCGCCATGCGCTCCGCCATTTCGAGCAGGAAGCAGGCGACGCGCTCCTGCGCGCTGCGGATCAGGAGCAGCATATGCTCCTGTACGCGCTGCAGTTCCTGCGCGGTCAGCGTCCACAGCAGATGCGCGACCTTGTGGTCGGTATCGGCCAGCGCGATCAGCGTGCTCCGCTTGATCACGAGCAGCGTCGACTTGCCGATGGCTTCCGCCGAGCAGTGGTGGACGTCGCCGACGCCGAGCCCGAAGACTTCGCCGGGCAAATAGAAGGCGCCGATCTGACGCCGCCCGTCGGTCAAGACCTTATAAGTGCGGGCCGCTCCCGCCACGACCTGATAGACGTAATCGGCCGGCTCGCCTTCGCCGAAGATTTCCTCGTTGCGCACGTAGGATACCGGCACGCCCATGGAGGCGAGCGAGCTCGGGTTCGCGCGGTTCGGATCCAGAGCGGGCCACCGGCGCAGTGGCTCGGTCGGGTGGCTCAGGCTGATGGTCTGTGCATTTTGCATCAGCATGGCTTAGGCTCCGCCATAAGGAACACGACCATAAAGCCAAGTTATGGACGCGGAGCCGCCGCGAAAACTCGTGTTGTGTCCCTAAGTAAACCCCCGGAGGTGCGCCGCGCGGCGGCCAGAACGAGAGCATCATAGATGTCCGGCTTCGAGCTTCGCTCGTCCCGAACGCGCATTGCGCCGCCGCTTGAGGATGCCGCGCCGGGGATCAACCGCGCGTTCTGGTATGTGGGTGCCGTCGCTCTGGCGCTGACGGGCTTCACGGTGCACCTGCTCGTCTCCTCGCTCACCACCGCGGAGGCGGACCTGGTCTTCATGGTGCCCGCCATCCTGGTGGCCGGGGCGTTGGGCGGACTGGGGCCGGGGCTTCTGGCGACCGGCCTCTGCATCGTCCTGCACCTCGTTCCGCCGCTCGGTTCGGTGACCTATTCCGGTCCCACTCTCATCACCGCCGGCGCTTTCGCCGTGATCGGGGTCGGCATGGCGCTGTTTGGCGAAAGGCTGCGCCTTGCCCGGCTGGACGCGGCGGCGCGCAGCCAGGACCTGTTGGCGCGGGAAGCGCACCTGCAGTCGCTCCTCGCGACCGTTCCCGACGCGGTCGTCATCATCGACGAAGAAGGCGTCATCCGCTCGTTCAGCGGCGCCGCCGAGCGGCTGTTCGGCTATTCGGCGGGCGAGGCGATCGGGGAGAACGTGCGAATGCTGATGCCCTCGCCCGACCGCGAGGCGCATGACCGCTATATTCGCCGCTACCTGCAGACGGGCGAAGCGCACATCATCGGCGTCGGGCGCGTCGCGGTGGGGGAGCGCAAGGACGGCTCGACCTTCCCGATCGCTCTCTCGGTCGCCGAGATGGCCTCCAACGGCCGCCGATTCTTCACCGGCTATATCCGCGACCTCACCGAGCGGCAGGAGACCCAGGAGCGCCTGGAGCAGCTCCAGTCGGAGCTCGTGCATATTTCGCGGCTGACCGCGATGGGCGAGATGGCCTCGGCGCTCGCCCACGAGCTCAACCAGCCGCTCTCGGCCATCGCCAATTATCTCACCGGATCGCGCCGGCTGCTCGGCGAGCCGTCCGAGGAGAATGTCAGCCGCGTGCGCACGGCGATCGATGCGGCCGTGGAACAATCGCTGCGCGCGGGCCAGATCATCCGCCGCCTGCGCGATTTCGTGGCGCATCGCGAGCCGGAAAAGCGCATCGAGAGCCTGAGAAAGCTGATCGAGGAAACGAGCGCGCTCGCGCTGGTGGGAGCAAAGGAGCTTGGCATTCGCGTGCGGCTGCGCTTCGAGCCGGCGATCGACCGGGTGATCGTCGACAAGGTGCAAATCCAGCAGGTCCTGGTCAACCTGATGCGCAACGCCGTGGAGGCCATGGAGAGCTCGGATCGCCGCGAGCTGACCGTCACCACCGCGCTCGGCCAGGACGGCGTGGCGCTGGTCGAGGTCGTGGACACCGGTTGTGGGATCGTCCCTGACATGGCCGACCAGCTGTTTCTGCCGTTCGCCACGACCAAGCCGCTCGGCATGGGCATCGGACTCTCGATCTCGCGCACCATCATCGAGGGCCATGAGGGACGCATCTGGGCGGACGCCAACCCTGGCGGAGGCACGGCGTTTCGGTTTACATTGCCGGCCTTGGTGGACGAGGAGCTCGGCGATGTCGGCTGACCCGGTCGTTCATGTCATCGACGATGACGAAGCGGTCCGCCGGTCGCTCGAGTTCCTGTTGCACAGCGCCCGGTTCAAGACCCGGACCTACGAGACGGCGCTCGCTTTCCTCAACGCGCTGCCGGACATTCCGTCCGGCTGCATCGTCACCGACGTCAAGATGCCGGAAATGAGCGGCGTCGAGCTGCTGCGCCATCTGCGGCAGAAGAACCTGCGCATGCCGGTCATCATCATCACCGGGCATGCCGATGTGCCGATGGCGGTCGAAGCGATGAAAAGCGGCGCCGCCGATTTCCTGGAGAAGCCGTTCGACGACGAGGTCCTGCTGAGCGCGGTGCGATCGGCAGTCGCCGCGGTCGAAAACACGTCGCAGCGCGAGATCGAGCGGGCGGAGCTACAACAGCGCTTCGCCTCCCTGTCGCGGCGCGAGCACGAAGTGCTGGACGGGCTTGTCGCAGGCAAACCGAACAAGACCATCGCCTTCGATCTCGGCATCAGCCCGCGGACGGTCGAGATCTACCGCGCCAATGTCATGACCAAGATGCGCGCGGTCAGCCTGTCCGAACTGGTGCGCATGACCTTGATCGCCGACCTTGCGCCCGGTCAAGCATCCGTGAACCGATCGGCAATCTGATGACGCAGGCGGCGCTTTTTTGAGCGGCGTCAAAGCTTTTGCGCGGCCGTGTCGTTTGCTGGCGCGCACAGCCTGGCCAACAGTCGCGGGCGGGGCGCGGACCGATGTTCGGACCGCCGCTCCGTAGGTTACGCGATCAATTTCGTCCGGGCCCGAGACACAGCCATGGCGCAGGACGAGCAGAGCGCAGGTCAGACGCCGACAATCCTCGTGGTCGAAGATGACGCCAGCCTGCGCCGGTCTCTGCGGTTCTGGCTGGCGGTCGAGGGCTTCGCCGTTCGCACTTATGCGAAGGCCGGCGAATTGCTCGGGGCCGCCGACCTGCCCGACCGCGGCTGCCTCGTCGTCGACTACTATCTTCCCGACATGACCGGGCTCGATCTCATCACCCAGCTCCGCAACCGGCAAGTCGCGCTGCCGGCGATCCTCATCACGACGAATCCCAGCCAGATCGTGCGGCGGCGCGCGGAGAAAGCCGGCGTTCCGATGATCGAAAAGCCGCTGCTCGGCGACAGCCTCATCAACGGCATCGTGGCGGTGCTGGCGCGCTTGACCGACCACCCGTCCCCGTGAGGGCTGCTCGCAGCGCTGAGGCGGCGTGAGGTCGGCGAAGTCCGCGATCGCGCCTCAGGGTCGGCCGAACACCCCGCGCATCCGGATGACGCCCCAGACGATCGGGTTCCATTTCCGCCATACGCTCGCCGCCTCTTTGGACAGGACGCCGGGCACGACCTCCGGCGGTGCGCCGAACGCCTCCGGCATGCGCTTGGACAAGTCGGGGTCGCCGAGCACGTTCCAACGCGATGCGCCCCCCATCACCGGCGATGAAATCGCGTACACGACCCGGCTGATGCGGGTCTCGCGCACGGGAAACGAGCACATCGGGCAGGGTTCGACGATCGTGTAGAGCGTGCAGCCTTGCAGATTCGTCGTCCCTGTCGCCCGCTGGGCCTGCGAAATGGCGAGGATTTCCGCGTGCCGGGTCACGTCGCCGTCGCGGGTGACCTGATTGGTCGTCTCGGCGATGACGACATCGTCCCTGCAAATCATCGCCGCGAACGGCAATTCACCCGCCTTGCCCGCCGCCCGGGCCAGGTCGAGGCATCTCCGCATCATGCGCATCTCGACCGGTTCGGCCGTGGTTTCGTCCGTGCGCGCGACATCCCCGTCCGGGGCCCGGCCGCGCGCAGCCGCCCCCCCGAACGGGCGGACGGCGCGGTCCCAGAACAGCCGCGACCACCCGCCCAAGCGCGGGCGGAAGGCGCGAAAGCGATCCAGCCCCTTGAATTGGGGCGATCCCAGGTACGATCTGATACGATGGCTCACCGACAATAGACGCTCACCTTCTCTCGTGGCGGTTGTTCCCCGCTGGACGGACGATCGACGCGGCATTTTTGCGTTTCGGCGGAGGCTCGCGCGGGGCCTTGGCGATCGCCGCGCGGCCAGCACATTGACGAAGTGGAACGATCAACCTAGTCACGCAGAAGTTTAATATGCGTACGCAGGACCTCCTGCAGTCGTCATCATAGGAAAAACGACGATCATGGATCAATGGGCAGACGGCGCCGCTGGTGCAGCGGGTAATCAAGGCGGCGCTCTGGGACGCCGAAGCGCGCCGCATGGCCGGCTCCGCCGGTTGTTGCGCGCGGCGATTCACTTCTTGTCCTATCATTTCATCCTGCGGCGGCAATCGACCCGTGTCACGCACGCCGCCGGCTTTCGCCTCACGGTCCGTCCGACGGTGTTTCATCCGCGCTATTTCATCAGCAGCGAGTGTTTTGCCGAGTTCATCGACGGGCTCGATCTGAGCGGCAAATGCGTGATCGATGTGGGAACCGGGTCGGGCATCCTGGCGCTTGCGGCGGCGCGCGCGGGGGCCGACTATGTCGTGGCCGCCGATATCAACCCGAACGCGGCGCTCACCGCCGACGAGAACGCGCGCGCGAACGGCTTCCCCGCGGTGAGCGGCGTGTGTTCGAACCTTCTCGCGGCCTTCGCGCCCCGCCCCTTGTTCGACGTCGTCCTGTCGAGCCCGCCCAAGCATGCGGGCGAACCGCGCGACCTCGCCGATCGCGGCTGGCACGCCGGCCCGAGCTACCGCGACGTCGCGGCGTTGTTCGAGCAGGCGCGCGAGCGGCTGAAGCCGGGCGGCCGGATCTACGTCATGGTCTCCTCGGATTCCGATCTCAATCTCCTCGGCCGCTTGATCGACGAGGCCGGTCTCCGCGCCCGCCCTGTGTCGGAGCGCTCGATTGTGATCGAGTCGCTCATTATCTATGAACTGACTGCGCCCTGACCTCGGCAACGCAAAACGGGCTCGCGCGTGAGGCTCTGCTCGGAAGCGGCGTCCGCCGCAGGTGCAGCTTGCGGTGAATTCCGGTGTTGCCTGGCCGCGACCAAGGCGCAGGCAACGGGCGCAGCGCGCCGCCTCAGGTTTCGCGAACCACCGCACGAACAGAGATCAGAATGACCCATCCGCCCGCTTCGCCTCCGCCCAATCCGCTCCTTTCCGGGCTTGCGGGACGCTGTCCGCGCTGCGGCGAGGGGCGGCTGTTCCACGGCTTTCTCACCATCGCCCCGAATTGCGAGGTTTGCGGCCTCGATTACGGCTTCATCGATGCGGGGGACGGGCCGGCTTTTTTCGTCATGACGTTTTCGGGCTTCGTCGTCGTCGCGGCGGCGCTCATCGTCGAGGTGCTGTACCAGCCGTCCTTCTGGGTGCATGCGGCGCTCTGGCTGCCGCTGATCCTGATCACCACGCTCGGGCCGATCCGCCCGCTCAAAGGCCTGCTGGTTGGCGTTCAGTACCGCCACAAGGCTGCGGAGCAGCAGTTCCGCTCCGATCGCGGCCCATGAAGGCGGTCGAGCCGCTTCGCGCCGAGCGCCGCGGTCTCCTGCTGCCCGGCCTCGTGGCGTTCGCTGGTTTCCTCGTCCTGCTCGGGCTGGGAACCTGGCAGCTCCAGCGCATGGCGTGGAAGGACGGGCTCGTCGCCACGCTGACCGAACGGCTCGCCGCTGCGCCCGCGCCGCTGCCGGACCGTGTGCAATGGCCGCAGCTCGCGCGCGACGATGTCGAATTCCGCCGCGTCGTGTTTCCGGCCGAGTTCCTGCACGATCGCGAAGCGCTGGTCTATTCGGTCGTATCGAGTCTGCGGGCGAACGCACCGACCGGCCCCGGCTTTTCCGTGTTCACGCCCGCTCGGCTCGAAGACGGCGGAATTGTCCTGGTGAACCGCGGATTCGTGCCGGAGGCGCTGCGCGATCCCAAGACGCGCGCCGAGGGAGAGGCCGCGGGCGCGGTCGAGCTCGTCGGCGTCATCCGCTGGCCGGACGCTCCGTCGATCTACGCGCCCGCCCCGGACCCGGGCCGGAACCTGTGGTTCGCCCGCGACGCCGCGGGGATCGCCGCCGCCAAGGGCGTGGACGCCGCGCCCTTCTATGTCGATCTGGAAGGGCCGACGCCGCCCGGCGGATGGCCGCAGCCGGCCCGACTGCGGCCCAATCTGCCGAACAACCATCTGCAATATGTGGTCACGTGGTACGGCCTTGCCGCAGCGCTGCTCGCCGTGTTCGTCGCGTGGGCGATCCGGCGACGCCGATCGGGCGCGGGCTTGAGCTGAACGCCGGCATGGCCGGACCTCAATAGTCGCGCAGAAGCCGTTCGAGGTAATCGAGCTCGAGCTGCGGCCGCAGCGGATCGGCGAAGCGGCGGCGCAATTCCTCGAGAATGCGTCGCGCGCGCTGAATGTCGATCTCCCCGGGCACCTTGACCGTGGTGTCATCGCCGTAATCGCGACCGCGCAACGGCCGGCCGAGCGGATCGGTGTCCTGCTGCGCGCGCCCTTGCCCCATGCGGCCCGGCTGGTACGGCCCCGGCCCCTGCCCCATCTGCTGCTGCAATTGCTGGGCAAGGCCCTGCGCGCCCCGGCGCAGCGCATCGAGCGCGCGGCCCTGACTGTCGACGGCGCCGTCGGCGTCCTTCCCGCCTAGCGAGTCGGCGGCGTCGCCCATCGACTCGTCAGCCCGGCCGAGCGGATCGCCCTGCTGGCCCTGCTGGCCCTGCTGGCCCTGCTGGCCCTGCTGGCCCTGCTGGCCCTGCTGG
>CAYGZV010000035.1:0-2343 GCA_964354425.1 uncultured Rhodoplanes sp. | reverse complement strand
GCCCTGCTGGCCCTGCTGGCCCTGCTGGCCCTGCTGGCCCTGCTGGCCCTGCTGGCCGTCCTGCGGCTGGCCCAAACCGCGCTGGCGGAGCTGCTCCATCAACTGCTTGAGCTGGTCGCGCAGCGCCTGCTGGTTCTGCTGCAGCTCGCCGAATCCCTTCGGGTCGCCCGGCTGGTCGCCTTGCTCGCCCTGTTGCCCTTGGCGCTGCTGGCCGCGTTTGCCGCGCCGCTGGTCCTGGCCCTGCTGGAAGGTGCGGTCGCGCAGCTGCTGCTGGCGGCGGATCATGTTGCCGAGCTCGTCGAGCGCCGACATCATGTCGTCATCGCCGTCGTCGCCGGGCATTCCCGGCCGCGCCATCTGCAAGTTTTCCAGCATCGACTGCAGCTGTTCGAGCAACGCGCGGGCGGCGTCCTTCGCCCCGGAGCGGGCGAGCTGTTCGAGCCGGTCGAGCATGCTGCGCAGGTCCTGCGACCGCAACTGGCGCGCATTGGGATCGAGCGGGCGGGCGAGCTGCGGGTTCTTGCGCATTTCCTCGGCGAGCGCCTGCAGGAACTTGTCGAGCGCGGCGCGCAGCTCATTCATCAGCTGCTTGATTTCCTCCTCGCTCGCGCCGCGTTCGAGCGCCTGACGCAGGCGCTCCTGCGCCGCGCGCAGCTGCGCCTCGGCATCCGACACATTGCCGTCCTCGAGCTGGGTGGCGAGCGCCCACAGCTCCTTGACGACCTCGCGCAGATCGTCATCCGACTTGGCGCGGGCGAGCTGCCAATAGATCGAGCGCAGGGCGACATAGACGCCCGTCTCCGGCGTATATTGCTCCGGCGCCATCGCCAGCGCATCGAGTGCGATCGTCACGCGGTCGCGCGCGTCGGCGTCGAGCGCGAGCTCGCGGCGCTGCTCGATCAGGGCGCGCGCCAGCGGCTTGACGAAAATCCGCTCCGGCAGGCGCAGCTCGAACGGGACGCTCCGCCCCTCGTTCTTCGCCTCGTCGCTGGCGATCAAGGTCATGATCACATCGGCGCCGGCCCAGGGGTTCTCCGTGAGGTCCTTGGTGGTCTGGCCGACGCCGTTCTTGGTCCGGGTCTGCGGAAGCACGAGCGGAAAGTCCGGCGCCTCGAACAGAGCGCGCCGCGACGCGGTCGGCTTCGCCGCCTTCGGCGCAAAGGCGGCGCGCGCCTCGACGACTCCGTAATCGTCCTCCAGCCGGTAGGAGAGCTGGAGCGCGCCGCGCGCCTGTTCCTCGGGATCTTTCGCCAGGGCGATCGTCGGCGCATGGTCGGGAACGGCGTTGAACGCCCAGACGAGGTCATGCCCGACGCCGCGCAGCGCCGCCGTCCCGTGATCATTGATCGTGAACCGCCGCTCGTCGGCCCCGGCGGGAGTTTTTGCCTGCGGATCGCCGCCGCTCTCCGCGAGGCCGCCCGCGACGGCGACGTCGAATCGCGTGTCCCCGCTCGCGCGCACGACCAGCACGCTGCCGGCCGGAACCGACAGCGGCGCTCCGGCGTGTGCTTTCGGTTCACCCGGACGCACGCCCGGCAGCATCACCGGCGGCCGGCCGGTATAGACCGGCGGCGAAACCCACGCGTCGAGACGGAAGGCGGCCGGCGTCACCACGCCCTGCCAGTCGAACGCGGCGGCAATCCGCCGCACGCGCTGGTCGCCAGCGCCGAAGAAGGTCGCCACGCCCAGAATGAGCACGAGCGCACGCAGCGCCGCCGGATCGCGCAGGGGCAAATGCGGCGCCGGCCAGCCCGCCCGCAGTGCGCCGGCGGCGGCGAGCGAGCGCGCGATATGACTCTGCCAGAGCGCGAGCGACCAGGGGTCGCTTTGCGGGCCTGCGATCGTGTCGGCCGCGGCGGTCGCCGGCCGGTGCGCGAGCCCGGAATTGCGGTCGAGCCGGCGCAATCCTTCGGCCATCGACGGAAAACGCACCCGCGCGAGCGGGATGAGGGCGGCGAGGAGAAGCAGGCCGAAAAGGGCGACCCCGATCAACCGGCCGGCCGGCGGAAGCTGCAGCCACAGGCCCAACCACGAGGCGGCCAGAAACATACCGACCGCCGCCGCCGGCAGCGCCAAAGCGGGCCACAGCCGTTCCCACAGCAAGGCCCAGCGGGCACGCGACAGGGCCGGCTCGATGACGGCCGATGGCCGCGCGCGGCCGGCGTCGCCTGCCCGCTTGGCCTTTTGACGCAAACTGGTCTTCCAGGTGCGAATTCGTCAGTCTCCGGCGTAATTCCCGCGATCTGATAACACGCAGCCGGCGCAATCTGGCAGCCGGCCGCGGCTGAATTGCGTCCTTTCACGCAGATGTCAGATGCGGCGAACTATGCACTTTGCGGGCCA
>CAYGZV010000034.1:3921-23098 GCA_964354425.1 uncultured Rhodoplanes sp. | reverse complement strand
AAAACCATGCTTCGAGCCGCCCGGCAAGAGCGCTGGCGGTTTGCGCCTCATCAACCAAGTCGTCCATGATGTCGCGGATATCGTCAAGCAGGCGCTCGTGATCCTTCTTGTGCGCGGCGAGTCGATCGCCGGCGAGGAGAATCGGCGGTCAGAGTTGCGACGCCAGCCTTTCGAGGCCCATCAGATGCGCGATCATCCGCAACTCGTCCTTCTGCTCGGCGCGCAGTTTCTTGATGAACGGGATGAGCGCGGTCTTCAGGTTCTCGATCCCCTTGGGGTCGAGCGTCGCCGTCTTGCTGTCCAGCTTGTCGCGGGAGCCCCGCCAGGCTACCCCGCGGAGCGCAGCTTCGACGGGAGGCCAAAGCTGCTGCTGCTCGGGGCTGAGATCGAGCCGGCTCTTGATGCTCGCGATCTGCGCATCGTTGAGCAGAGTGGCGGTCCGGCTGGGGACGCGAGGAGCTGGCGCCGCCGGGACGGCCCCGTTCTCGTTCGGCTCGAAGCGCGGGACCGGCAGTCCTGCCCCGAGGCTGCTCGTCACATCCTGATGCGCCGGATCGAACAGCAGCGCGGGCGACAGCCAATCGAGGGAGTTGTCGGGCGTCGGTGTTTCCTGCTGCAAAGCGTGCGCAAGAACAAACGCCGCCGCAGACTTGGGCGTGTGCGCGATCCACTCGGCGGGAAAACGGGCGGCGATCATTGCGGCGGCGGAAGACTGGGCCTCGTGCGCGGATTTCACGCCCAGCGCCCAGGCGAAGCTGGCGGCGGCGGCCACCGCGATCATTGCGAGCCACGTCAACCGGCGCCTGCCGCTGAGCTCGATAGCGAGCCGCATTCCTTCTCCCCGCACGCCGCGTCTTTCGTTTATAGACTTCTTATCAAATGGCGGTCAATTTAAGGCCAATGGCGGCTGATCGATCCCCCAAGCGCTGCTGGAAATCGAGCTATCACAGTATCTTAGCGCCCAGACGGCAGCGCCGCCCGGCCGCGCCGCGATCTCCTCTACACGCCGCGATCGATGGGGTTACACCGCAGCCGATTGCGCGATGATCCTCGGGCGCGGCGACGCTCGGTCGCATTCGATCGCGCGAACCACTCGGCCATAAGCGGGAATTCGACGGCTGCATAATCTCCAGCGCGAATAGCCAAGGGTCAAGAGCGTCCGGCCGTGGCCGACGGGTGGTTTCGTTCGCGGCAGGTCGCGTCGACGCGCCGCCCGACGGAAGGCTTGTTCCCAAACAGGTTTCCCGCCATGTCAGGCCGGCGATCGATTGTGACAATGGATCAGCCCCACAACCCCACGCCGCCTAGCCGCATCGCCGGTCGGTAGCACTGCAGGATTCAGCAAGGGACGATTGATGACTCACCGGCTCGTTTTCGGCGGGCTCACCGCAGCAGCGGCGCTTGTTTCGTCGCCGGCCCAAGCGGCTGCGCCGATCGATGGCGCCGGGATGGGATGGTATTGGGCGCTGCCATTCGTCGGCACGCTCTTGTCCATCGCCGCCGGCCCACTGCTGTTTCCAAGAATCTGGCACCGCCACTACGGAAAAATCGCGGCAGGCTGGTCCCTGCTGGCGATCGGTTCGATCGCGATCGTCTATGGCGCTCCCGCGGCGCTCGCGGCGGTTATTCACGCGATCCTTGCCGAGTATGTCAGTTTCATCGTGTTGCTGTTTGCGCTCTACACCGTGGCGGGCGGCATCCTGGTCACCGGGCGCCTGCGGGGCGCGCCCTTGGTGAATACGGCGGCGCTCGCGCTGGGCACGGTGATGGCGAGCATTGTCGGCACCACCGGCGCGGCGATGATTCTGATTCGACCGCTGATTCGCGCCAATGCGGCGCGGCCCCACAACGCGCATGTGGTGATCTTCTTCATCATTCTCGTCGGCAATGTCGGAGGCGCGCTGAGCCCGTTGGGCGATCCGCCGCTGTTCGCCGGCTTCTTGCGAGGCGTGGATTTCTTCTGGCCAGCGCAGAATCTGTGGCAGCAGACGCTGCTGGTCGCCGGGCTGCTGCTCGCGGCCTTTCTCGCGGTGGACGTCTGGCATTGCAGGAATGATGCGCGGTCGTCCGTCCCGGCCGCCGAACCCGTCGGCGTACGCGGCGCGATCAACTTCCTGTTCATTGCGTTCATCATCGCCAGCGTTCTGATTTCGGCGCAATGGAAGCCGGGCGTGAGCTTCGACGTCTACGGGACCAGGGTCGAGCTGCAGAATCTCGTCCGTGACGTAAGCCTTTTGGCGATTGCGGCGCTGTCCCTGTGGGCGTCGCCCGAGACGCACCGCAAAGCCAATGAATTCGAGTGGGAGCCGATTCGCGAGGTCGCGAAGCTATTCGCCGGCATCTTCGTCGCGATCATTCCCGTCTTGATGATGCTCCAGGCGGGGCGGAACGGCGCGTTTTCCTGGGTTTTTTCGGTGGTCAGCGCGCCTGATGGTTCGCCGAACGAAGTCGCCTATTTCTGGCTCGCCGGATTGTTGTCGGCCCTTCTCGACAATGTGCCGACCTATCTCGTGTTCTTCGAACTGGCGGGCGGCGACGCAAAGGAGTTGATGGGACCGCTTGCCGGCACCCTTGCGTCGATCTCCATGGGCGCGGTCTATATGGGCGCGCTGACTTATATCGGTAATGCGCCGAACTACATGGTGTACGCCATCGCCAAGCAGAACGGGGTCAAGATGCCGAATTTCTTCGCCTATATGGCCTGGGCGGCGCTGGCCCTCGTGCCGTTGTTTGCGCTGCTGACTTTCCTTCCGATAAACCCGCTCATGAAGTCGAGTTGAGGCGGGCGGAACGCGCTCTACCGCTCCGCGCTTGCTTCGTCTTCGACGAAGGGGCGCACCCGGTCGCCCTCGCGCAGGAATGTTCCGGCCCGCTTGACCACGAGGTCGCCGTCGCTCAGCCCCTGCCGGATCTCCACATTGCCGCCCGCCAGCAGCCCGATCGGAACGGGCCGCGTCTCGATGCGGTTGTCGCGCACGACCTGCACGACGGGCCCGAGCGGACCGTAGAGAATCGCCGACAGCGGGACGCTCGTGCCGCAGCTCGTCCCGATCTCCACGCTGGCGCGGCCGAACGTGCCCATTTTCAGCCGCGTGTCGGCGCCGAGCGAAATGCGGGCCTGGCCGGTCTGGTTCGCGATGTTGATCTCCGGCGACACCGTGCGCACGCGGCCGGAAATCACTCCGACGCCGACGACATCCACTTGCGCGGGCTGGCCGACCGCGATCTTGCCGATCCGGGTGGAGGGAATTTCCGCCAGCAGGTCGAATTCGCCGCCGACGATGATGAGAAACATGGGCGGGCCGGCCATCGCCACCATCGCCCCGACCTGGGTCATCATGCGCCCGATAATGCCGGCGGCGGGCGCCTGCACGGCGAGGCTCGACGCCGGCACGTTCATCCCCTGCGGGCGGGAGAGGCGCGCGAGCACCTGTCCCGCCGTCACGCTGTCTCCGGTCTCGACCAGCAGCTGAGCGACCCGCACGCCCTCGACCTCGGCCCGCACCTGCAATTCTTCCTTGGGGACGACCGTGCCGGTGACGCGGACAACGTCGGAAAAGCACTCCCGCTTTACCCGGACGACCGACACCGCCATGCCCGATGGCTGGTCGGCGGGCGCTGCGCTCGGCAGCGCGGGGGCGAGAACCAGCAAGGCGAGCGCCGCGCCGAGGGCGGCCAGCACGCGGCGCCGAACGTGCGGAGAGCGCCCTTTGCGCGCGCCGACGCAAGCGAGCCAAATGCCGACTGCGTTGGTGGAACCCATGGTTGCCTCGCAAGGTGACGGCCGAAGGCCGGGGGCCGGCGCGCGCCGCCTTCCTGCACCATAGCGCGACCCTTGATCAAGCGCATGTGGGCGCTCAGAGACCGACCATCCGGCGGATCGCCGCCGGGCTGACCCCACGCGCGCGCAGCGCGCGGAGCGCGGTCGCCCCGGTCGACTTCGCGAGCTTGCGCCCGTCGGCGTCGAGGATCAGTCGATGGTGCCGGTAGGTCGGCGCCGGAAGCTCGAGCAGCGCCTGCAGCAGGCGATGGACGCTCGTCGCCGCGAACAGGTCCTGCCCGCGCAGGATATGGGTCACCCCCTGCGCCGCGTCGTCGACGACCACCGAGAGGTGATAGCTCGTCGGCGTCTCCTTGCGGGCGAGCACGACATCGCCCCAGTCGGCCGGGCTGGCGGGGATGATCCCGGTTTGCCCGTCCGGTCCGCAGCCTTGCTCGCGCCAGGTCAGCGACGCAGGGGCGCGCGCCAGCGCCGCGGCCATGTCGAGGCGCAGCGCACAGGGTTCGCCGCTCCCGATCCACCGGGCGCGCTCGGCGGCGTCCATCCGGCGGGCGTCTCCCGGGTAGAGCGGCGCGCCGTCGGGGTCGCGCGGCCACGGGCCCGTCCGTTCCCGCTCCGCGACCAGGCGGGCGATGTCGGCGCGGGTCTCGAAGCTGGGATAGACGAGGCCCATCGCCGCCAGACGGGCCAATGCGGCTTGATAGGCGGCGAACTGGTCCGTCTGCCGCCGCACCGGCGTTTCCCATGCGAGGCCGAGCCCGGCGAGGTCCGCGTAGATCGCCGCCTCGAACTCCGGGCGGCAGCGCGTCCGGTCGATGTCCTCGATCCGAAGCAGGAAGCGCCCGTCCGTCGCTTGCGCGGCGTCGAAGTTCAGGCAGGCCGACAGGGCGTGGCCGAGGTGAAGATGGCCATTCGGGCTCGGAGCGAACCGATAGGTCGGAACGGGGGTCACGGCGGCGTCGGGGTCATGCCTGCGGCTCCAGGGCTTTCGCGCCTGCGCTCCCGAGTTTCGCTACAGTTGGCGCGGGAAGTTCGAGTCGCTGCCGAGGATGCGCGCCATTTTCTCGCGATCGTGTTCGGGGTCATGTATGTGCTCGATGGCGGGATCGCGACGCCCTCGGAGGACGGCTGGAGCAGGGGAAGCGCCGACCCGCACCATCCTGCTGGGCGCCATTCCCTATGTGATCGCGATGCTGCTGGGGAGCGGCATCTTGTGTATATTCCCGGAAATCGCCACTTGGTGCCCGATACTCTCATGGGACCGGTGGCGGGGCGGAGCCAATGAACACTTCTTTTTTCGGCGAGCTGTTGCAGAGCATCACCGAGCGTGGCCGCGCGCTGATCGAGCGCCGGCGCGAGCCTCCCGGTCTCGCCTTTTCCGAAGGCCTCGCCGAACTGTGCGAACAGCTCCTGTCGATCCGCGGGGAAGCGTCCGGGGTGGCGCTCGCGCGGGAGATCCTCACCCGCTATGACGAGCTGAAGACCGGCCCGCGCATCGCCTTTTTCGAGACTTTGCTGTCGCGCTTCGGGCCGGACCGCGCGCGGATCGAGGCGGCCTTGGAGGCCTGGCAGCGATCGCCCTCCGACACGACGGCGAACGAACTGCACAAGGCGACCGAGCCGCGCCGGCAGGAGCTGTTTCGGCGGCTGAATCTCGCCCCGCAGGGCACGGCGGCGCTGGTGCATATGCGCGAGCAGCTTCTCCATGCGATGATCCGCCGTCCCGAGCTCGCGCCGATCGACACCGACTTCCGCCATCTGTTCGCCGCCTGGTTCAATCGCGGCTTCCTCGTGCTGCGCCGGATCGACTGGTCGACGCCAGCGGCGGTGCTGGAAAAGATCATCCTCTACGAGGCGGTGCATCAGATCCATGACTGGAACGATCTGCGCGCCCGCATCGACCCGCCGGATCGGCGCTGTTACGCGTTTTTCCATCCGGCGCTGATCGACGACCCGTTGATCTTTGTCGAGGTGGCGCTCACGAAGGAGATTCCGGGCGGGATTGCGCCGATCCTGGGCGCGCAGCGCGTTCCGCTCGATCCGGACCGGGCCACCACGGCGGTGTTCTATTCGATTTCCAACTGCCAGCGCGGGCTCGCCGGCGTCACCTTCGGCAATTTCCTGATCAAGCAGGTGGTGGCGGAGATCTCCCGCGATTTCCCGCGGCTGTCGACCTTCGTGACCCTTTCGCCCGCGCCCAATTTCGCCGCGTGGCTCAAGCGCGAGCGCACGGCGTCCGAATGGCCGACACTGCCGGAGAACGACCGGGTGGCGCTCGCGCGGCTCGACGAGGAGGGCTGGTGGACCGACCAGGCTGCGCTCGCCGATCTGCGCGACCCCATCCTGCGCGCCGCCGCGACCTATTACATGACGGCGCGCGACCGCCGCGGCTTTCCGGTCGACCAGGTGGCGCGTTTCCATCTCGGAAACGGCGCCCGGCTCGAACGGCTGAACTGGCCGGCCGACCTGTCTCCGCGCGGCCGCGACCAATCCTTCGGATTGATGGTCAACTAC
Source organism: uncultured Rhodoplanes sp. (assembly GCA_964354425.1). Classification (GTDB taxonomy): domain Bacteria; phylum Pseudomonadota; class Alphaproteobacteria; order Rhizobiales; family Xanthobacteraceae; genus Rhodoplanes. The sequence continues at coordinate 16,803 of CAYGZV010000034.1, read as the reverse complement.
CTCTACGATCTCGGCGAGATCGAAAAGAACCATGAGACCTTCGCGGAAAATCGCGCGATCATTGCCGCGAACGCCGTGCGCAAGCTCGCTCGGCCCGCCCGCGCGCTCGTGCCAACGCCGGCCAAGGTGGAGCCGGCGTCGCCCTCCGCCTAGGCGGGGGGCGCGACGGACCGCGTGGTGTGTCGATCGGGCGTCCATTCTGATAATGGTTTTCTCCTCGTCCGCCTGCTTTCAGCGCAGAGCGATCGCCCACGAGGCCACCCATGTCCGGAAATCTGTTTCACCTGGTCCGCGCGCGCATGCCCGCCGCGGACAGGAGCCTGATCGAGACGGCTGCCGGCGAGCGCATCAGCTATGGCGAGATGCTCGCGCGCTCCGGCCGGCTCGCCCATGCGCTGGTCCGGCGCGGGGTCAAGCCCGGCGACCGGGTCGCGGTCCAGGTGGAAAAGACGCCGGACAACCTGCTGCTGTTTCTCGCGAGCATGCGCGCGGGCGCCGTCTACCTTCCGCTCAACACCGCCTACACGATCGCCGAGCTTGATTATTTCATCGGCGACGCGGAGCCCAGGCTCGTCGTGTGCGATCCGTCCAGGCGAGAGGGCGTCGGCGCGATTGCGCAGGCCCGCAACGCCGCCGTCGACACGCTGGACGCGAGCGGGCAGGGCTCGCTCATCGAGCTGGCCGCGCAATCGTCTGTGGATTTCGCCGATGTTCCGCGCGAGGAATCCGAGCTTGCGGTGATCCTCTACACGTCCGGCACCACCGGACGCTCCAAGGGAGCGATGCTGAGCCATCGCAATCTGTCTTCCAACGCGGACGTGCTTGCGTCGTACTGGCGCTTCACCGACCGCGACGTGCTTCTGCACGCGCTGCCGCTCTATCACACCCACGGTCTGTTCACCGCGGCGATCACGCTGATGCTCGCCGGCGGAACCATGCTGTTTCTTCCGAAGTTCGACGCCGACGAGGTGATCCGCCTGCTGCCGAGGGCGACGGCGATGATGGGCGTGCCGACCTATTACACGCGGCTGCTCCAGCATCCCGCTTTCACCCGCGACCTGTGCGCGCATATGCGGCTGTTCACCTGCGGCTCCGCGCCGCTGCTCGCCGAGACGCATCGCGAGTTCGCCGCGCGCACCGGCCACGCCATTCTCGAGCGCTACGGCATGACCGAAACCGGCATGAACGCCTCGAACCCCTATGACGGCGAGCGCATCCCCGGCACGGTCGGGTTTCCGCTGCCGGGCGTCGAACTGCGCATCGCCGATGCGGACACCGGCAGGGTGCTGGCGCAGGAGGAGATCGGCATCATCGAGGTGCGCGGGCCGAACGTGTTCGCGGGCTATTGGCGCATGCCGGAGAAGACCGCGAGCGAGTTCCGTCCGGACGGGTTCTTCATCACCGGCGATGTCGGCAAGATCGACGCGCGCGGCTATGTGCACATCGTCGGCCGCGCCAAGGACCTGATCATTTCCGGCGGCTTCAATGTCTACCCGAAAGAGGTGGAGAGCGAGATCGACGCCTTGCCGGGCGTCGTCGAATCGGCGGTGATCGGGTGCCCGCATCCGGATTTCGGCGAAGGCGTCACCGCGGTGGTGGTGACGCAGACCGGCGCGAGCCTCACCGAGGCGGCCGTGATCGCCGCGCTGGAGGAGCGGCTCGCCAGGTTCAAGCTACCGAAGCGCGTGATCTTCGTCCCCGACCTGCCGCGCAACACGATGGGCAAGGTGCAGAAGAACGTGCTGCGCGAGGAGAACAAGAACCTGTACGCCGCCGCGGCGCAGCCGCGCTCGGCCTGACTCGCGGATTGCGAACGGGAGAGATCACGGCGCGAGCCGTGCGCGCGCCAGCAGGCAGAGATATTCCCAGGCCATCGTCGCGGCAGCCAGCGCCGTGATTTCGGCGGTGTCGTACGCGGGCGACACCTCGACGACGTCCATCCCGACGAAATCGAGGCCGGTCAGCCGGCGGATGATCGCCTGCGCCTGCCAGCTCGAAAGCCCGCCGATTTCCGGCGTCCCGGTTCCCGGAGCGAAGGCGGGATCGAGCGCATCGATGTCGAAGCTCAGGTAGACCGGCGCGTCACCCACAACCGCGCGGATACGCTGCGCAATGTCGGCCGGGCCGGCTTCGTGAACCTCCTGCGCCGGAATGATCGTCACGCCGCGGGCCAGCGTCCAGTCGTAGATGCTGCGCGCGACCGGCGAGCGAATCCCGATCTGCACCGTCCGGCGCGGCTCGATCAGGCCCTCCTCGATCGCGTGATAGAACACCGAGCCATGCGCGTAGATCTGGCCGAAATTCTCCGGCCAGGTATCCACATGCGCGTCGAAATGGATGAGCGCGGGCGGCCCCCGCTTCTTGGCGAGGGCGCGGAGAAGAGGGAGGCTGATTCCGTGCTCGCCGCCGAGCGCGACCAGATGGTCGATGCGCGACGCTTGTTGCTCGATCGCCGCCAGGCTTTTCGGAATGTCGCCGAGAGCGATGGCGAAGTCGCCGATATCGGCGAGCTGCAGCCGCCGCGGATCGACCCAGTGAAAGGGATGGGCGCCGTCGATCAGCATGCGGCTTGCCTGGCGGATCGCCGACGGGCCGAACCGCGCCCCGCTCCGATTGGTGACGCCGATATCGAGCGGAATTCCCGCGATGCAGATGGCGGCGCCGGGGCCGCCTGGCAGGCCGAGGAAGGTGGGTGGAACGGCGAAGGTCGGCGGCTCGCTCATCACTCGCCCGTCAGCGGCGTGAAGCGGAACACCGCCGCCGCGACGGCGCAGGTCCAATCGCCATTGGCGGCGCCCTCGGCCACCGCCGTCACCGACATGCTGTCGACGATCAGGTCGCTCATCTCGTAGACGCGCTTGCGCTCGTTCCACCCGGCATTGGGATCGAACTCGATCCCGAGCGTCGAGGCAAGCATGGTGGCCGCCAGATCCTCGGCATATTCGCCGGCTTCCGCTTCAGTCATGCCGAAGCCGTGGTGCTCGGAAATGTAGCCATAGAGCGAGAGGTCCTTCGGCCGCGCCAATCCGATGCTGGCGGCGATCCGGCGGCCCGGCTCGTTGGTCTCCGCGCGGGCCATGACGCAGAACGTGATCTCGCCGGCGCTCAAGGTCGGAATGCCGTCCTCGCGCGCGATGAGTTGGCAATGCGGCGGCAGGATCGAGGACACGGATACGATATTCTGCTGTTCGATGTCGGCGTCCCGCAGCGCATACTCGAACGCGGTCAGCGGATAGCGGTGAACGCCGACGCCGCGCGTGATGAAGACGCTGGTGGGTCGAGGAAACATGCGCCACTCCTTGCAGGGCCGCGTCCGGCTGTTCGCCACGATATAGCGAGCGCCGCGGCTGAGCGCCACGGTCGGCTCGCCACGGTTTGCGATCTGCCGAGGCAATGCTGCGGCTCGCGGTGACGGCGCTGCATGCCGGCGGCTCCGCCAAGGAACATCGGGCCAGATGCCGCGTTTGCGTTCGACCGCCATGCAGCGGGGCAAGCGGCAGATGTCCTGCCGTTCTTCTGATCGGCCTGATGCAAAACATCCTCATCGTGCTGAATGAACGCGCGGGATCGCTGCTCGACCGTGACCCCCGCGAGGTCAAGGCCGAGCTGCAGCGCCGTTTTGCGCGACCGGGCCGCTCGGTCGACGTGGTGCTCGCGCACGGGCGGCGCATTGCGCGCGCCATCGATCGCGGCGCCCGCTCCGATTACGACACAATTATCGTGGGCGGCGGCGACGGCAGCGCGGGTTATGCCGCTCAAAAGCTCGCCGCCACCGGCAAGGCGCTCGGCGTTCTGCCGCTCGGCACGGTCAATCTGCTCGCCCGCGACATCGGCGTTCCGACCGACCTCGACGGGGCGATCGACGCGATCGAGGCTGCGGTTCCGCACGCCATCGATCTGGGCGTGCTCAACGGCCGACCTTTTCACACCCTGTCCGGCGTCGGCTTCTTCAGCCAGATGGCGCGCGCCCGCGAGGAGACGCGCGATTTTCCGGGCAAGGTGCTGCGCGTCATGGCGGCGGCCGCGCGCGCGCTCCGGAGAGCCGGCCGGTTCACGCTGGACATTTCGGTCGATGGCCGCGCGCGGCAGATCGACTCCGTCGCCGTGCTGGTGACGGTCAATTGCTTTTCCGGCGAGGAGTGGCGGCGCGCTTCTCTGGACGAGGGCACGCTCGAACTCCACATCGTCGAAGACACCGGCGCGCTCGGTAAGTTGAAAGCCGGCGCCGACCTGCTGACGGGAGCCTGGCGCGACAATCCGGGAATCCAGAGCGTTCGCGCGCAGCGCGTCACCATCGGCAGCAACCGGTCGCGGGCCTGGGTCACGACCGATGGCGAACTCGTGCGCGAGCGGGCGCCGCTCGTCTATGAAATCAGGCCGCGCGTTCTGAAGGTGCTGGTTCCGCCGGCTGCGGCAACACAGGCAAAGGACAAAGCGTTTCGTGATCGGGCCGCCGGTTGACGCGTATCGGCTTTCGGTTAGGCTAAACGAATCCGCAGGCGTTTCTCGGCAGCAATGGGACCTTTCAGGCCGGTTTGCCGCCCAGCCGCCGATAGCGGAACAATAGTGCGACAAAGAATCCACGTGACTTTCGAGGCGTCCGGGTTTCCGGCGCCTCGTGCAAAGCACTCAACGTTGGACATTATGGGAGGCGCGCAATGCCCAATCTGCACGTTATGACAGGCGCAAACGAAATCCCCCTGGCGCCGGCCGTCCGCAAGATCGGCTTCGCCGATCTGAAGGACGCGCTGGCGAAGGGCATCGATGATTTCCTGGCGGCGCCGACCCAGTTGATTTTTCTCGCCATCATCTACCCGATTGTTGGCTTGTTCCTGGCCCGCCTGACTTTCGGGTATCAGGTGTTGCCGCTCCTTTTCCCGATGGTGGCGGGCTACGCCTTGATCGGGCCGTTTGCCGCGATCGGCCTTTACGAGATGAGCCGGCAGCGGGAGCTCGGTCGCGAGGTGTCGTGGACCGACGCATTCGGCGTCCTGCGCTGTCCCTCGCTCGACGCCATCGGCGCGGTCGGGTTTGTGCTGATGGTCGTGTTCGTCATCTGGCTTGCGACCGCGCTCTGGCTCTATGACGCGCTGTTCGGTTCGGCGCCGCCCGACTCGATCGGGCAATTCCTGTCCGAGATTTTCACCACCACCAGAGGCTGGGTTTTGATCATCGCAGGCCATGCGCTCGGCTTCCTGTTCGCCGTCGTCGCGCTCACCATCGGCGTGGTCTCGTTCCCGCTGCTGATCGACCGGGACATCGGCGCGGTCGTCGCGCTGCAGACCTCGGTCAGGGCGGTTCTCGCCAATCCCCTGGTGATGGCGGTCTGGGGCCTGATCGTCGGCGTATCGCTCGCGATCGGCTCGTTGCCGTTCTTCATCGGACTGGCGGTCGTGATGCCCGTGCTCGCCCATGCGACCTGGCACCTCTATCGCAAGCTCGTGGAGCCCGGCGATCCGCGGCCTGCCGCAGGATCCGCCGCCTGAGCGTTCCAAGACCCGGCGTCGCGCGCGCGCTATGGCCGGCGGTGACTGAACGAACGCCCGGCTCGCAAGCGCGAACCGGGCGTTCTTGTCTGATGCTGCGAGCTGCGCAAGCGCCGCCCTTGCTTCGGTTGTCGGGCGTCACGTTCCCAGTCGGAAGAACACCTCGCGCAGCCAGTGCGTATAGTCCGACTCCACCGCCATGATCGCGATGAACACCAAGAGAACCGCGGGCGGGATCAGAATCGCATAGATCAGCGTTAGCCGCTCCCATGCCATGTGCATGAACACGGCGACGATCAGCCCTGCCTTGAGCATCATGAACAGCAGGATCAGAGACCACCGGAGCAGGCCCTGCAGGTGGAAAAAGTCGACGAGGTAGGAGAACAGGCTGAGGACGAACAGCCATCCCCACACCACGAGATAGAGCTTGATCGGGTGTTGCTGCGCCTCTTCATGCGCGGCTGGGTGCGCCGCGGGTTGCGCGGATGCGTGGCCGGTTGCCTGCGCCATGTCGCCTCCTCACCAGAGATAAAAGAACGCGAAGATGAACACCCAGACCAGATCGACGAAGTGCCAGTACAGGCCCATGATCTCGACGATCTCGTAGCGGCCCTTGCGGCCGGTCATGAAGCCCGCCCGTCCGGTATCGAAGTCGCCGCGCCAGACCTTGCGCGCGATAATCAAGAGAAAGATCACGCCGATGGTCACGTGCGTGCCGTGAAACCCGGTGATCATGAAGAAGGTCGAGCCGAATTGTGGCGCGCCCCAGGGATTGCCCCAGGGCCTGACCCCTTCCGAGATCAGCTTGGTCCACTCGAACGCCTGCATGCCCACGAAGGCCGCGCCGAAGGCCGCGGTCACGAGCATCAAGACCGCAGTCTTCACGCGGTCGCGCCGGTAGCCGAAATTCACCGCCATCGCCATCGTGCCGCTCGACGAGATCAGCACGAAGGTCATGATCGCGATCAGGATGAGGGGGACGTTCTGGCCGCCGATATGGAGCGCGAACACCTCGCTCGGGTTAGGCCACGGCACGGTGGTCGACATCCGCACCGTCATGTAGGAGATGAGGAAGCAGCTGAAGATGAAGGTGTCGCTCAGGAGGAAGATCCACATCATGGCCTTCCCCCAGGACACTTTCTTGAACGCGCGCTGGTCGGACGACCAGTCCGCGACAAAGCCCTCCATTCCCGGAAGCAGCTTTTGCGGTTGTCCCGTGTTCGCCACTGTGGTTTCAGCCATCGCTTCTCGACCTATCTCGTGCCTCTGAGCACCGACGTGCAAAGTTCGATGAAATTGGCGAGTGAGGCGTCTGCTCCCAGCAATACCAGGCCGAACAGGATCAGCCAGATCAAGAGCAGGAAGTGCCAGTAAATGGCGCAGAGCTCGACGTTGAGCCGCAGCTTGTCGATCGCGAGCCCGCGCCAAGCCTTGGCGGTCGTGCGGCCCAGGGCGAAGACGCCTCCGAGGAGGTGCAGCCCGTGCAGCGCGGTGAGCAGGTAGAAGAACGTGTTGGCCGGGTTGCTCGCGAGATAGTAGCCGGCCGCGTCGAGCTGACGCCACGCGACGATCTGGCCGGCGAGGAATGCAAGCGCCAGGGCGCCCGCTGCGAGCAAGCCGGTCTGCACGCCCTCGATGTCGTCGCGGCGCGCGTTCACCTGCGCCCATTGCATCGCGACGCTGCTGAGCACGAGCAGGCCCGTGTTGAGCCACAGCACGCCCGGGGCCGGCAGCGGCCGCCAGTCGGCCATGTCCATGCGCATGGCGTAGGCGGACAGGAACAGCGCAAACAGCGAGCCGACGACCGCGAGGAACACGCCCAGGCCGATCTTTGCGGCCGGCAGCTTGGATGCGCCGGCGCCGGGGAATTCGCCGGCCAGGCCCTCCTCCAGCCACGGCTTGGCGAACAGCCGCTGCCGCGACAGCCACCAGATGACGATGGCTGCAATGATCGCGACGAAGAGGAGGACGAAAATCACAGCGCCGCGTTCCTCTGCACGATCGGTTTCACCTCTCCCCGTCGGGGAGAGGTCGGCGAGCATCGAATGAAATGAGATGCGAGCCGGGTGAGGGGGACTATTGATTTCGTCTGTGTCCCCCTCACCCGGATTCCTCGCTGCGCTCGGAACCCGACCTCTCCCCGCCGGGGAGAGGTGAAGCCGAGATTTTGCCGGACAGTTCTGCGCTGTGCGGGGAAGGATGATGGAAGAGCGACGGCTCTACCGGCGGCGACGGGCGCGGGCATGCGTTGTATCTGTCCCTTGCAACTTCTTGCTCCGATCAAGCTCAGGCCGTTCGCGCCGCCGCCGGCGGCTGGTTTTGCGGGATGAAGTCCTCCTTCGCGCCCGGCACGCTGTAATCATAGGCCCAGCGATAGACGACCGGCAGCTCCTTGCCCCAGTTCCCGTGTCCGGGCGGGGTCTCGGGCGTCTGCCATTCGAGCGTGGTCGCCCGCCACGGATTGCCGCCGGCATCCCTGCCGTAGCGCAGGCTCCAGAACAGGTTGAACAGGAAGATGATCTGCGCGACGCCCACGATCAGCGCCATGATGCTGATGAAGGCGTTGAGCGAATGCGCCGAGGCCGGGACGAAAGCCAGGTCGCCGATGTCGTGATAACGGCGCGGGATGCCCATCAGGCCGACATAGTGCATCGGGAAGAAGATCGCATAGGCGCCGAGAAAGGTGATCCAGAAATGGATCTTGCCGAGCGCGTCGTTCAGCATGCGCCCGGTGATCTTCGGATACCAGTGATAGATCGCGCCGAAGATCACCATGATGGGCGCCACTCCCATCACCATGTGGAAGTGGGCGACCACGAACATGGTGTCCGACAGCGGCACGTCCACGCTCACATTGCCGAGGAACAGACCGGTGAGCCCGCCATTCACGAACGTGACGATGAAGGCGAGCGAGAACAGCATCGGCAGCGTCAGATGGATGTCGCCGCGCCACAGCGTCAGCACCCAGTTGTAGACCTTGATGGCCGTCGGTATGGCGATGATCAGCGTCGTCGTGGCGAAGAAGTACCCGAAATAGGGGTTCATCCCGCTCACATACATGTGGTGCGCCCACACGACGAAACTGAGCGCGCCGATGATCACGATCGCCCACACCATCATGCGATAGCCGAAAATGTTCTTGCGCGCATGCGTCGCGATCAGGTCGGAGACGATGCCGAAGGCGGGCAGGGCGACGATGTAGACCTCGGGATGGCCGAAGAACCAGAACAGGTGCTGGAACAGGATCGGGCTGCCGCCGCCGTATTTCATCTGCTCTCCCATCGAGATCAGCGACGGCATGAAGAAGCTCGTCCCCAGCACCTTGTCGAACAGCATCATCACCGCGCCGACGAACAGCGCGGGGAAGGCGAGCAGCGCGAGCACGGTCGCGGTGAGGATTCCCCAGATCGTCAGCGGCATCCGCATCAGCGTCATGCCGCGGCAACGGCCCTGCAGCACGGTGACGACGTAGTTCAGCCCGCCCATGGTGAAGCCGATGATGAACAGGATGAGCGAGGCGAGCATCAGAATGATGCCGGCGTTCTCTCCCGGCGTGCCGGCGAGAATGGATTGCGGGGGATAGAGCGTCCAGCCGGCGCCGGTCGGGCCGCCGGGGAAGAAAAAGCTCGCCACCAGCACGAGCACCGCGAGTAGATAGATCCAGTAGCTCAGCATGTTGACATAGGGGAACACCATGTCGCGCGCGCCGAGCATCAGCGGGATCAGGTAGTTGCCGAAGCCGCCCAGGAACAAAGCGGTCAACAGGTAGATCACCATGATCATGCCGTGCATGGTGATGTATTGCAGATACTGGTTCGGGTCGATGAAGGAGAAGACGCCGGGGAAGCCGAGCTGGAGCCGCATGAGCCAGGACAGCACCAGCGCAACCAGGCCGATGGCGATCGCGGTCATCGAGTACTGAATGGCGATGACCTTGGCGTCCTGACAGAAGACATAGCGCGTCCACCAGCTGTGCGGGTGCGAAAGCTCTACGTCTTCCACTTCGGCAGGCGGCGGGACATAGTCCTGTTTGCCAAGGGCGACATCGGCCATCACTGCTCCTCCTTGACTCGATTCGACGACGGGCCGTGGCGGCGAAGCTTTCGCCGCGCGTACCGCCCCGAACAAAGCCGGCTGTCTTGTTTACGGCCGAGCCGTGTCCGTCGTCGCCGCTGTCCTCGATCGCGCCGCGATCTGCGCGAATGTCTGCTGCGTTTCCAACCAAGCCTGATTTTGTTCTTGCTGCTCGACGAGGACCTTGCCGCGCATCTGCGAGTGTCCGACGCCGCACAGTTCGGCGCACAGGACCTCGAATGTGCCGGTCCGTGTCGGCGTGAACCAGTAATAGGTCACGACGCCGGGAATCATGTCCATCTTGGCCCGGAACTCCGGAACGTAGAAGTCATGCAGGACGTCGATCGACCGGAGCAAGACCTTGACCGGCTTGCCGATCGGCAGATGCAAGTCGTCGCTCTCGATGATCACGTCGTCCTGGCCGGCGGCGTCGTTCGGATCCAATCCCAGCGGATTGTCCGTGCTGATGTTCTGGACGTCCGACTTGCCCAGTTTTCCGTCCTTGCCGGGCAGGCGGTAGCTCCACTGCCATTGGCGGCCGATGACCTCGACCTCGGTCGCCTCCTTCGGCACGGTGACGTACTCGTGCCAGACATAGAGGCCGGGCGCGAGCATGGCGGCGACCCCAAGCGCTGTCCCCAGGGTAAGCCATCCCTCGAGGCGCTTGTTCTCTGGCTCGTAGGCGGCCTGACCGCCCTCGCGGTGGCGGAAGCGGTATACGCAATACCCCATGAAAACCACGACGGCCGTGAAAACGATGCCGGTAATCCAAAAGGTAATGATGATCGTGTTGTCGATGGAGCCCCAGTTCGAGGCGATCGGCGTCCACCACCACGGGCTGAGGATGTGGAAAAGGACCGAGCCGACAGCGACAAGAATCAATACGAGCGCTACGCCCATGCCTTGGTCATCCCTGTCTTCGGCTGGGGGATGTGAAACGCCACGGCTGGCCGCGATTTTGTTCGCTTGCTCGTTTACAAAGCCGGAAGGCGCGCGAATGCTCCAGCGGCGCGCCGGCCTTGGCCATGGCAGCCCCAGTCCGAGTCTTGCTCTTAGCCCCAATAGCCTAAGAACGTTTGTCAATTCTTGTTGAATGTAAAGCGGGCTGGACAGCTTTACTGTCGAAGTGGTCACCCACATCGCGCAATCCCGGTGTCATATTCGCAAGCGGGCTGTAACGACGTTTCCGCATGGAGGCGCCGCCGTTCCCGCCGAAACGCCATCAAACGCGAACCGCCACAGCCGGTTGTCGTGCGGGGCGGCTCCGGCGCATAATGAACCGGTCGGGCCCATTCCTCGCGAACCAGCGGAGTAGAGCAATATGCGCGTCGCAATGATCGGCGCCGGCTATGTGGGCCTCGTCTCCGGGGCGTGTTTCGCCGACTTCGGGCATGACGTGATCTGCGTCGACAAGGATGCCGAGAAGGTGGACGCGCTGCGGCGCGGCGAACTCCCGATCTACGAGCCCGGCCTTGCCGACCTGGTCGTCTCCAATAGGGATGGCGGGCGGCTCAGCTTTGCGACCGAGGTCGCGGAGAGCGTGCAGGCGGCCGACGTGGTGATGATCGCCGTCGGCACGCCCTCGCGCCGCGGCGACGGCCATGCCGACCTCAATTACGTGTTCGCGGCGGCCCGCGAGATTGCCGCCGCGCTGTCGGGGTTTACCGTCGTCGTCACGAAATCGACCGTGCCGGTCGGCACCGGGGACGAGGTCGAGCGCATCATCCGGCAGATGCGGCCGAACGCGGACGTCCTCGTCGTGTCGAACCCCGAGTTCTTGCGCGAGGGGGCGGCGATCCAGGATTTCAAGCACCCCGACCGGATCGTCATCGGCAGCGACGATGCGCGTGCGCGCGAGGTCATGGCCGAGCTTTACCGCCCGCTCTACCTCAACGCAGCGCCGATCCTGTACACCAGCCGGCGCGCCGCCGAGCTGATCAAATACGCCGCGAACGCTTTCCTCGCCACCAAGATCACCTTCATCAACGAGATCGCGGATCTGTGCGAAAAGGTCGGCGCCGATGTAAAGGACGTGGCGCGCGGCATCGGCCTCGACAACCGCATCGGGACGAAGTTCCTGCATCCCGGACCGGGCTTTGGCGGCTCGTGCTTCCCCAAGGACGCGCTCGCGATCATCAAGACCGCGCAGGATTGCGATTCCCCCTTGCGCATCGTCGAGACGGTGGTCGCCGTCAACGATGTGCGCAAGCGGGCGATGGCGCGCAAAGTCGCGGCCGCGCTCGGCGGCTCGGTGCGCGGCAAGTCGATCGCCGTGCTCGGACTGACGTTCAAGCCGAACACCGACGATATGCGCGAAGCGCCCTCGATCGCGGTGATCACCGCGCTCCAGGACATGGGCGCGACCGTCCGCGCCTATGATCCCGCCGGCATGGAGCAGGCGAGGAAGGTGCTGGAAGACGTCGATTACGCCGACGGTCCGTATGAATGCGCGGATAGCGCCGACGCTCTGGTCATCGTGACCGAGTGGGAGCAGTTCCGCGCGCTCGATTTCGGCCGCCTCCGGCGCCTGATGGCGACGCCGGTCGTGGTCGATCTCCGCAAGATCTATCGCGCCGAAGATCTGGTGCGGCACGGCTTCGTCTATCTGAGCGTTGGGACCGCCGTCGAGCAGCCGCAGACGGCGGCGTCGCCGCGCATTCGCATCCCCGCAACCTGAAGTAGTTCGGGCTGCTTCGGCTGGGGTCCGAGAACGTTCCGTATGCCGCGTATGATCCTTCAGCGGAACAGCTCTGCGAAAGTGGTCGGTCATGAGACTGTCGCGGATAAGCTGGCGCGTATAGAGTAGAAACGTTCCGTATCGGCACACCATGCGTGAGCGCAACAATGGCGATAGAAATTGAACGGAAGTTTCGCGTGGTGGATGGTGCCTGGATGGCGTCGGTGTCGCGCAAGCGCCGCATCCGCCAAGCCTATTTGACCAAGAACGGCCGCGTCGGGATTCGTATCCGCATTGATGGCGAGGACCGGGCGACCCTGACGATCAAGACGTCGCAACCCGCTGTCATGCGCCACGAATACGAGTACGACATACCCGTCGCCGATGCGGAGGAGTTGCTGGGGCTGCGCGACGGCGCCGTCATCGAAAAAACGCGGCACGAAGTTCCGATCGATGAAGTCGTCTGGGAGATCGACGTCTTCGCCGGCGAAAACGCAGGTCTCGTGATCGCCGAGGTCGAACTCGCCAACCGGGATCAGGAGTTCTGCCGGCCGGTCTGGATTGGCGAGGAGATCACGCACGATCGGCGATTCTACAACGCCGATCTCGCGAAGCGCCCGTTCGGGAGCTGGTAGCCCGATCGCG
>CAYGZV010000034.1:2687-3821 GCA_964354425.1 uncultured Rhodoplanes sp. | reverse complement strand
TTCTACAACGCCGATCTCGCGAAGCGCCCGTTCGGGAGCTGGTAGCCCGATCGCGCGCGCCGGATCATGCTCGGCTCCGCGTCGCCGGGTCCGCCTCGCTCAGCCGTACCGGCCAGTGACGTAGTTCAGACATTGCGTGCTCTGCGGCCGGATGAAAACCTGTTCGGTGTCGCCGACCTCCAACACTTCGCCGAGATGGAAAAAAGCGGTGCGCTGGGCGACGCGGGCCGCCTGTTGCAGATTATGCGTGACGATAACGATCGTGAACCGATTGCTCAGTTCGTCGATGAGCTCTTCGATACGCGCGGTGGCGATCGGGTCGAGCGCCGAGCACGGCTCGTCCATCAGGAGCACTTCGGGTTCGGTTGCGATCGCGCGGGCTATGCACAGCCGCTGCTGTTGACCCCCCGACAGATCGGTTCCCGGCTCGCCCAGCCGGTCCTTCACCTCGTTCCACATTCCGACCGCACGCAGCGAATGCTCCACGAGTTCGTCGGCCTCCTTGCGGGTTGAAACGATGCCTTGAATCCGCGCGCCGTAAACGATATTCGTGCGGATCGACCATGGGAACGGGTTAGGTTTCTGCGCAATCCAGCCGAACCGGCCCCGCAGCAGCGGCGGGTCGACATCGTCGGCGTAGATGTCGGCGCCGTCCATCCGGATGCATCCTTCCATCCTGGAATGCGCAATGATTTCGTTGGTGCGGTTGAGACAGCGGAGCAGCGTGCTCTTGCCGCACCCGGACGGACCGATGAAGGCGATCACCTCTTTGAGGAAAATGTCGAGCGAGACGTGCTTGAGCGCCTGCTTGGCGCCGTACCAGAAGCTCACGTCCTTAATCGCGATCTCGATCGGATGGGCGCCGCTGTGGTTCGGATTTGGGCCGAGATGGATATTACTGTCGCGCGTAAAGTCCAACACCGAATGATCTCGATATGATCTGAGGACGGCACTGTCTCGACAACTCAAGTTCGAAAGCGTGGTTATAGTTCGTTGTTTGGTTATGAAATTTTCATGACAGCATCGGCGCTGCACGCAAAGCGGGAAAAGCGGTCGGTTCCGCCGCTCGCCGGCCGCGGAACCGCTGCGATAGCTGTCGCCGCCGCGGGCGTCGCAGGGCGCAGGGCGCAGGGC
>CAYGZV010000034.1:0-2587 GCA_964354425.1 uncultured Rhodoplanes sp. | reverse complement strand
CGCAGGGCGCAGGGCGCAGGGCAATCGGCCCGCATCAACGCGCTTTTCTCCTTTCAGCGCGCCTTCAGGAATTCCTCGACCCGCAGCAGCACGAACTCGTTGTCGTCGGCCTTGTTCGGCTCGCGGCTCGATGAAAATGGGAGATTGTTGTCGTTGCCGACGACGATATGCTGGGGATCGATCACGTCGACATTCTCGATGGTCCAGAACGGGAAGGCGAGCGCTCCCTCGACCAGCGGCTTGCGCGCCTTCTTGTTCGGATCGGCGATCTTCATCAGATCGAGATAGCCGATCTTGCGGACCGGCCCATTGGCGTTCGCGTCCGTCATCTCGATCTTGTAGATGCGCTTGAATTTGGCCGGGTTATGGAAGCAGTCCGCCCGCTTCTCGCCCGCCGGGCACGCCTTGTCGGCGGTTCCCTCGCCATTGTCGCGCTCGATCACGAGGCCGGTGGTCGGGCCGATCATGTTGAAGTCGCCGATCGCAAGATTCTTGTCTTCGAGCACGTATCGCCACTGCCGGCCGGTCCATGTCTCTCCGGCGACATCGAACTCGAGAATGCGTAGATACTCCCGGCCGTCCGCGGTCTTCTCCCAGTCCTTCTTCTCGGCGTCCCACATCGGCCCTTCGAGCATCGCATAGAGGAACTTGCCGTCGGGCGAAGCGGCCATGCCCTCGTAGCCCTTGGAGCGGCGCACATTGAACGCGGCGGTCGCGTCAGGCGTCGCGGGCGACGTCACCGCATAATGGTCGGGCGAGCGCGCCGCCTTGCCGTCGACCATAGTCTCGAACACCGCCTCGACTTTTCCGTTGCGATCGACGCGCAGCAGATACGGACCGAACTCGTCGGCGATCCACATCCTGTCGCCGATCGGCTGGAAGCTCTCGATGTCGAAATCCGCGCCGGTGAGATAGCGCTTGTCCGTCGCTTCATTGGCGATACGGAACGGGACCTTCCTGTCCGGGTCGTGCAGGAAGATGGTGGCGAGCCGCTCGGCCGCGCCCTTGTCCCAGTCGAAGCGATACTGGTTGAGATAGAGCATGGAGTCGGGCGAGTTGGCTTTCGTGCCGAAGCCATTGTCGGTGATCACCCAGAAGCTGCCGTCGGCCATCGTCTTGATGCCGGAATGGCCCTGGATGGGCTGGCCGCTGAACGGGTATTTCACGCCGGTGGGCCGGTCGAACGACTTGCCCTCGATCGAGCCTGCGGCCTCAGCCCGGCGCCCCGCGGCGAACTTGCCGGGGGTCTTCAGGTCGGCGGGCGCGTCGGCCGGCGCATCGATGAAGGTTTCCGCCGGAATGACGATATGTCCCGCGAGGGTTGCGGGAAACGGCTCGTTCGCGACCGCAGGGCCGGCGCAGGCGAGCAGGGCAATGACGGCAAGTTCTGCGAGGCGCATGAGATCCTCCCGCGGATGCTTGCGCCGCTATGTCCTCCCCCGACATGTCCCGCCCGTGAAGGATGCGTGACGGTTGCTTGACGGTCCCCATTCGGGTGGGTCGAAGATCAGTCCGGCGCGCTCCTGATGGCTTTGGCAAGACGAGCAGTTGTCGTATGCTCCGGCGCGCGAGGTTTGCCATGTCAGCGCACTCGGCTGGGTCGCGTCGTCCGGCCGGGGTGAGCGAAGAGGAGTCATCAGCACATGTCGCCGCTTTCAGGCATTGCGGCCGGCGCGCTCGGCGCGGTCGTGGGCGGGCTTGCGGTCGCCCTGTTCGGCCCGCAATTCGTCAAGAGCGGCCGCCCGGTCGCCAAGTCGGCGCTGAAGACGGCGCTGTTGACGATGTATGCCGCGCAGGTTCGCGGCGCCGAGATCGCCGAAGCGATCGAGGACCTTTTTGCCGAGGCGAAATCGGAGCTCACGTCGGAAATCCTGGCGGCGGCGCTCGCCGCGGCGCAGGAAAAGGCGGCCACCGCACCGAACGGGGGCGGCTCCGGGGCGGGCGCATCGGCGGCGATGCAGCCCGCGCGGCGGCGCGCCGCGGTGAAGCGGTCCCGCGTGGTGCGGTCGGACGATGTTTGACGATCTCCCCGTGGCCGAGCTCGTGCACGCCATGCCCGGCCGGGCGCGGCTGCGCATTGTCGAGCGGCGTGGCGACGCGGTGTTTTTCGCCGCGATCGCGACCGGCCTGTCGGCCCTGCCGGGGGTTCATCATGTCGACGCGCGCCCGTTCACTGGCAGCATTGTGATTGCGCATGGTCCGCCGATCGCGCGGATCGGCGCGGCGGCGGAGCAGGCCGGCCTGTTCGCGCTGGTGGAGACCGCAGAAGAAGAGGCGGAGTGGCCGGAGCTGCCGATCGATCCGCAGTTCGCCGTGATGGTAGGCCTCGGTCTCGTGGCGCTGTGGCAGTTCTCACGCGGCCAGTTGTTCCCGCCCGCGGTCACCGCGGCCTGGTATGCGGCGCATCTCGCCGGCTTCTCCGCCTTCGCCGGCAGCCACGACGACGGCGAGTGAACGTCCCGGTCGGCCCGGCTTGCGCGGGTCGGCGATCGGGGCTATCTCACAGCGTCCGCTCCCTTCGTCTAGCGGCCCAGGACGTCGCCCTCTCACGGCGAAAACAGGGGTTCGAGTCCCCTAGGGAGCGCCA
>CAYGZV010000033.1:20242-23625 GCA_964354425.1 uncultured Rhodoplanes sp. | reverse complement strand
GCTAGCGATCGAGAAGGGAATACGACGCCTCATCCCCTGATGAGGCGCGGCAACAGCATCTGGTGGCGCGGGCAGATCGATTTCGGGTTCTGGTAGACCGCGCCGGCGAACGCCTTCAGATAGCCGCGCAGCGCGTTAAGATCGACGATCTCGTCGACGAAGCCGTGCTGCGCGCAATAGGCCGGCCGCGATGTGTCGTAGTATTTCTTCGCCACCTCGTTCATCTTGTCGGCGATCGGCTGCAGCGGCTTTCCGGCGTCCTTGTCCTTGATCGCGCGCCGGGCAAAGCTCGCGACGGCCGCCGTCTCGCCATGCATCACATAGATCTCGGTCGCGGCCGTGCCGAGCGTGAAGGCGTTGTGGCGGTTGGCGGTCGGTCCGCCCATGATGTAATGCGCCGCCGCGCTTCCCTTGCGCAGCACGGTCAGCATCATCGGCACATCGGTCTGCTGGATCGAGTAGATCAGCGACTGGCCGAGCCCGAGCAGTTCCGCGCGCTCGGCGATATCGCCGACATCGATGCCGGTCGTGTCCTGGAACCAGGCGATCGGGAGGCGGTCGCGGCCGCACAGCGTCACGAACTCGTTCATCTTGATCAGGCCCTGGCGATACAGCTTGCCGCCGATGCCCGGATAGTTGGCGTATTCCGGATAGCCGCGCGGCAACAGCCCCTGCCGATTGGCGATCACGCCGATCAGCAGGCCGTCGATCTTGACGAGGCCGGTATAGATTTCGGGACCGTAACCGGGGCGGAACTCGAGATGCTCGCTGCCATCCACCAGGCGCGCGAGAATGTCGTCGAAGGAATAGGTTTCGCGCTGGTTGAACGGCAGGAGATGGTAGACGTCCGAGACCGGCAGCCGCGGTTCGGCCGGCGCCGCCACGCGAAAGAATTTGGGATCATAGGCGGGAATCGCCCGCATATAGTCCTTGATGCCGTCGAGCACCGCCTCCTCGGTCTCGAACACATGCGTGAAGAAGCCGGTCGCCTCGTAATGCGTCTCGACGCTGCCCGGAGGCCGCTCGCGCAGGTCGCGCGTCCGCGCGATCAGCTCTTCCAGTCCGGCGACGTCGAAGCCGCCCTTGGGCGACATGCCCGACACGATGCCGACGCCGCCCACCGCCATGTTGGCGTCCTTGTGCGCGAGCAGAATTGTTGGGCTGATGCTCTGATAGCCGCCGCCGGCGGGATTGCTGCCCCAGATGCCGGCGAGAATCGGAACGCCCATCTGCTCCAGTTCGGCGTGCCGGTAGAAACAGGTGCCGCCGCCGCGCCGGTCGGCATAGAACAACTCCTGGTCGGGCAGTTTCACGCCACTGCAATTGACCAGCCAGACGAGGGGAATGTGCAGGCGCTTGGCGAGATTGGTGACGCGCAGGATGTTGTCGGCCTGGCCGGCAATCCAGGCGCCCGCCAGCACCTTGTTGTCGAAGCCGATGATCGCCGCCCAGCGGCCGGCGATCTTGCCGAGCCCGTCCACCACATTGGTGGTGCCTTCCTCATTGTTCTCCGGATTGTACAGGCTGTGCAGCGGACACCAGCTGCCTTGGTCGATCAGATAGTCGAGACGCTGCCACACGGTGAGCGAGCCGCGCTTGTTGATCTCGGCCGCCGGGATGCCGACCTCCATGCGCGCCTGCCGCGCCGCCGCGATCTCGGCTTCGACCGCTTCGAGCTGCTTGCGGCTTTCCAGCGTGCGGGCGATGGCCTTTTCCTTCAGCTCCTTGCCGAAGCTCGGCATTGTTTCGAAATAGGGTCTCATGACATGTCCTCGCGGGTCATTCCGGGGCGCCGCGCAGCGGCGAGCCCGGAATCCATATTCACACCAGGCTTATGGATTCCGGACAGCCTCGCTTCGCTCGGCTTCCGGAATGACCATGGTTGTTTGACTAGTCCCGGTTGGGCGTGAAGCCGCACGCCATGCCGGAAATGATGATCTTCTGGACGTTCGACGTGCCTTCCACGATCTGCAGCGACTTGGCGTCGCGATAGAAGCGTTCGGCGGGAAATTCGGTCGAGAAGCCGTAGGAGCCGAAAATCTTGATGCATTCGTTCGCCGCATGCACGGCGGCTTCCGACGCGGCGAGCTTGGCGACCGAGGTCTCGTACTGGCTCGGCTTGCCCTGATCCTTCAGCCAGGCGGCGCGGTAGACGAGCATCTGCGCGGCCTGATGCTCGACCACCATCTCGGCGATCTGCGCCTGCACCATCTGATGTTTCGAGATCGCCTTGCCGAACTGCGTCCGCTCATTGGCGTAGTTGATGGCGAGCTCGAGCGCGCCGCCGGCCACGCCGAGCGCGCCCGCGGCGCAGCCGAGCCGCGTCTGGTTGAGCTGCCACATGCAGACGCTAAAGCCGTCGCCCGGCTTGCCCAGCACGTTCTCCTTCGGCACCTGCATGCCTTCGAAGACGAACTCCCCGGTCGGCGAGCAGTGCAGGCCGAGCTTGGTCTCGATCGGGATCGCGGTGCAGCCTTTCATCTTCTTCGGCTCGATGATGAAGGCGGTGATTCCTTTGTTGCCCTTGGAGCGGTCCGTGTAGGCGTAGAGCAGGCCGGCGTCGCCCACCTGCGCCTGCGAGATCCACATCTTGTTGCCGTGGACCTCGTAATAATCGCCCTTGTCGATCGCGTGCGTCTTCATGCTGGCGACGTCCGAGCCGGTGTTGGGCTCGGTCATGGCGAAAAAGCCGAGCTGCGTGCCCGCGACCCATCCCGGGATGTACTTCTTTTTCTGCTCCGACGTGCCGAACTTGGCGACGGTCAGCGACGGCCCGAGATTCTGCATGTTGAACGGCAGCCGCCACGAGGCCGAGACCCGGGCGATCTGTTCCGCCATCAGCACCGACTCAGTAAAGCCCATGCCGCTGCCGCCGAACTCTTCCGGCAGCGCGCAGGTGAAGAAGCCGAGCTCGCCCATCTTGGCGACGCGCTCCTGCTTGAACTCGTGCTTCTTCTCCTCCGCCTCCAGGGTCGGCGCGATTTCCTCCGCCGCGAAGCGCCGCGCCGTCTCCTGGATCATCGCCTGTTCTTCGGTCAGTTCGAACTGCATCGCTTCCTCGCTTGGCTTCTTGCAACGCCGTCTATTCGATGACGAGGAGAAGATCGCCCGCGTCGACCTTGTCTCCCGCATTCACCTTGATGTTCCCCACCGCGCCGGCGCAGGGCGCGTACACCAGATTTTCCATCTTCATCGCTTCGATCACGAGCAATTCGTCATCGACGTCGACCTTGGCGCCGGCCTCGACCAGCACCGACAGCACGGTTCCAGCCAGCGGAGCCCGAATTTCTTCCGCCATGCTTTCCTCCCCCTTCCCGATCCGTCTCGATAAGTTGTATGCCAACCAACTCGGCCGTCGCGACGGCGACGCCGCCGCCGAGGCG
>CAYGZV010000033.1:3588-20142 GCA_964354425.1 uncultured Rhodoplanes sp. | reverse complement strand
GCCGCCGCTGGCAAGCACGTCGCTTCGCACTCGCAAACGGCGCGCATGCGGTCATGTCTGCGCGCCCGCCCTGCTGACGCGGCAGAGCAGCGCGCGCAACTGATACGTGCCCATCGCCGGATCGTAGGGCGGCTGATTGTCGGTCAGGAGGTTCACATTGGCCCTCCACACGCCGTAGTCCGGCGCCGGCTCCTCCGGAAACCACCAGCCGTGTTCGGCGGCGATCACGCGCGGATCAATGCCGGGCGTCACGCGCGCGCGCTGCCTGATGCGGCCGCGCCGCGTCTCGATCCACATCCAGTCGCGGTCCTTGATGCCGTTGCGTGCGGCCGTGTCGGGATGGATCTCGGCGATCGGATCGCGGTGCGCCTTGCGCAGCTTCTCGATCTGCCGGTGTTCGGAGTTGAAGAAGTTCGAGATGCGCGCGCCGGTCGTGAGCACGAGGGGATAGTCGGCGGCCACGTCGGGCCTGCTGAGCGGGCTTTCCGGCGGCTCTTCGTAGGTGGGGAGCGGGGCATAGCCCATCTCCGCCAGCCGTGTCGAATAGAGCTCGATCTTGCCGGTCGGCGTCTTGAAGCCCCCATCCTCGTATTTGCGGTACTTGACCGGCGCCTTCACCCAGCCGCGCTGCTTGAGCTCCGCGAAGCTGATAGCGAGGCCGCCCGCCGCGAGCTGCGCGTCGAGGACGGCTTCGACCGGCTCGGTGCAGGCTGGGAGCTTCATCCGGCGCGCCAGCGCGATGAAAATCTCTTCGTCGGACTTGCACTCGCCGATGCGCACCGCGCGCTGGTTCGCGAGCACGACATTCGCCGCGACCGTCGGCAGGCCTGCGATCTGATCGAGTTCGGGCCAGGACGCCGCCGGCAGGACGATGTCGGCGAGCTCGGCAGTGGGCGTCATGAACAGGTCCGCGCACACCATGAAATCGAGCTGCATCAGCGATTCATAGACGAGCGAACTGTTGGCGTAGGTGGTCAGCGTGTTGTTGCCGAACACCAGGAACGCCTTCACCGGATACGGCTTGCCCTCGCGCATCGCCTGCAGGAGCGTCGGAATATGCGCGGCCGGCAGGTCGGCGCCGTCGCCGCCCAGCAGCTTGAAGCGGTCGGCGCCGAGACGCTTGGCGTTCGCCTCCGGGGTCAGATGCTCGATCAGGCTCGGGAAGCGGCCGAGACCGTGCATGCCGAACACCCAGCCGCCCGGCACGTCGACATTGCCGGTGAGCGCCGGCAGGAGCGAGATCGCGCGCACGGTCTGGATGCAGTTCGGCGTATGCTCGATGGCGCAGCCCCATTCCATCATCGCCGGCTTGGCGCGCGCGAACAGCCGCGCCGCCGCCCGGATCGTGTCGGCTGCGACCCAGGTGATCGGCTCCGCCCATTCCGGCGTGAAGCCGCGCACATGCTCGGCGAGCGCGTCGAAGCCGTGCGTCCAGCGCGCGACGAAGGGCGCGTCATACAGGTGCTCGCCGATGATGACGTTGAGCATGGCGAGCGCGAGCGCGTCGTCGGTTCCCGGGCGCAGCTGCAGCCACACCTCGGCGCGGCGCGCGAGTTCGGTCGCGCGCGGATCGACGACGATGATTTTCGGATTGTGATCGAGCGCCTCGCGCACATTGAAGCGGGTCTCGCCGTCGGGGCCGGAATTGAGCGGGTTGTGACCCCAGAACAGCATGCAGGCGGGCGGCGTGCCGCCGGTGAAGTCGGAGACCGGAAAATCGCCGAAAGTAAGAATGCAGGTGTTGACGCGCGGGTGGAAGCACTGGGCGAAGCCCGGCTCGCACCAGTTCGGCGTGCCGAGCGCATGACCGAAGCGCGAGACCCAGCGAATGTGGTGGCGGCCCGTTCCGGTGCCGAGCGCGATCGCCTCCGGACCGAACTCGTTGCGGATTCGGTCGAGCCGTTCGGCGATCTCGTCGAGCGCCTCGTCCCAGCCGATCCGCCGCCATCGTCCCGAGCCGCGTGGGCCCTCCCGCCGCAGCGGGTGTTTCAAGCGGTCCGGATGATAGACGAGATCGACCGTGACCGTGCCGATCGGGCAGAGGCGGCCGTGATTGAGCGGGGAGTCGCGATCGCCCTCGACTTTGACGAGGCGGCCGTCCACGACATGCAGCAGCACGCCGCAGCCGCCGTGACAGCTGCGGCAAACGCTCTTCAGCACGGTCGTCGACGCTTGCCGTGGGTCGGGTTCGATATCGGCTGAGAACGTGCTCATGCAAGGCGCCACCGGAGACGGACTGTTGCGATAGGCTCGATGCCCCTTTGTTACGATTTGGCCGCGGGCTCCACCCGAGCGCTTGTTCGCCCCTGCGCCGCTCGCGAGCGAAGCGACGCAACCGCGATTGTCGCGGCGAAGGCCAGCAGGGCTGCGATCGTGAGCGGTCCGCTCGCGGCGCGCGGCCCGACGAGTTCGAAAAAATCGGCGACGATGCGCAGCGCGACCGAGAGGTGCAGGAGCGCAAGCGCGCCGTAAACCGCGGGGTGATAGCGCACCGCGAGCCCGGTGACCGCCGGCAGGATGATCAAAGCGTGGCCGAACACCATCGAGAGGACGAAGCCGATGGCGATGCCGTGCACGGCCGCGTCATAGGCGAAGGCGGCCGAGCCGGGCGGCGAGACGAGCAGATAGAGGCCGGTGACGCCGAGCCAGAAATAGCCGGCCAGCATGCAGGTCGCGGAAAACCGCGTCTGCCCCGACTGCCGCACCGTCCGCCGCGCGATGTCGTGCACGACGAGCCAGGCGGTGGCGGCGAGATAGCCGAGCGCCGTCAGCGGCGCGCTGTCGCCGGCCAGTTCGCCGCGCGCGGCGCCGGCGATGATCAAGGCGAGCGCGCCGACGAAGAACGCTTGCGCCCGCCGCGACGGGGCGAGCAGGCGGCTGAGTTCCAGCCGCTCGCCCGCGATGGTGAGCACGAGAAAGGCGAGCCACCAGCCGGCGACGTCGCCCATCGGCCGCCCGGCGAGCCAGGCCAGCGTCCCGATGCCCCATGCCGCGGCCGCGAGCGTGAGCACGGCGGTGAAGAGGGTCGGGAACCGCGCGAGGATCGTGGCGGTCGCAAAGGTCAGCACCGCGCTCGCCAGGATGAACAGCACGATCGCGAGCAAGGGAGAGTCGAAGAGGAGCGCGAGCGCGCCCGCGGCCGACAGCGCCGGCGCCGCATAGGCGAAGGCGCGGTTGAGCGCGACCGCGCGTTCGAGACTGATCAGCGTGCCGAAGAAGCCGCTGATCATCAGCGCGCCGTGCAAAGCGTCGAGTTGCGCGAGGCTCGGAAGCGCAAGACCGATGCGCCCGAGACCGGTCCAGAAGCCGGCGGCGAGCGACGCCACGCCGATCGCGAGCGGGAGATAGCGCAGCCGCCTGCTCGACGCCCGCGCCGCCATCGCTCAGCCCGCCCGGCCGGCGCCGGGACCGTCGAGCGCGCGGCGTCCCTCGTCCGTCATCAGGTCGGGGGACCAGGGCGGGTCCCAGATCAGGTGCACGCGGATTTTTTCGACGTCGGCGAAGCGCCTGCGCAGCGCCGCCTCGGCATGCATCACCAGCATCTCGCCGATCGGGCAGGTCGGCGTCGTCATCGTCATTTCCACCAGGATGCCCTCGCGCGTCCGCTCGGCGAGGTAGACGAGACCGAGGTCGACAATGTTGATTCCGAGTTCGGGGTCGTGGACCTCTTTCAGCGCGCGCAGTATGTCGGGGTCGTTCATCAGGCCGTTTCCTGGTGGCCGCCTTTGGAGCGAGACGCTCGGCGACGGCTCGCATTTGAGCGACATCGTATCGATCGAAGCGAAACCTGCTGCGTTCTTCTTGTTGCTTGCATCTAAACCGGCGAGCCGCTGTTCCGGTTCGCCCGAAAACTGCTCTAGGCCGTTCGATCGGCCATGTCTACGGCCGCGCGCGTTCCGTCCGTCCTGTCGGCCGGTTCACGCGACCGGATTTTCACGCCGCGAAAAAATGGCCGTTTCTGCGCGATCAAAGCGCTCTCGGCTTGTTTCGGAAGTCCTTCACCCGCACCGCTTTGCCCTCCGAGCGCGGCACCTCGCCCGGCGCCTTGACCGTCACGTCGCAGCTCACGCCGATCAAGGATTTGATGTGATGGCCGATCTCGGCCGCCTTGTGGCTGCGGGCGTCGTCATCGGTCGGGCCGCTCGGCAGGATCTCGACCTCCACCGTCATTTCGTCGAGCGCGCCCTGGCGCGTGAGCACGAGCTGGTAGTGCGGCGCGATCCCCGGGAATCCGACCAGCACGGCTTCGACCTGCGAGGGATAGACATTGACGCCGCGGATGATCACCATGTCGTCGTCGCGCCCGGTGATCCGCATGATGCGGCGATGCGTCCGCCCGCAGGCGCACGGCTCGTCGGTGAGCCGCGTGATGTCGCGCGTGCGATAGCGGATCATCGGCAACGCTTCCTTGGTCAGCGTCGTGATGACGAGTTCGCCGGCCTCTCCGAGCGGCAGGGGTTCGAGCGTCTTGGGATCGATCACCTCGAACAGGAATTGATCTTCCCAGCCATGCAGCCCGTGCTGCTCGACATGGCACTCGCAGGCGACGCCCGGTCCGATGATCTCCGACAGGCCGTAGATGTCGACCGCCTTCAATCCGAGCCGCGTTTCGAGGTCGCGCCGCATCGCATCGCTCCACGGCTCCGCCCCGAACACGCCGTAGCGGACCGGCAGCTTGCGCAGATCGGAGCCCATCCGCTCGGCGATCTCGGCGATGTTGAGCGCGTAGGACGGCGTGCAGCACAGAACCTGCGCGCCGAAATCGTTGAGCAGGGCGACCTGCCGTTCGGTGGCGCCGCCCGAGATCGGCACCACCGTGCAGCCGAGCCGCTCGGCGCCGGTGTGAAAGCCGAGCCCGCCGGTGAACAGGCCGTAGCCATAGGCGTTGTGCACGATGTCGCCGGGCCGCGCGCCGGCGCAGGCGAGCGAACGCGCCATCAGGTTTGCCCACAGGTCGAGGTCGCCGCGGGTATAGCCCACGACGGTCGGCTTGCCGGTCGTGCCTGATGAAGCGTGCACGCGCAGCACGTCCTCGCGCGCGCAGGCGAACATGCCGAACGGATAGTTGTCGCGCAGATCGGTCTTCTGGGTGAAGGGGAAGCGTGCGAGATCGGCGAGCGTCGCAAGATCGTCCGGCTTGACCCCAGCCTCGTCGAACTTGCGCCGGAAATGCGCGACGTTCGCGTAGGCGCGCCTCAGCGTGCGCTTGAGGCGTTCAAGCTGAAGGGCGTCGAGGTCGCGCCGCGACATGGCCTCGACCGCGGGATCGAACATGAAGACATCGTCTTCGGGATAGGCAGGCTGCAGACTCATGGCGTTCACTCCCCGTCGTCTTGTTTATTTTCGATTTCAGCATTGCAACGCTCTCACCCGTCAATGGACGCTCCAACCCGGCTTGACCGCTGGTCCCGCCACGCCAACCCCGCGCACCGGCGTGTGGGTCAGGGCGAAGCCCTGGTTGAAGCCGGCGCGCGTCACCAGGATCAGCTTGAACGCCCAACCGGCGATCAGCGCCGTTGATCCGGCGAGCGCGAACAGAATAGGCGTTAGGGGCGGTAGGATGAAACCGGGGGCGACCAGCCAGAGCGGAACTGCGAGCCCGCCGATCAAGAACCACGGGGCGAATGCGCGAAAGACCGCATGCGTCTGGGTCGGCGCGCCCTCGCGCTCGAGCTCGCCCACATAGAACCGCCAAGCGAGATATCGTGCGGTGACGAGCATCACGAGGGCGGCGGCGACCGGCAGCGCGAAAAGCTGCAGGCCGGGCACGAATGCCGCCACCAACAGGAACAGCCCGCTGCCTTCGGCAAAGCCGGTCGCGACAAGGAGCGGCACGAGGGTCTGCTGGCGCCAGGCGGGAATGCCCTTCGACGCGTAGAACATCATCGCCTGGCAGACCATGAAGGCGAACCCGAGCAACGCGGCGAGGATCAGCGCGACGCCGTTCTCGAACAGGACCGCAAGGAGCGCCACGGGGAAGAACGCGCCGGCGACCCAGGCCTCGCGCGACATCCAGGAGCGCTGCGGCTGGCGCAAGACATAGCTGAACCGGAACGGCTGTCCGATCTTGAAGAGGAGCAGGAACAGGCCGACGGCGACGACCGCAAGCGCGGTGAGCCCGCCGGCGAGGACCGGCGCGCCGCCGAGCCCGGCGAGCGCGACGAAGGCGAACAGCCCGGAGCCGGCACCGCCGCAGAGGAAGTTGGCCGCGGCCTTCCAGTTCCAGTGCTGCTGGCGCCAGGGCTCGACGCCGCGCGTGCGGATCTTGGCCGCCGGCGCCTGCAGGGATGCGGGCAGGGCGGTGGCGGCGGCCGGACGCAGCGTGTCCGCCGCATCGTTTGCCTTGCCGTAAAGATAGTAAAAGCTCGGCTCGGTGCCGACCTCGGCATGCATGCGGAAATGGCCCTGCTCGCGCAGGAGCTGCGAGACATTGCTGGCGGGGTCTTCGATATCGCCGAACACGAGCGCGTCGGCGATGCAGGCATTGACGCAGGCGGGCGTGGCGCGCGGGTCGCGGCCGGGCGTGAGGCCGTTCTCGAGCCCGTAATCGATGCGATCGGAGCAGAAGGTGCATTTCTGCGCGACGCCCATCCGGTGATCGTCGAACCGCGCCGCCTCGTTCTGCATCGCCGGGCCATAGGCGAAGTGCGGTTCGTGCACGATGAAGCGCGCCTGATAGGGACAGGCGACGTCGCAATAGGCGCAGCCGATGCACAGGTCGTAGTCGATGGTGACGATGCCGTCCGGGCGCTGCCGCGTCGCCGTCGAGGGGCACACATGCATGCAGGGCGGGTCGGCGCAGTGCTGGCAGCCGACCGGCACGAAGGTGCGGTTCACATGCGGAAACGATCCCGCCTCGACGTCGAGAACTTTGCGCCATTGCACCGCCGGCGAGGTCGCGTTGGCGTGGCGGCAGGCGGCGGTGCAGGTCTGGCAGCCGACGCAGCGCTCGAGGTCGGCGAGCATCGCCCAGCGGGTCATGCGCGCGCTCCTCCGATCCGTGCAATCGAGACCTTGACGAGGTCGGCGCTCGATCCGGTGGCGTCGGTCAGGTCGAGCAGCATCGGCACGAGCGCATTCATGCTCGGCGCGTTGAAGTCCTTGGCGTAGGGCGTCACCCACTGCTCGAACTGGCCGATCATCAGGAGCGTATCGGGGCGAATGCCCTGGCAGAGGACGACGTGGCCCTGCGTCGCGTTGAGCGGCGAGCGCACCTCGACAAGGTCCCCGTCGGCGATGCCCAGCCTTTCGGCGGCCGTCTCGTTCATCACCACGCTGCCATGGCCGATGACGTTGCCGGCCAGTTCGTGCATGAGCTGGATGCCGACATTGTTGCCCCACGAATATTGCATGCTGCGGGCGGTCACGAGCCAGAACGGGTAGTTCTCGATGCGCA
The DNA here is from genome assembly GCA_964354425.1 of uncultured Rhodoplanes sp. Lineage (GTDB taxonomy): Bacteria > Pseudomonadota > Alphaproteobacteria > Rhizobiales > Xanthobacteraceae > Rhodoplanes. The sequence goes on along the minus strand of CAYGZV010000033.1, from coordinate 12,746 downwards.
CCTGGTAGTGCTTGGCGAGCGCGTCCTCCCACAGCGCGGAGAGGTCGCGCCAGCGCGGCATTGCTTCATATTCCTCGATCTGCCGGTCCCACCAATGGATGCCGTGCTCGTGCAGCCGGCGCTCCAGCTCCTTGCCGATGCGGAACAGCCGCTCCTGAAAGGGCTGCTCGAAGCGCAGCCCGCACTCGACCAGCTTGGGATAGAGATACCATTGCAGGCGCGAGAACGGCCCCACCCGGAACCCGTGCTCGCGGTACCAGTCGAGCCCCTGCGCTTCCGCCCCGTCGGTCAGTTCGGCGCTCGCGGCCTTGCAGGTCGCGTCCCAGATGGTCTCGACCGCGTGCGGGTCGGACGGAGCGAGCGAGAAGTCGTAATTTGCGCCTGAGAGTCTTACGCCGTGCGCGCCGCGATTGATCGCGCCATTGTACTCGGCGATAAGCCCCGTCCGCCGCGCAAGCTCGGTCGCGATCCAGGTGAAGTCCCTCGCCTCGCCTTGCGGCGGCACCGCCGGATCGCGCAGCGCGAAGCCCTGGAAGTCCCAGAACTGCTCGACATATTTCGTGCCGCCGATGCGCAGGAGCTGCAGCCCTTCGAGATCGGTGCAGTCGGGCAGGAGCACATCGGCGAAATGGTTCGTCTCGTCGAGGGTGAAGGCGAAGCACACGGTGAAGGGAAACTTCGCCATGATCTCGCCGACGCGCTTGGTGTCCCAGAACGAGATCGAGGGATTGGTGCGATAGACGAGCCACACGTCGGGTTGGGTGGCGTGCGGAAGCTTGTCGAAGTCCTCGGTCTGCATCATCCAGGCGAGATGGGTCGGGCCGAGCGCCTGGCTCCAGGGCGAGTTGGCGATGAGGGGAACGAGGGTGCGGTGCGCGCTGCGCACGGAGGGCTGCGACAGCCACCCGTCCTTGCTGGTCGGGTTCATCGGATAGTCCATGAACCCGTCCGGCCCGGGTCTGACGCTCGACCAGCGATTGTCCGCCGGCCGGTTGAGCCGCACGGTCGTGCCGAGCGTGCCGCCCGGCACTTCGAGCGCGCCGACCAGGCAGGCGAGCAGCGTGCGCGCCCAGCAGCACTCGTAGCCGCCCCATCCATTATTGACGGTCTTGCCGAGCGCGATCGCGACCGGCCGGAACGGCAGCGTGACGCCTTCGATCTCGATCGTCTCGCCGACCCGCGCATGCTCCAAATATTCGTTGGCGATCCGACGAATGGTTGCAGCCGGCACGTCGCAGATCGTTCCCGCCCATTCCGGCGTGTAGTCGCGCACATGCGCCACGAGGTGGGCCAAGGCCGGCTGCACGATCGCCTTGCGGTGCTCGGCGATCTCGCCGTCCGGCCCGACCTCGACCCCGTCGACGGTGTATCGCCCTTCGAGCGCGGGACGGATGTCGGGCGTGTCGAACGGCCGGGCGCGGCCGGTTCTGAGGTCGAACACGAGCGGCTTGCGGGTCTCGGGATCACGCAGGAAATAGCCGTTCGGCGCGATGAGATAGGCCGCCGAGGTGCGCTCCTTGAGGAACGGCAGGTCGAGCCGCTCGCGCCTGTTCTCGTGCAGGACCACGTAAAGGATCGCAAAGAGGAAGGCCGAGTCGGTCTTCGGCTTGATCGGAACCCATTCGGCCGAGCAGGCGCCGGTGACCGAGAGATGCGGCTCGATCTGGACGCGCTTCATGCCGCGCTTGCGCGCGTCGGCATGGCGCTTCACCCCGCACACGCCGCCCGAGGCCTCCACATTCGCGCCGAACGACAGGAGATATTCGCACAGCGGCGTATCCGGCGAGACGGTGAAGGCGCGGTGCCACAACTCGCCGTAGAGATGCTCCGAGTGATAGCACTTGACCCCTTGTCCGGAGCCGAAGCTCATATCGACGGGGCCCCACGCGGCGAGCAGGGCCGGCAGCGTGCCCATATAGGCGGTCGGTGTGCCGCCGCCGCCGAAGCTCGCGGCAAGCCGCGGGAAGCCCGTCTCGTCGAGCACGCCCGCGGCCCGCGCCGCCTTGAGCCTGTCGGCCACGAGATCGAGCGCCTCGTCCCACGAGATGCGCACGAATCCGGGGTCGTGCTCGCGGCCCTTGTTCGGATTCGTCCGTTTCATCGGATAGAGCACGCGGTCCGGCGAATAGGCTTTCTGCAGGAGGCCGAACGCCTTGACGCACGCTTTCCCGCCGGCCGGGTGCACCTCGGCCGCGTCGAAATTCGGCATGATCTCGGTGGCGACGCCGTCGTCGATGCGGACCTTCAAAAGGTCGGGACCCGCCACGCACTGGTAGCAATAGGTGGAGACGGTGCGCTCGTTGCGAGGCTTGCTCGCCGGCATGGCATGGGTTCCCTTATCGCGCGCGGTGCTTGGCGGCTTTCGCTTTCACGCGATCCAGGGTCTTGGCCACGTCGACGACGAAGCGCGCATGCATGCCGCCGCCGATCGGCTCGATCTCGTCCTTCGCCGCGACTTCGAATGCGACCTTGCGGCCCTCGACCTCGGTCACCCGCGCGGTGATTTCGACCGTCATGCCGGGAGGGGTCGCCGCTATGTGCTTGATCGCGACCTCGATGCCGACCGAATCCTCGCCGGGATCGGCATGCTCGAGAACGAGGTCGCGGCAGGTGTGCTCGATGTCGCGAACGAACCAGGGCGTCGCATAGACGCGGCCTTCCTCCCCCATGAAGCTGATCGTCCGGTCTGGGTCGATCACGACGCGATTGGTGCGCGACACGCCGGGACGCAAGCTCGCCTTCATTTCACTTCCTCCCAAGGCCCCGGGCACGGCTGTAACCCGAGGCGGTCTTCTTGTTCATTTGGCCCTTGGCGGGCAATGATCTGTCGCACAGGGACGCTGGCGGCGTCTTTGATTTATTGCAAACTAATTCGCGGCGGCGCGTTTGCGGCATGGCGCATCATACGCCCAGATAACCGCTCTGCACCCGAGGATCGGCGAGCAGCATCGTCGCATTGCCGCTGACCGTGATGCGTCCGGTCTCGATGACATAGCCGCGATCGGCGATCGCGAGCGCCGCGCCCGCATTCTGCTCGACCAGCAGCACGGTCATGCCGGATTCTTTCAGCTCGGCGACGACGGCGAGAATCTGGTCGACGAGGATCGGCGCGAGGCCCATCGAGGGCTCGTCGAGCAGGATGAGCCGCGGCTTCGACATCAACGCCCGGCCGATCGCGAGCATCTGCTGCTGACCGCCCGACAGCGCGCCGGCGGCGGTGTGGCGCAGCGCGTCGAGCATGGGGAACATGGCGAAGATGCGGGCGAGCTCGGTCCCGATATCGGCGGATGCGCGCGTCCATGCCCCGAGTCGCAGATTGTCCTCGACCGAGAGCGGCGTGAACAGCTGCCGGCCTTCCGGCACTTGCGCGATGCCGAGCGGGACCCGCCGATGGGCCGGCATGCGATCGATTCGCACGCCCTCGAAGCGGATCTCGCCCGCGGTCGCCGGCTGCACCCCCGAAATTGTGCGCAGCAGCGTCGTCTTGCCGGCGCCGTTCGCCCCGAGCAGCGCCACGATCTCGCCGGCGCGCACCTCCAGCGACACGCCATGCAGCGCCTCGATGCGGCCATAGCCGCTGCGCAGATGTTCAATGGACAGCACGTGCGGCCCCTCGCGAGCCATGGACGCCGAGATAGGCCTCGATCACCGCCGGGTTGGTGCGCACCTCCTCCGCTGTGCCCTCGGCAAGCGTCGCGCCATTCGCGAGCACGTGAATGCGGTCGGACACGTTCATGACGAGCCGCATATCGTGTTCGACCAGCACCACGGTCACGCCGCCCGTGGCGATGTCGCGGATCACGCCTTCGAGTTCGGCGGTCTCGACGGGATTGCACCCGGCCGCCGGCTCGTCGAGCAGGAGCACCTTGGGCTCGCTCGCGAGCGCGCGCGCGATTTCCAGCCGCTTGAGATCGCCATAAGCGAGGCTGCCCGCCGACCGCTCGGCGATCGCCGCGAGCCCCACGCGCTTGAGCGCCGCCAGCGCCTGCTCGCGGGTGACGCGGTTCTGCCGGGCGACCGCCGGCAGGTGCAGGAGGTCGGCGACGATCCCGGTGCGTTCGTGGCGATGGCGGCCGACCATGACGTTCTCGATCGCGGACATGCGGAAGAAAATCTGCAGGTTCTGGAAGGTGCGAGAGAGGCCGCGGCGCGCGAGCTTGTCCGGCTTCAGTCCGGTCACGTCTTCGCCCGAGAGCAGCACGCGGCCGTCGCCCGGCGAGTAGATTCCGGAAATCATGTTGAACAGCGTCGTCTTGCCCGCCCCGTTCGGCCCGATGATCGAGAACACGCAGCCGTCCGGAATCGCGATGCTCACCCCGTCGACCGCACGCAAGCCGCCGAACCGTATCGACACGTTCTCGGTCGCCAGGATGGTCATGACGCGCGTTCCTTGAACGCCGCCGCGATGCTCGGGACGATCCCGCTGCGCAAGAAGATCATCACGCCCATGAGGACGAGACCGAGCACGAGGTGCTCGTAATCGTGCAGAAAGGTGAGCGCCTGCGGCAGCACGACGAGCACCACGGCGCCGACGAGCGAGCCGACGATGGATCCCATTCCGCCCAGCACCACCATGGCGACGAGTTCGATCGAGCGCAGGAAGCCGGCCACGTCCGGCGTGATGTGCCCGTTGAACAGCGCGAGATAGGAGCCAGCGACCGAGGCGTAGACGGCCGATATGACGAAGGCTATGAGCTTGGTGCGGGCGACATCGACGCCGAGCACTCTCGCCGCGGTCTCGCTGTCATGGATCGCCCGCATGGCGCGCCCGGCCGGGCTGTCGATCAGGTTGAAGGCGAGCGCGGCGCCGACAAGGAAGCTTGCGCCGGACACCCAGTACCAGGTCTGCGAGCCGCGCACCGCCCAGTCGAACAGCACGAGCCGCGGCACCGACATGCCGTCGGGGCCGCCGGTCCAGGCCGCTTCGTTGGTGAAGACAATGGCCAGCAGGAGCCCGAAACCGAGCGTCGCCACCGCGAGATAATGTCCTCTCAGCCGCAGGATCGGCCGTCCGACCAGGAACGCGACGCCGGCGGAAAGCGCTGCCCCGACGAGCAGCGACAGCCATGTCGGCAGGCCGAAATGCGTCGGGCCGATCGCCACCGCGTAAGCGCCGATTCCCATGAATCCGGCATGGCCAAGGCTGACCTGCCCGGCGAAGCCCATCAGGAGGTTGAGCCCGAGCGCGGCGAGAGCGAACACGTAGACGAGGGCGGCGACGCGGTAGTAGTAGGCCGAGGGGAACAGCAGCGGCGCGACGGCGATCACGAGCGCCATTGCGAGAACCGGCGTCAGCCGGCGGCGCGCGAGGCTGCGGGCGAGGAAGGACCAGGCCGTTCCCAAGCGATCGCCGAGGCGCGCCCCGTCCTTGACGGCCGGTCGTTCGTCGATGCGGCGCACGCTCATACACGCTCCACGCTGGCGCGGCCGAGCAGCCCTTGCGGGCGCGCGAACAGGACGACCAAAATGACGATGAACGCGACCGCGTCCTTGTATTGCGACGACAGATAGCCGGCGGCGAAGGCCTCGAGTAACCCCAGCAGGAGGCCGCCGATCACCGCGCCGACAGAGCTGCCGATGCCGCCGAGCATGGCCGCGGCGAAGCCCTTCAGGGCGAGGAGGGTGCCGATATTGTAGCTCGTCAGCGTGATCGGCGTGATGAGAAAGCCGGCGATCGCCCCGATCGCGGCCGACACCGCGAAGGAGAAGCCGACGGTGCGCCGCGTGTCGATGCCGATCAGGCGGGCGGCGAGCTTGTTGGCCGCGGTCGCCAGCACCGCCTTGCCGAACAAAGTGCGCTCGATGAAGGCCCACAGGAGGAAGACGATCACGAGCGCGCCCGCGAGCACCACGATGCTTTGCGGCAGGATGGCCGCGCCGCCGAGTCGAATGGGCTCGTCGCCGAACAGGGGCGGAAGGCTGTGGTAGCGCTTGTCGAACACCACCTGCGCCGCGCCGCGCAGGAAGATCGAGGCGCCGATCGTGATCATGATGAGACTGACCGCGCTTGCGCCGCGCGCCGTCTCGATCGCGAAGCGATGCAGGGCAAGCCCGACCGCGGTCGCGAGCGCCACCGCGAGGAGAGCGGCGAGCGGGAGAGGAATGCCCGCCGCGGCGAGGAACACGGTGGCGAGCCCGCCGATCATGACGAACTCGCCTTGCGCGAAGTTGATCACGTCGGAGGCGTTGTAGATCAGCGTGAATCCCAACGCGACCAGGGCGTAGACCGCGCCGACGGTCAGCCCGGAAAAGGCGAACTGCAGGAACTCGGCCATGACATACCCGACTTGCTTGGTTGCGGATTGCGGCGGCGGCAGGCGGGCGGCGTCAAACCGCGCCGCGCCTGCGCCCGTGCGCCTCACGAACCGGAGTCGGGAACGAGCGTCCAATCGCCGTTCTTGATCTCGAGCATGCGGAAGGCCGACTGGTCGAGACCCATATGATCGGTCGGCGACATGGTGACGACGCCGCCGGTGCTGACGAAGCCCTTCGTCTTCTCGATCTCCTCGCGCAGCTTCGCCTTGTCGAAGCCGCCGGCGCGCTTGGCCGCCTCGACCAGGATCATCAGCGCGTCATAGGCATGGCCGCCGAAAGTGGACACGTCCTGCTTCGACTTGTCCTGATACGTTTTCGTATAATTGGTGACGACCGCCTTCTGCTTGTCGTTGTCGGGCAGCTTGTCGGCGACGAGCAGGGCGGCGGCCGGCAGGCGCACCCCGTTCGCGGCGTCGCCCGCGAGCTGGATGTACTGCTTCGACGCAACGCCGTGGCTCTGATAGAGCGGCTGCGGAATTGCGAGCTGCCGGTAGTTGCGCGTCACGATCGCGGGTCCCTGGCCGAACCCGGTATTGAGCACGGCCTGCACGCCGGCCTTGCCCTTGATGTTGGCGAGCTGCGGCGTCATGTCGGTGTCGCCGGGCCCGTAGGTCTCCTCATGGGCAATGGTGATGCCGGCGGCGGGCGCGACTTTCACGCATTGGTCGCGCATCGATTTGCCGAACGCGTCGGTGCCGGAAATGATCGCAATGGTCGTCAGATTGCGCTTCTTGAGATCGGCAAATACCTTCTCGCACGCCATCTTGTCTGTGTGCGGCGTCTTGAACACCCATTTTCTCACCGGCTCGACGATCGGGATGCCGCCGGCGAGCGAAATGAAGGGGACCTGCGCCTCCTCGAACACCGGGATCATCGCCATGGTCGCGCCGGTGGTGGTGCCGCCGATCATCGCGACCACCTTGTCGTCCTCGACCAGCCGCGTGGCGAAGGTGCGCGCGGCGTTGGCGTCGCCGCCATCGTCATAGACGACGAGTTCGAGCTTCTGCCCGTTCACGCCGCCCTGCTTGTTGATCTCGTCGACATATATTTCCAGCGTTTTCTTCTCGGGATCGCCGAGGAAGGAGGCGGGGCCGGTGACCGAGAGGGAGGAGCCGATCTTGACCTGCGCGAGGGCGATGCTCGGGGCCCCGATCACGGCGAGCACACAGGCAGCGGCGGCGAAGCGCTTGACGGAGAAACAGGAACATGAAGTCACAATCGTCCTCCTAGGGGGGATTTTTCAGCGTTTCCTCAAGATCGTTGTTCTTTATTCTACAAGCATCTTGACCGGAGCGCGGGCCGGCCGCAAGTGCCAACAGCCGCGGCTCGCATGCTCTAACGGAAATTGCGGCCCTTGGGCAGGGCGGCGCGGGCCTTGGCGGCGGGCGCGATTTCCTCGGTGAGGGCGGGCTCCTCGCGCAGGAGGGCGGCGAGCGAACCGCCGGCGCGCAGCGGAATGCGGTTTTCTGGAATCGGGCGCTTGATCTCGTCGCAGCGGGCGAGCGTATCGATGCAGCCCGCCTCGCTCGCGAGCCGCCGCAACAGCGGCGTGAGGTCGTTGAGGCGGTCGGCGACGACATGGATCACGCCGGATTCGTTCTGCAGCCTGCCGCTGACGCAGACGAGACGGGCGCCGAGCACAACCGCCCGAAAGGTCTCGAACACCTGCGGCCAGACGATTGCATTGGCGACGCCGGTCTCGTCCTCCAGCGTCATGAAGATGACGCCCTTGGCGGTGCCGGGACGCTGGCGCACCAGCACGACGCCGGCGACGCTCACTTTGCGGCCGGACGGGAGCGCGGCGAGGCGCTCATTGCGCACGATGCCGCGCCGGTCGAAATCGCCGCGCAGGAACGCGGCCGGATGCGCCTTCAGCGAGAGGTGGAGATGGCGATAGTCGGCGACCACGTGCTCGCCGAGGCGCATGGGCGGAAGCGCGACGTCGGGCTCGAGCTCCGGGGTTTGCACGCGCGCGAACAGCGGCAGATCGTCCTTGTCGCCGGCCCTTCGCAGCGCGCGCACCGCCCACAGCGCCTTGCGGCGGTCGAGGCCGAGCGAGCGGAACGCGTCGGCCTGCGCGAGCCGCTCGATCACCGCGGGCGAAAGTTTCGTGCGCAGCCACAGGTCGCGGACGGAATCGAAGCCCGCCCCGCGCACGCGTTCGATCGCGCGCGCATCGTCCTCGGAAAATCCGCTGATCTGGCGCAGGCCGAGCCGCACCGCATGGGTCGCGCGGATATCTTTCTGCATGTCGGCATGGCGAGGATGGAGTTGGGGCGTCTCCTTCTGCTCGCGAAGCACGGCATCCGGCACATTCATCCTCCCCCGTGAAACGGGGGAGGGGGACCGTGCGCAGCATGGTGGAGGGGGCGTGCAGCGGTGAGCACGGTCCGCCCCCTCCACCGCCCTTCGGCGGTTCCCCTCCCCCGCTGCGCGGGGGAGGATGAGTTCGGAATGTTTCTGCTCGGCCTGCTCCCTCCCCCCTTGAGGGAGAGGGTTGGGGAGGGGGGTATTCGTCGCTCTTCGAAGCTCGTCATTCCGGGGCGCCGCGCAGCGGCGAGCCCGGAATCCATACTCGCCAATCGGGGTTATGGATTCCGGGTCTCGCCCTTCGGGCTCGCCCGGAATGACGGCGGAAAGAGTCCCGCGTTGCTCCAGCCCGTTGTCCCAGTCGGAAAAATTCACATCCACGGGGCGGACGTCGACCCCGTGCTCCTGGGCGTCGCGCACGATCTGCGCCGGGGCGTAGAAGCCCATCGGCTGGCTGTTGAGGAGGGCGGCGGCGAACACGTCCGGGTAGCGGCACTTGATCCACGCCGAGGCGTAGACGAGCAGCGCGAAGC
>CAYGZV010000033.1:0-3488 GCA_964354425.1 uncultured Rhodoplanes sp. | reverse complement strand
AGCCCGAGCACGTCGATCTTGAGCATGCGCAGCGTGTCGAGATCGTCCTTGTCCCATTCGATGACGGTGCGCTCCTCCATCGCGGCGTTCTCGATCGGCACGAGATCGTCGAGCCGGCCGCGGGTGATGACGAAGCCGCCGACATGCTGGGAGAGGTGGCGGGGAAAGCCGATCAGCTCGCGGGCGAGCGCGAGCGCCTTGGCGAGGCGCGCATCGGCGGGATCGAAGCCGGCGCGGCGCGCATGCTCGTGCGAGATCGCCTCGGGCGACCAGCCCCACAGCGTGCCGGCAAGCGCGCCGATCGCGTCCTCCGACAGGCCGAAAACCTTGCCGACGTCGCGGATGGCGCTGCGCCCGCGATAGCAGATCACGGTCGCGGCGAGCCCGGCGCGGTCGCGCCCGTAGCGCCGATAGATGTACTGGATCACCTCCTCGCGCCGCTCATGCTCGAAATCGACGTCGATGTCGGGCGGCTCGCGCCGCTCGGCCGAGACGAAGCGCTCGAACAGAAGATCGGAGCGCTCGGGATCGACCTCGGTGACGCCGAGGCAGTAGCAGACGGCGGAGTTCGCGGCGGAGCCGCGGCCCTGGCAGAGAATGCCCTGCGCGCGGGCAAACCGCACGATGTCGTGCACGGTGAGGAAATAGGGCGCGTAGTTCAGTTCGCCGATGAGCGCGTATTCGTGGTCGAGCGCATGGCGGACTTTCGGCGGCACGCCGTGCGGATAACGCCTGAGCGCGCCTTCCTCGGCGAAGGTGACGAGCGCTTCCTGCGGCGTGGCGAAGCCTGCGCAGATTTCGTCGGGATATTCGTAGGCGAGTTCGTCGAGCGAGAAGCGGCAGCGCGCAAGCAAGCGCTGCGTCTCCGCCACCGCTTCCGGCGCGGCGCGGAACAGGCGCGCCATGTCGTCCGCCGATTTGAGGTGGCGCTCGGCATTCGCTTCGAGACGGCGGCCGGCATTGTCGAGGGTGAGATGCGTGCGGATGCAGGTGACGACGTCCTGCAGCGCGCGCCGCTCCGGCGCGTGATAGAGCACGTCGCCCACCGCGATGAGCGGCATATTCGCCGCGGCCGCGAGCGCGGCGAGGCGGGCGAGCCGGCGGGCGTCGTCGCCGCGATAGAGCATGCTCGCGCCGAGCCATGCCGCGCCCGGCGCCGCTTCGCGCAGGCGGGCGAGCACATTGGTGAGATCGTCGTTTCGGGAGGAGGGCGGCGCGGACTGATTTCCCGTCGTCATTGCCGGCCTTGACCCGGCAAATTTCTTCCCCCTCCCGCCTCGCTGCGCTCGGCTCCCTCCCCCGCTTGCGGGGGAGGGTGGGGAGGGGGTGGATGCGCGGGTCAAGCGCGCGCATGACGAGTCGTCTATCGCGGCTGCTGCTGCCATATCGCCGGCCAGCACGATCAGGTTCAGCCCCGCGGCATGCGCGAGGAGATCGTCGAAGAACAGCGTGCAGGCGCCTTTTTCGGCGCGCCGCTTGCCGAGCGTGAGCAGGCGGGTGAGCCGCGCCCAGCCGGCGCGGTCCTGCGGATAGGCGAGAATGTCCGGGGTCGCGTCGGCGAAGACGAGCCGCGCGCCGACGGCGAGCGGGACGCCATGCTCCTTCGCCGCCTCGTGCGCGCGCACGACGCCCGCGACCGAATTGCGGTCGGCGACGCCAAGGCCCGCGAGCCCGAGAGCGCTTGCCTGCATCACCAGTTCCTCGGGATGCGACGCCCCCCGCAGGAAGGAGAAATTGGTGGTGACGGCGAGCTCGGCATAGGCGGACAAAGCGCACCTCTACCGGACCGATGCAGATTGTAGTAACAAAATATCATGCGCTATGAATGGGATGCCGCGAAGGCCGTGACCAATTGGAAGAAGCACGGCGTGGCGTTCGCAAGCGTCGAGGAGTTCGAATGGGACACGGCTTTGGTAGTCGCCGACGAGCGGCTTGACTATAGCGAGACACGTTGGCTTGCGCTGGGACTGATCGGAAAACGCCTCTTCTCGCTCGCGTTTACGCTTCGTGGCGACCGCATTCGCGTCATCAGCTTGCGACGCGCAAGCCGAAAAGAAAGGAAGCTCTACGATGGGCAAAGCCAAGGACAGCGATAACCCGGAGTGGACGCTGACAATGATCCAAAAGGCGCGTTCGGCGAAAGAGGTTTTCCCGGGCGCGCCGCTTCCCAAGCCCAGGGGACGCGGCAAGCAAAAAGCGGAGACCAAGGTCCAGACGACCATTCGGCTCGACCGCGATGTCGTCGACCATTTCAAGCGAGAAGGGCACGGCTGGCAGAGCCGCATCAATGCCGTGCTGCGCCGCGTCGTCGACAAGAAGGCAAAGAAGCGTGCGTAAGCCGCGAGCATGGCTCACCCGAACAGGCCATGCAGGAACCAGCGCGGCTGCGCTGTTTCGCGGCTGTAGAGACCTTCGCGGTAGAGCCAGACGCGCGCGCCGGCGCGCGTCTCCACGCGGAAATAGTCGCGGGTGAGCGCGCTGCCCGTCTCGTCGCGCCACCATTCGAGCGCGATGCGCTCGGGTCCTTCGGCGGCCGCGACCTCGTGCAGCATCCGCCGCCAGCGGAAGCGCACCGGCGGACCGTCGGGCGCTTCGGCGATCGCCTCGATGCGTTCGGGGCGCGCGAACAGGCGCGCCGGCCGCGCGGGCGCGAGCGTGTCTAGACATCCTCCCCCGTGCAGCGGGGGAGGGGGACCATGCGCAGCATGGGGGAGGGGGCCAGCGGCAGGGGACACGAGCGCCCCCTCCTCTGCCGACGCAGCCAAGCCTGCACAGGCTTGCCTGCGGTGGGCGGTCATCCTCCCCCGTTTCACGGGGGAGGATGAGGATAGCGGGGCCGCATGCGCCGGGACGGCGGCGACGGCGAATTCGGGAATATGGGTGTCCTGTGGCGCGAGGCAGGTGACGCGGCGTAGGCCGAACCGCGCGCCGAGCCGGTCGATGAGATGGCCGAGCTCGGCGGCCTGGTCGGCCGCGGCGTGACGGGAAAGGCCCGCCTGCACAGGGTCGCAGCGCTCCGTGACGGGGGCGGAGAGGCGCACGAGATCGTAGCCGAACCCGGGATCGCAGGCCTCGCCCAGCGTGGCGAGCCGGTCCCTGAACAGGCGGGTCATGCGCTCCACCTCGCGCAGCGGCGCGCCGGTTCCGACGGCGATCCGATGGACCTTGCCGTCGGTGCGGAACAGAGCGACTTCGAGGAGGCGCGCGCCCTCTCCCCGCGTCTCCATCGCATAGCCGAGCCGTATGCTTAAACGCGCGATCGTCCCGAGCACGTCGCGTTCGCGCGCGATCGGTTCGGCGAAATGCTGCTCGGCCATGAAGGAAGGCGCCGGCCGCCGCGGCGTGATCGGCTCGTCCGCGCGGCCGAGCGCCTGGTCGAGCCGGCGCAGGAAGGCGGCGTCGAAGCGGGCGGCGAGCACGGAGCGCGGCAGATCGAGCACGTCGGCGATGCGGTCGAGCCCGACATCGGCGAGCGCCGCGACGGTCTC
>CAYGZV010000032.1:21994-24794 GCA_964354425.1 uncultured Rhodoplanes sp. | reverse complement strand
AGTTATAGGGGCATCGGCGGCAAAGCCCGCCCGCCGCGAGCTAGACTAATTGTAGACTCTCTCGAACGGGGCGCGACGCCGCCCTAACCCGTGACGCGTTCGACATAGACCGTCGCGCCATCGACGCGGGTCACCTTCACCCGACTGCCGGCGGGACTGTCGTCCCCGCGCACGCGCCACACCGTATCGTCGACGGCGATGGCGCCGACGCCGCCGACGATCGGCTTCGCCAGCGTGAACATGCGGCCGACCAGCGCGTCGGCGCGACGGTTGAGAAAGGGCTGATCGGTTGGCCCGCCGACTTGTTTCGCGAGGCGCCGCCACAACGGGACCAATGCGAGGGAGAAAGCGGCGAACGCAACCCATTGAAGCTGCCAGGACCAATCGACGAGCAAGGAAATGAGGCCGACCAGAACCGCCGCAACCCCGAGCCACAACATGAAGGTTCCAGGCAGCAGCACTTCCAGGATCAGCAGGACGCCTGCTGCAATGAACCAGTTCCATACGTCGAGCGAGGCGATGAGCGACATGGCCGGGCGCTTCAACTCGCAGGCGGGGCGATGGCCGGCCCGGTCGGCGCCGCACTCGGGCGGCGCGCGTTCCGCCGCGCTTGCGACGTCCCGCCATCGTCCCCGTCGCCAAAGGTCGCCTTGGCGATTTCGGCGATCCCGGCGAGCGACGACAACACGCTCGTCGCTTCGATCGGCAGAATCAGCATCTTCTGGTTGGGCGATTGGGCAAGTTCGCCGAAGGCCTTCAGGTATTTCTCGGCGATGAAATAGTTGAGCGCCGCGATGTCGCCGCGCGCCACCGCCTCGCTCACCATCGCGGTCGCCTTCGCTTCCGCTTCGGCCAGGCGCTCGCGCGCCTCCGCGTCGCGGAACGCGGCCTCGCGGCGCCCCTCGGCTTCGAGAATCTGCGCCTGCTTCTGCCCTTCGGCCTTGAGGATCGCCGACTGGCGCTGGCCTTCGGCAGTCAGAATCTCGGCGCGTTTCTCGCGCTCGGCCTTCATCTGCCGGCCCATCGACTGGATGAGGTCGGCGGGCGGAACGATGTCCTTGATTTCGATACGATTGACCTTGACGCCCCAGGGAGAGACCGCCGCGTCGACCACGCGCAGAAGCCGCTCGTTGATCTCGTCGCGATGCGACAGGTTCTGGTCGAGATCCATCGCGCCCATGACGGAACGGATATTCGTCATCGTGAGCTTGATGATGGCCTGATCGAGATTGGCCACCTCGTAGCTCGCCTTGGCGGCGTCGAACACCTGGAAGAACGCCACGCCGTCGACCGTAATGGTCGCGTTGTCCTTGGTGATGACCTCCTGCTGCGGCACGTCGATGACCTGCTCCATCACGTTGATCTTGCGGCCGACCCGATCGACGAACGGCACGATGAAATTGAGGCCGGGCCGCAGCATCTTGGTGTAGCGGCCGAAACGCTCCACGGTCCAATTATATCCCTGCGGCACCGTCTTCACCCCGAGAAAGATGACGATGACGGCGAGCAGGACGAGGACGATGATGAAAATGTCGAGACCGCCGATTGCCATGAGCGCCTCCGCAGGGTCGATCAACGAGTGTGTGGTCAGCCGCCACGGAAAGACAAGCTCCGGCTTCGGTTCGCGCGATCGTCCTAAAGTCTACCGGTCCGGATCGCGGATCCAGCCCATCAGTTCGCGCCGCACCACGGTCTCGATCACATCCATGCCGAGCTCGCTGTCGTTGAGACAGGGCATGGCGGCGAAATTCTCCCCGCCGTGCCGATGGAAGATTTCTGCGTTCTCGACCGCGATCTCCTCGAGCGTCTCCAGACAGTCCGCGGCGAAGCCGGGCGTGATCACCGCGAGGTTCTTCACTCCGGCCTCGGCGAGCCGCCTGACCGTCGCATCGGTGTATGGCTGCAGCCATTCGGCGCTGCCGAAGCGCGATTGGAAGCTCATCAGGAATTTCGACTCGTCGAGCTTCAGGCGCTCGCGCAGCAGCCGATAGGTCTTGGCGCAATGGCAGTAATAGGGATCGCCCTTGATGAAATAGTCTTTCGGTATCCCATGGAAGGAGGCGAGGATCACGTCGGGCGCGAACGATAGCTTCTTGCACTCCGCTTCGAATGAGCGCGCGAGCGACTCGATATAGATCGGGTCGTCGTAATAGGGCGCCGCCACGCGCAGCGTGGGCTGCCAACGCATCCGCAGCAAGGCGCGGAACGTTTCATCGCAGACCGTCGCCGTGGTCGCGGCGGCATATTGCGGATAGAGCGGGACGAGCAAGATGCGTTCGCAGCCGCGCTCAAACAGGGCGCGGATCCGGCTGTCGATCGAGGGATGGCCGTAGCGCATCGCCCAATCGGAGATGATCGATCCGCCGATCGGCGCAAGCCGCGCCGCGAGCTTCTCGCATTGCGCACGGGTGGTCGTCTTGAGCGGCGATTCGTCCCTCTCGCGGTTCCAGATCTTCTCGTAGTCGCGCCCTTTGCGCCGCGGGCGGAACCGCAGAATGATTCCGTTGAGGATGAGTTGCCAGACGAGGCCGTTTTCTTCGATCACCCGCCGATCGCTGAGGAACTCCTTGAGATAGCGCCGCACCGACTGCGGATCGGTGGCCTCCGGGGTGCCGAGATTGACGATCAGCACGCCAATATGTCCGCTCGCGACGGCCGGATGATCGGCCGGCCTGTGCGACCCGGTCGCGTGGGCCTCGGAAGCATCGTCCGCAGCGCGCACATCCGATGGCGCCGTCGCGCCGGGCGGCGGAGCGGGCGGACGTGAGCGCTCGCCGGACGGCGGCGCTTCGAGGTCGGC
>CAYGZV010000032.1:0-21894 GCA_964354425.1 uncultured Rhodoplanes sp. | reverse complement strand
GCGGCGGAGCGGGCGGACGTGAGCGCTCGCCGGACGGCGGCGCTTCGAGGTCGGCGTCGCCGCCAGGGGCCGTGGGCGAATAGACGTTGTCGTTCATCTGAACTCGGAGTCTAGCGTGGCCAGGAGCCGATAGCAGGTGCGAAGCGTCGCAGCCATACCGTTGTGCGCTCTGCTTGCAGGCGGCGTGCCCAGCATCGGTCGGCCTGGCTCCACTGCGTGCCTCAGGACGCGGCGTAGCACGCTATGAGGCGGCTGGCGGGACTTGGCTTGGCGCACGATCTTTGAAGGAGGCGCCCCTGCCCGTCCAGCCTGCCACGCTCCTTTTCAGCCCGCGCACGCTCCTTTTCAGGCGCGCCGCCAGGAATATCTTATCGCGCCAGTCACTCCGCGGCTCTCAGGAATACGCCCGGCTCCGCCGCGCGGAACCGGGCGAACAGCGCCGCCTCGTCGGCCTTCGCGGCGGCGAGATGGCGCATTTTCACATGGCCGAACCCGCGGATTTTCTCCGGGATCGCCGCAAGCCCGACCGCGACCGCGTGGTTCTCAGGCGTGAGTTTTTCCAGCACCTCGTCGAGCATCGCCACATAGTCGCGAATGAGCGCCCGCTCGGTCCGCCGCTCCTCGGTATAGCCGAAGATATCGAGCGGCGTCCCGCGCAGGAATTTGAGTTTCGCGAGCACCCCGAACACCGGAAAGATCCACGGGCCGAACGTCATCTTTTTCAGGACGCCGTTCTTGTCCTTGCGCGCGATCAGCGGCGGGGCGAGGTGGACGTGGAGCCGCAGCGTCTCGCCCTCGACCTCGTTGCGCACCTGGCGCAGGAACGAGCCGTCCGAATAGAGCCGCGCCACCTCGTACTCGTCCTTGTAGGCCATCAGCTTGAACAGGTAACTCGCGACCGCCTCGGTGAGGCCGCTGCGGCCGGGCGCCTTCTCCGCCTCCGCGGCTTTGGTCCGCTCGACGAGAGCGCGGTAGCGGTCAGCGTAGGCGCGATTCTGATAGGCGGTGAGGACCTCGATACGGCGCGCCACCATTTCCTCGAACGACTGCGAGAGACGCCGCGTGCTGTCCTCCGCTTCCGGCGCCGGCCGGATCAAAGCCTCGACAGCGGCGAGATCGATCGCCGCGCGGCGACCCCAGCGGAACGCCGCGTGGTTCATCGCGACAGCTTCGCCGTTGAGTGCGATCGCGGTCTCGATCGCCGCCGCCGAGAGCGGCACCGCGCCGAGCTGATAGGCGTAGCCGAGCAGGAAAAAATTCGCGCCGATCGACTGGCCGAGCAGCGCTGTCGCGATGCGGGACGCGTCGACGAAATGGGCGCGGTCCGGGCCCGCGGCGGCGGCGATCGTGCGCTTCAACCGCCCGCTCGGAAGCGAGAAGTCCGCGTCGCGGGTGAACTCGCCCGGCAGGACCTCGGCGAGATTGACGACCATCTGCGTCGCGCCCGGCTTCACCGCCGCCAGCACCTTCTTGCCGCCTGCGATCACGATATCGCCGGCGAGCACGAGGTCGGCGCCGCGCGCGGTAACGCGGATCGCATGGATATCCTCCGGCCGCTCGGCGATACGGATATGGCTGTGCACCGAGCCGCCCTTCTGCGCCAGCCCCGCCATGTCGATGACGCCGACGCCCTTGCCGTCGAGATGCGCGGCCATGCCGATGATCGCGCCGATGGTCACGATGCCGGTGCCGCCGATGCCGGTGACGATGATGCCGTAGGTCTGGTCGATCGCGGGCGGTTTGGGTTCGGGCAGCCGATCATCCGCCAGGCCATCGCGCAAGGCGCCCTTGCCATCCTCACCTCCCCCTGGAAGGGGGAGGTCGGCGCGCAGCGCCGGGAGGGGGTCGGCTTCCGCCTGCGACCCCTCCCCGAACCGCGGATCGCGGTTCGACCCTCCCCTTCCCGGGGAGGGTGAGACCTGATCTAGCCGACCTCCCGCAGGCGGCGATTGCTCGGCCATGCCGACCCCCCTGCCCTGCTTGAGTTTCGCGCCCACCACCGAGACGAAGGACGGGCAGAACCCTTTCACGCAGGAGAAATCCTTGTTGCAGCTCGACTGGTCGATCGCGCGCTTGCGCCCGAATTCCGTTTCGCGCGGCTGGATCGAGACGCAGTTCGACTGCACCCCGCAGTCGCCGCAGCCTTCGCACACGAGTTCGTTGATGATGATGCGCTTGTCCGGATCGGGAAACAGGCCGCGCTTGCGGCGACGCCGCTTTTCCGCCGCGCAGGTCTGGTCGTAGATCAGCACGCTGCAGCCCGGCACCCCGGCGAGTTCGCGCTGCACGTCATCGAGCGTGTCGCGGTGATGCACGGTCACGCCGGTCGGCCACGGCCTCCCGCGCGGATATTTCTGCGGTTCGTCGGTGACGACGGCGATGCGCTTGACCCCTTCCGCGGCCACCTGCTGCGCGATCTGCGGCACGGTGAGGCTGCCGTCGTTCTTCTGGCCGCCGGTCATCGCGACGGCGTCGTTGAACAAGATCTTGTAGGTCACGTTGACGCCGGCGCCGAGCGCGGCGCGGATCGCGAGCGAGCCGGAGTGGTTATAGGTGCCGTCGCCGATGTTCTGGAAAACATGCGGGCGTTTCGAGAACGGCGCTTCGCCGATCCAGTTCGCCCCCTCGCCGCCCATCTGGGTGAAGCCCGAGGTCGACCGGTCCATCCACTGAACCATGTAATGGCAGCCGATGCCGGCATAGGCGCGGCTGCCTTCCGGCACGACGGTCGAGGAGTTGTGCGGGCAGCCGGAACAGAAATACGGCGTGCGCACCGCGACGTCCTGCGTTTCGGCGAGAATGCGCTGCGCCTCTTTCAGGCGGGCGACCCGCGCGGCGATCTCCTCGTGCGGCGTGAAGCGAAGCAGGCGCTCGCCGATGCAGATGGCGATGTCGTTGGCGTCGAGCGCGCCTTTCACTGGGAAAAGCCAGTCGCCCTGCTCGTCCTTCTTGCCGATGCAGACCGGCTGGCGCGCCGTGCCGTACAGCTCCTCGCGCACCTGCACCTCGACCAGCGAGCGCTTTTCCTCGACGACGATGAGGAGATCGACGCCCTTCGCCGCCTCCAGCATGTCGGCGCGGCCGATCGGATAAGAGCAGCCGACCTTGTAGAGCCGCACGCCGAAATCGTTGCAGCGCACTTCGTCGAGGCCGAGTTCGTCGAGCGCCTGGCGCACGTCGAGATAGCTCTTGCCGACCGTGACGATGCCGATGCGCGGCTTGCGGCCGCCGGACATGATGACGCGGTTGAGCTTGTTCGCGCGCACGAAGGCGAGCATGGCGTCGCGCTTGTAGTCCTGCAGGCGCGCTTCCATGCCGAGCACGGTGTCGCCGAGCCGGATGTTGAGACCGCCCGGCGGCATTTGGAAGAGATCATCGCCGGGAATCACGATGTTCACGCGGTCGAGATCGCCGTCGACGACCCCGGTCGATTCGACCGTGTCGTGAATGCATTTGAGGCCGACCCACGCGCCGGTGTAGCGCGACATCGCCCAGCCATACAGGCCGTAGTCGATGATCTCCTGCACGCCCGCGGGATTGAGCACCGGGATCACGACATTGACGAAGTTGAACTCGGACTGATGCGCGGTGGTGGAGGACTCCGCGGTGTGGTCGTCCCCCATCAGCGCAAGCACGCCGCCATGCTTGGAGGTCCCGGCGGAATTGGCGTGGCGGAACACGTCGCCCGAGCGGTCGACGCCGGGACCTTTGCCGTACCAGATTCCGAACACGCCGTCATACTTGCCTTCGCCGCGCAGTTCGGCCTGCTGCGACCCCCACAGCGCGGTCGCGGCGAGGTCCTCGTTGAGGCCGCCGTGAAAAAGGATGTCGTTCGCCTGCAGCAACATCTCGGCGCGCTGGAACTGCTGGTCGAGCCCGCCGAGCGGCGAACCGCGATAGCCGGTCACGTAGCCCGCGGTGTTGAGGCCCGCGCGCCGGTCGCGCTCCTTCTGCATAAGGCAGAGGCGGATGATCGCCTGATAGCCGGTGACGAAGACCGGCGACTTCCCGAGGTCGTATTTGTCGGCGAGGGTGACGGGCCTGAGCGGCATCGCAGCAATTCCTGCACAGGGGCGGCATTTCGGCGCTAATGGCGGGCCGTCGCTATTCGCGAAACAATGCCGCATGCGGCGTTTTCAGCGATATGGGGCGGCCCGCCGCCGCAACAAGGTGACGACGCTTTTGCCGCGCCGTCAATTTCGTTTGCACATGCGGTTAGGGGAAAAACATGTCGCTCGCGCGCTCGCGTCGAAATCTTCGCACTGCAGCAAGAGCCTCACGCGGGTCCGCGTCCCGATCTGGAGCAGGCCATCTTATTCCCACGGCGCATCGGCAAAGCGTGCGGCGAGGAAGTCGATGAACAGCCGCGTTTTCGCGGCGAGGAAGCGGTTCGGCGCATACAGCGCATGAATGGGCAACGGCGGCGGGCTGAACGGCTCGAGCACGGCGACGAGCCTGCCTGACTTGATCGCCTCGCCCGCGATCACCGTCGGCAGCAGCGCAATGCCGAGCCCTTTGCAGGCGGCCTCGCGCAGCACCTCGCCATTGTTCGCGCACACGGCGGATGCGACCTGCACCGAGATCGCCTCGCCGTCACGCCAGAGCTGCCAGCGCTGGCGCGCCGCCACCTGTCCGTAGACGAGACAACGGTGAGCCGCGAGCTCCTCGGGTTGTTGCGGCGCGCCATGGCGCGCCAGATAGTCCGGCGCGGCGACCAGCACGCGGCGCGTCGCGGCGAGGCGGCGCGCGACGAGGCTGGAGTCCGCGAGTTCGCCGATGCGCACGGTGACATCGACGCCCTCTTCGAGCGGATCGATGAAGCGATCGTTGAGCAGAAGCTCGATTCTCAGATCGGGATAGCCGGCGAGGAAGTCGGCGACCGCACCGGCGAGATAGGCCGTGCCGAACGACATCGGCCCGTTGATCCGCAGCATGCCTTTGGGCGCGTCGTGCAGACCCGCAATCCGGATTTCGGTCTCCTCGATTTCCGCCAGCACGGCCGCGCAGCGCTCATAATAAGCGAGCCCCGCCTCGGTCGGGCGAACCTTGCGCGTCGTGCGATCGAGCAGGCGCACGCCGAGCAGATGCTCAAGCTCCATCACCGCCTTGCTGATCGCCGACCGGGTGCGCCCGAGCCGCCGGGCCGCCGCGGTATAGCCGCCAAGGGTGACGACCTTGGTGAAGGCGTGCATCGCGTCGAGCTTATCCATATTGTTTCCGCGCAGGAACCAGAGTGTTCACGATATCCTATATTGTATCCTGTTTTCCTCAGCGCCAGCTTGTATCCGAACAGAGCGCCCGCCACGGCGTTCGAATGGAGAGACAAGCCGATGTTCACGATCCGTAGGGCGGAAGAGCGCGGCCGGACCGATTTCGGTTGGCTCGACAGCCGGCACAGCTTCTCGTTCGGCCACTATTACGATCCCGACCACATGGGCTTCGGGCCGCTGCGCGTGATCAATGACGATCGCGTGGCGCCAGGCGCCGGCTTTCCCGCCCACCCGCACGGCGACATGGAGATCGTCTCCTACGTGCTCGATGGCGCGCTCGCCCATAAGGACAGCCTCGGCACGGGTTCGGTGATCAAGCCGGGCGATGTGCAGCGCATGTCGGCCGGTACGGGAATCCGGCACAGCGAGTTCAACGCCTCGAAGACCGAGCCGGTGCGCTTCCTGCAGATCTGGATCATTCCGGAAGCCGAGGGAATCGCGCCCGGCTATGAGCAGAAGACATATCCGGCCGAGCAGAAACGCGGAAAACTCCGGCTGGTCGCTTCGCGCGACGGGCGCGAGGGCTCGGTCACCATTCACAGCGACGTCGATCTCTATGCGGCGCTGATCGGCCAAGGCGTCGGCGTGCGCCACACGTTCGGGCGCGGCCGCATCGGCTGGCTGCAGGTCGCGCGCGGCGCGGCGCTGCTCAACGGCGCGCAGCTTCATCCCGGAGATGGCGCCGCGATCGACGCGGCCGGCGACGTCACGATCGCCGGCGCGTCCGCCGATGCGGAAATCCTGCTGTTCGACATGGCCGCATGACGATAAGCGCCGACGCTAGCTGCGCGCGTAGGCGTTAACCACAGAACAGAGAGGACGTCATGACTAAGGTATTGGTTCTCTACTATTCGAGCTATGGCCATATCGAGCGCATGGCTGACGCGGTCGCCGAAGGCGTGCGTGAGGCCGGCGCCGAGGCCACCGTCAAGCGCGTCCCGGAACTCGTCCCGGACGAGCTTGCGAAAAAGTCCGGCTTCAAGCTCGACCAGAAGGCGTCGATCGCCACCGTCGCCGAACTGCCCGACCACGATGCGATCATCTTCGGCGTGCCGACCCGCTTCGGCAACATGGCGGCGCAGATGAAGAACTTTCTCGATCAGGCGGGCGGCCTGTGGGCGAAGGGAAAGCTCGTCGGCAAGGTCGCGAGCGTGTTCACATCCAGCAACACGCAGCACGGAGGACAGGAAAGCACGATCCTGACCACTCATGTCGTGCTGCTGCACCTCGGAATGATCATCGTCGGCCTGTCCTTTGCAGGCCAGACCGACATGGCCGAGATCACCGGCGGCTCTCCTTATGGGGCATCTACGATTGCGGGCGCGGATGGCTCACGTCGGCCGAGCGATAACGAGCTCGCCGGCGCGCGCTTTCAGGGGCAGCACGTGGCGGACATCGCCAACCGCCTCCGCCGGACCTAACGGCGGAGCTTTTTTCCTGCAGGATGGTTAACGGCGGCATCACTTCGTTTACAACACGCCGAACATCCATAGCAGCACCAGAACTGGAATCGGAATGCCGAGCAGCCACAAAAGCCCGTAACGCATGGTCATTTTCCTCGCGGATCAGCTTACTGAGAATATGCTGACGCCGGGCAAACGCCGTCACATGAGCGCGGTTCCGTGATTCGCGAGCCGCATCCGCGACGGCGCTTCTTTGAACTTTTCGTGCGCCGCCGCGTTATTGATGCGAGCTTATTCCGAAATTGGAGACTTCAATGAATGCGGGGAACGGACCAGCGGCGGTCATGGACGACATCCGCAAGGATTTGCAGGCGTTGCGCGAGGACATGATGCGTCTCGCCGGGCAGGTGTCGACGCTTGTCGGCGCCACCGGGGATCAGGCGCTCGGTGACGTCAAGCAGCGCATGCGCCAG
This sequence comes from uncultured Rhodoplanes sp., assembly GCA_964354425.1. Classification (GTDB taxonomy): domain Bacteria; phylum Pseudomonadota; class Alphaproteobacteria; order Rhizobiales; family Xanthobacteraceae; genus Rhodoplanes. The sequence goes on along the minus strand of CAYGZV010000032.1, from coordinate 14,748 downwards.
ATGGGAGACACGGTATCCGACCTGAGCGAGCGCGGCCGGAACATGGCGTCCGACGTCCTCGACGATGTCGGCACGACGCTCGAGGAGAATATGCGGACGCGGCCACTGGCGACCATCGCCGTCGCGCTCGGTCTCGGATTCGTCGTTGGGGCGCTGTGGCGGCGCTAGCCAAGCGTCGAGGGGCCTGGGGGGCGAGCGGTGTTTGAACGAATCGTTTTGCGCTTGCGCATGCGCGTCGATGCGCTGGTGAAGTGCGGCGTTTGGGGAGCGATCGCCGGCGTCGCCATGCTCGCTGCGCTCCTGTTTTTCGGCGCAGCGATCTTTATGGTGGCTCAAGCCGAATTCGGGACAATTCGGACGCTCCTCGGCTTCGCTGGATTTTTTGTTCTCGTGGCGCTGCTCGCCGCAATCGGGCTGAGCGTCGCGCGGCGGTCTGCCGATCGCCCCCCGGCGCGGATCGCCCAATCGGCCGGCTCGGCCGCCACGCCGTGGTGGCTCGACCCGCGCCTGCTCGCGGCCGGATTCGACCTCGGCAAGACGCTGGGCGGACGCCGCACGATTGCGGTCGGTCTGGCCGGCGCGTTTCTCGTCGGTCTGTTGCTGAGCCGAAACGTCGATCGAAAGTGACGCGCGGCGGATCGCCTCGTCGGAACCTTTGTTGATGCCCAGGATTGCTCCTCCGATCACCGTGTGACGGAGACCGCGATGTCAACAATTGTAATTGTCATTCTCATTCTGATCCTGGTCGGCGCGTTGCCGAACTGGGGCTACAGCAGGAGCTGGGGCTATGGTCCGGGCGGCATTGTCGGCGTGCTGCTGATCATCGTCATTGTGCTTGCGCTTATGGGCCGCATTTAGTTCGCGTCGCGCCTATCGCTTGCGGATGCGGAATACGCGTAGCGCGCCGTTCCGCACCACGCTTTCGAGCGCATGGCCGGTTTCGTTCACCAGATTCGGAATGTCGATCTCGGCGAGCGGATCGGTGCACTCGACCGTCAGAACATCATTCGTCGCAAGGCGCGCAAGCGCCTTGCGCGTCTTGAGCGCCGGAAGCGGGCATTTCAGCCCGCGCAGATCGAGCCGCGTCTCAGCCATTCTTCCTTTTCGCCGCACGCGCTCGCACGGGTCAAGCCTCGCGCGCTTGACCGCCCGCGCCGGATGGCCCCAGATACGCGAAATCGTGGGAACGGGCTCAACGGACATGCGCGTGATCGGGCTCGCCGGCTGGAGCGGCGCCGGCAAGACCACGCTGCTCACGCGCATCATTCCGCGCCTCGTCGGCCGCGGGCTCAGCGTCTCGACCGTCAAGCACGCGCATCATGGCTTCGATGTCGATCATCCGGGCAAGGACTCCTATGCGCACCGCGTCGCCGGGGCGAGCGAGGTGCTGGTCTCCTCGGCGGTGCGTTTTGCGCTGATGCACGAATTGCGCGGCGAAAAGGAGCTTGATCTCGCGCAACTGCTCGGCAAGCTCGCGCCGGTCGATCTCGTCATCGTCGAGGGATTCAAGCGCGAGCCGCATCCCAAACTCGAAGTGTATCGTTCGGTGGTCGGCAAGCCCTGCCTCTATGTCGACGATCCCGACATCGTCGCGATCGCGTCCGACCGCCCGCTGCCGGACGCGCCGATCCGCTCGGTCCTGCTCGAGGACGCGCACACGATCGTCGACATTCTGCTCGCATGCGCGATCCCGGTCGAGGAGGCGGTCGAACGCGGCCGGAGCGCGGCATGGCGCAGCTGAGTGACGACTGTTTCGCCTTCGCCGGCCCGCTGATGCCGATCGCGGAGATGGAGCGGCTGATCGTCGAACGCATCGCGCCGGTCGCCGAAATCGAGCGCGTGCGCCTGCGCGAGGCGGCGGGGCGCGTGCTCGCGACCGACCTCTCAGCCGCCATCGACCTGCCGTCGTTCGACAACTCGGCGGTCGACGGTTACGCGCTGCGCCATGCCGACCTCTCCGGGCGCGAAGCGTCGCGTCTCGCGGTCGTCGATCGGATCGCGGCCGGTCAGGATGCCGCGCGCGGCGTGGCCGCCGGCGAGGCGATCCGCATCTTCACCGGGGCGCCCATGCCGCCCGGCGCCGACACCGTCGTGATGCAGGAGGACGTGACGCGCGACGGCGACCGCGTGATCGTGCCGCCCGGGCTCGCTCTCGGCGCCAATCGGCGGCTCGCCGGCGAGGATGTGCGCGCGGGGGCCGTGATGCTTGCCGCGGGCCGGCGGCTTTCTCCCCAGGACATGGCGCTCGCCGCGGCCCAGGGCATGACCACGGCGCCGGTGCGCCGGCGTATCGCCGTGGCGCTGTTCTCGACCGGCGATGAGCTGATCGAGCCGGGCGCCGTCCGGCCGGCCAGCGCGATCTACGACGCCAACCGCTTTCTGCTGATCGCGCTGCTGGAGAAGCTCGGCGCGCGGGTGACCGATCTCGGCATTCTGCGCGATCGTCCCGACACGCTGGCCGCCGCGCTCGCAGCCGCGGCCGCCGGCCATGACCTGGTGCTCACGTCGGGCGGGGTGTCGACCGGCGAAGCCGATCATGTGCGGGCGGCCGTCGAGCAGGCCGGACGGCTGGTGTTCTGGCGCGTGGCGATCAAGCCCGGCCGGCCGGTGGCGATGGGGGTGCTGCCCCACCCGGATCGGGCCGGGCACGCCGCCTTTGTCGGGCTGCCCGGCAATCCGGCGGCCGTGTTCGTGACCTTCGTCCGGGTCGTGCGCCCGCTATTGCTGCGTCTCGCTGGAGCGACGCCGCGCGCGCTGGTTCCGCTGCCGGTGCGCGCCGCCTTCAGTTACCGCAAGAAGAAGGGACGGCGCGAATATGTGCGGGTCTCGCTTCGCCATGGAAGCGACGGCGCAGTCGAGGCGGTGAAGTTCCCCCAGGACGGCGCAGGCGTGATCACCTCCTTGACCGCGACCGACGGTCTCGTCGAGCTCGGCGAGGAGATGACCTCGGTCGCGCCCGGCGCGACGGTCGGGTTCCTGTCCTACGCAGGCTTGACGGACTGACCCGGCGGGGCTTCGTTTTGTCGGGCTTAGATTAGGCGCCCGCCCTGCCCCCCCCGTCAGTGTTGCGGCGCTTGCTCGCCCGCGGCCGCGCGCGGCTCACCGTTCGTCGACGCCATGAGATGCTCAGCGATCCGATCGGCATAAAAGGCGTGACCGGCCACATCGAGATGAATCGGATCGTAATAAAAATCGGGAGTGAGCGCCGCGGAGACCGCAGCGTGCAGGTCGAGCAAATCGAACCCGGAGCGGGCAAGCACGCTCCGCACATGCCGCGTGAACGGGCTTTCGTAGCCGCCGAGTTCGGCCTTGATCGGCGACAGGACGATCAGAACTTTCCGCTCCGGCCGCTGCGTTTCCCGGATCGCCGCATACAGATTCTCCAGACTGCGTTCGGCAACCCGGAAATCGTCGTCCGACCGATAAGACACCGGCCGCAGCGCCTTGTAGAGCGTCCAGGTGAGGAACGTCGTCGCCTCCCAGAGCGCCCGGAACGGCGGCGGCGGCCGCTGCATGAAGAAATAGCGGCCCTCCGCATCGACCAGTCCGCGCACCGCGTCGTGCGCGATCAGCGTCACGACGAGGACGGATTCGTCATCGACGTTCTTGTACCGGATACGCTCGGCCATGTTGTCGGCGCCGTACTGATTGGCGCCCGCATTGCCGCAGCCGTAGCGCTTGCCGCTCGCTCCCGCCAGGCGCCGGCATACGCCGTCCGAGAACAGGTCGCGGTCGTCGATATAGGTGCCGCCCCAGGTCACGCTGTCGCCAATGAACAAGAGCTTGGCGTCGGCCGGGTCGGACCAGTCGGTCGTGCTGCGCAATCCCTTGCTGTCGATCGTGACCGTCGCGCCGCGACGCCGCAACTGCTGCTGATCGGGCTGCGGCGCGAAGCGGTAGGAGGCGTTGGCGTAGAACAGGATCGGACTCCCGAGCCCGACGCTGCGCAGGTAGAACTCGGCGACAATGATGGGCGCGCAGATCAAGAGTCCGGCGATCAACCAGAACGCGATCCTCTTCAGCCTGGGCATGCGCGAGCTTCTCAAATCTGCGCTTCGTAGCGTCCCGCCGGATCGGCGAGCGACTGCAGCCGCAGCGCCGCGGCGCGCGCGAAGGCGAGCAGCATGCTCCGACGGGTGGCGGGATGCAGCCGGTGCTCGGGCGCGTCCCGCAACAGCGCAGCGCCGAACCCGTCGGCCAGAATGAGCCCGGCGTCGTCGGGGAAGATCACGGCCGGCACGTGCGGGGCGGTGGCGAAGAACAGGCGATCGCAGTGCATCCGATAGTCCGGCCATTTATGGTCGGCGCGGAAATCCTCGACCGACGACTTGATCTCGACAATCCAGACCTCGCCGTCCCCGCCGAGCGCGACCAGGTCGGCGCGCCGCCCCGAGGCGAGCGGCAACTCGCTCACGCAGGCGAGGCCGAGCGACAAGAGGAACCGTTGCGCGCCGCGCGAGACGGCGAGCGCGACGGGGGATTGCCGCCCGTCGCAGGGCATTGCTGGCGCGGTCATCAGCATCGGTGCACAATGCCACGAGATCGACTTGGAATAAACCGGCGTCCGCAATGACCAGGAGACCGCGATGACGGCGGATGATCGCTACGAAAAGGGCATGGCGGCGCGCCGCGAGGTGCTCGGCGATGCGTGGGTCGACCGCTCGATGGAGAAGCGCAACGCCTTCAACACCGAATTCCAGGACATGATCACGCGCATCGTCTGGGGCGAGATCTGGACGCGTCCAGGCCTTGATCGTAAGACCCGCCGCTGCATGGTGCTCGCCAGCATGATCGCGCTCGGCCGGTGGGAGGAGTTCAAATTGCACGTGCGCGCCGCCCTGAACGACGGCGTGACCACGGACGAGATCAAGGAGATCATCCTGCAATCCACTTTGTATTGCGGCGTGCCGGCCGGCAATCACGCGATCAACGAGGCGGAGCGGGTGCTGGCGGAGATGGGGCGTTTGGAGCGCAGAGACGCTTGAGTCTGCGGCGCGGCCGCCCTCGCCGGTCGACAGCCGTTCCGCCCGCGCCGCCCATGACAGCAACCGGGATGACGACGACCATGTCCCGCTCCGGCGAAAGCGGCGGCGGGGCATGGCGGCGGTTCTGTGCAAACGCTCTCGCCCCAGAGCGCGACAACCGGCGGTGTCGCGCAGGCCTTAAGGATTTTCCTTAGGTATATTGCCGGAATTGCCGATTGCGCGGCCGCGTTCGATTGTACCCAAACAAAAGGTTACCGACGCAGGCCGCGATGGAATCGTCGGACGATAGTGCATCACATCAGCCTGATTGCGCCCATTGCGGCGCGATGATGCGCTTTGCGCGCCGGCTGCCCAAGCTCGGCGCCAATCCGGAACTCGTATCCTATCAGTGCGACGAATGCGGTCACGTGGTGACCCGCCCTGAGGACGAGGAGCCGTAGCGCCGCGTTTTCCGCTGCTTGGCGCAGGGACGCCGGGCGCGCGGCGGTGCGCGAATCGCCGACGGTCGATTGACGATTGGCGGCGGCCGCGACCTTCTGTATCAGAACTTGTTGCGCTTCCGCCGACGTCTTTTCCTGCTCCTCACCCGAGATTGCAAAGCTGTCCATGAACACCATGCCTCTTGCCGACGTTCGCGTTCTCGAACTCGCCCGCGTCCTCGCCGGTCCCTGGGCCGGACAGTTGCTGGCCGATCTCGGCGCGGAGGTCATCAAGGTCGAGCGTCCCGGCACGGGAGACGACACGCGCGCCTGGGGGCCGCCCTTTGTTCGCGGGCAGAACGGAGAGACGCTCGATTCCGCCTATTACCACGCGACCAATCGCGGCAAGCGCTCGGTCATCGCCGATTTCGAGACCGAGGAGGGCCAGGGCCTGGTGCGCGCGCTCGCGCGCGAAGCCGATGTGCTGATCGAGAATTTCAAGCTGGGCGGGCTCAAGCCATTCGGGCTTGATTACGACAGCCTGCAGGCGACCAATCCGCGCCTCGTCTATTGCTCGATCACCGGCTTCGGACAGACCGGGCCTTACGCGCCGCGGCCAGGCTACGACTTCCTCATCCAGGGGATGGGTGGGATCATGCACGTCACGGGCGAACCGGAACGCGAGCCGATGAAGATCGGCGTCGCCTTCGCCGATGTCTTCACCGGGCTTTACGCGGCGAGCGCGATCCAGGCGGCGCTGATCGAGCGCGAGCGCAGCGGGCTGGGCCAGCACATCGACATGTCGCTGCTCGACGTCCTGGTCGGCGTGCTCGCCAATCAGGCGCTCAACTATCTCGTGTCGGGCGTCTCGCCCAAGCGGATGGGCAATGCGCATCCCAATCTCGTGCCCTATCAGGTCTTCCCGACCGCCGACGGTCATGTGGTCATCGCGGTCGGAAACGACGCGCAGTTCCTGCGCCTGTGCGCGGTCCTCGTGCTGCCGGAGCTCGCAGCGGACGGCCGCTACCAGTCGAATGCCGGGCGGGTCGCCGCCCGGGAGGAACTCGTCGCAAACATCGCCGCGCGCACCATCCGCATGACGCGCGCCGAGCTTCTCTCGGCGCTCGAAAAATCCGGAGTCCCGGCCGGGCCGATCCACGATATAGCCGAGGTGTTCGCCGATCCGCAGGTGGTCGCCCGCGCAATGCGCCTCGATCTGCCCGCGCCCGATGCGGCGGGCGGAACGGTGCCCGGCGTGCGCACCCCGATCCTGTTCTCGCGCACGCCGCTCCGCTACGAGCAACCCTCGCCGCGGCTCGGGGCCGACACCGAGGCGCTTCGCGCCGACATCGCGGAGGGCAAGCCGCTGTTCCGCAGCGGGCGCGAGTAGACCGCCCGGCCCGCCCTGCTCAGGCGAGCTGCTCGGCTGAGTCCTCCTTCGCGGCCGGAAGCGTGAGCGTGAACGTGGTGCCGCGGCCCGGTCCGGGGCTTTCCGCCCCGATCGCCCCGCCGTGCAGGTCAATGATGCGCTTCACGATTGAAAGACCGAGGCCGATCGAGCTCTCGCCGCCGGTCGGCTTGGCGGAGAGACGCTGGAAACGGCCATAGAGGCGGGAAATGTCCTTCGCCGACATGCCCGGCCCTTCGTCCCTGACGCGGATATGCGCGCAGTCCGCCTGCAGGTCGACGGACAACTCGATGCGCCCGCCGATCGGGCTGTATTTGATGGCGTTGCTGATCAGATTGTCGATCGCCTCCCGAATCCGGTCGCCGTCGCACGCGATCGGCGTCCCGAGCGGAGCGGACACCTGGATGAGCTGCTGCTTCTTCGCGGCGAGCGGCTGGTTCGCCTCCGCGACGTCCTTGACGAGGACGGCCAGATCGACCGGCTCGCGGCGGATGGTGATGTTCAGGGCATCGGCCATCGCGTCGGTGATGAGGCTCTCGACCATGTCGGTCAGCCGGTCGGCGGCGGCATGGATATGGTTGATCTGCGCCTGAGCGTTCTCGATCGTGTGGGCCGGATCGGCGAGCATGCGTTCGAGAATCTCCGCCCGGCCGATGATCACCGAGAGCGGATTGCGCAGATCGTGGGCGACGGTGCCAAGGATCTCCCGCTTGAACGCGTTCGCGCGCTGCAGGCGCGCCCATTGCGCCGCGAGCCGGCGGTTCGCGGCCGTCAGCTCCCGCGTGCGCTGGTTCACGCGCTCCTCGAGCCGGGTGTTCGCCTCCTGAAGCTGCTCGTAGAGTATGACATTGTCGAAGGCGATGGAAAGCTTGCTCGCGAACAGTTCGACCAGCGTGCGGTCGGTGTCGGACAGCGGACGCCTTGCATGCAGCACGACGACCACTTCGCGTCCGCTCGCGGTGCCGATATAGAGCGCCGACCAGCGCGACGTGAACTGGTGTCGGTGCCGGTGGAAGGCCTCATCGACCCATTCCCGCAACTCCGGCTCGAAGGCGGTCGCCGTTTCGGCGCCGAGCAAGCCCGTATAGCAACCGGACGCGGCCAGCACGGCGACGTCCTGATCCGTTCGTTTGTCGTCGTGGCAGACCAGGATGCCGTCGCAGTCGACCTGGAGCAGCGAAGCGAGCTGCGTCAGCACGCCTTCCGCAAGGCGCTGGATCGACTTGAAGTCGTACAAAGTGGAGGCTGCTTCGACGATGATTTCGAGACCGCGGCGCGTCTGGATCATGCGCTGCAATTGCTGATAGCTGCGCAGAGCGGCGGTGAGCGAGGTGAACAGCTTGTCGGCCGTCAGCTCGGTCTTCGCCTTGTAGTCGTTGATGTCGTAATCGACGATGACGCGGCGCTCCGGCGCCTGGCCCGGCTGGCCGGTGCGGAGAATGATGCGGACGGTCTCGTTCTTGAGCTCGGTGCGGATAAAACCGACGAGATCGAGACCCGCATTGTCGGTCTCCATGATCACGTCGAGCAGCACGACCGCGACGTCGGGATGCTCGCGCATCACGGCGCGCCCTTCCTCGGCCGAATAGGCGGACAGGATTTCAAGTCCCTGCCCGTTCAGCGTGTAGTCGCTGAGCGCGAAGCGCGTTCCGTCGTGCACGGCCGGCTCATCGTCGATGATGACCACCTTCCAGCGCGGACCGGGCTCGCCGGCCTGTTCGCCGGCCGAATCCTCGATGAGGTCGATGATGTCGTCGGAATCAGCCATGGGCCTGGTCCGTCGCTTGAAGGGCGGGAACCGGCGCGCTCAGTTGCGGCGCCACCCGCGGAAGCACGATGCGGATCATGGCGCCGCGGCCGGGCGCGGATTCGAGATGCAGCCGCCCACCGAGACTTTGCGTCACGAGATTGTGGATGATGTGCAGGCCCAATCCGGTTCCGCCCTCGTTGCGCCGGGTGGTGAAGAAGGGATCGAAGGCGCGCCGGCGCACCTCCTCGCTCATGCCGACGCCGTCGTCGGCGACGACGATTTCGACATGGCGAACGCCGAGCGGGCGCGCCCTGATCTCGACCTGCCCGGCGCGATTGTCCGGAAACGCGTGAATGACCGCATTGAGGAAGATGTTGGTGAGCACCTGCCCGTAGGAGCCCGGGTCGCTATCCAAGACGATCTCGGCCGGGATCTCGATATTGATCGCGACTTGCGCCCTGCGCAGCACCGGCCGCACGCTCGCGACGATCTGCTCGGTCGCCTCGCGCAGATTGAATTCGCGCCGCTCGGCGTGGCTGCGATCGACGGCGACCTGCTTGAACGACTGGATCAGCTCGCCGGCGCGTTGCAGGTTGGCGACGAGCTGGCGCGCCGCGTCGCCGGCGTTTGCGATGAACTCGTCGAGCCGCGACCGCCGGAGCGGCCCCTCCCTCACCTCGGCGGCAAACATGTCGCAGCGGCCCGCGAGGCTGGACGCCACCGTAAGACTGATCCCGACCGGATTGTTGACTTCGTGGGCGACGCCGGCGACGAGCCCGCCCAAGGCGGCAAGCTTCTCGGCGTCGATCAGACTCTTCTGTGTGTCGCGCAATTCGGCGAGAGCGGTCTCGGCATGCTCCTTCGAGGCGCGCAGCTCGATCTCGGCGCGGCGCTTGGCCATCGCATTCTCCCGGAACACCTCGACCGCGCGCGCCATTTCACCGATCTCGTCGCGCGCGCCCGCGTCCTCGATCACCCGACCGTAATGTCCGGAGACGATCGCATGCATCGCGCTTCGCAATTCCTGCAGCGGCAAGCGGATGCTACGGGCGACGATCAGCCCGCCGACGACGATCGCCGACAGGAAGGCGGCGGCGACCAGAACCACCGTGCGGAAGATGTCCGCCATGGTGCGGTCGAAGCTCGTTTGCGCGCGCTGCTCGCGCTCGCGCATCTGGGTCTGCAGGCTGTCGATGGTGGAGATCATCGTCGCCTGATTGCCGTCGATCGCGGTGCGCAGAACATGCGTGCGAGCGGCGAACTTCGCGGCGAGATTAGCCAAGCCGCCGCGCAGCGCGGCGGCGCGCTGTTTCAGCGCTTCGAGCGCGGCGCGCTGGATATCGTCGTCGGCGAGGTCGATCATCACCGGAGCGGTCCGTTCGATCGTCTCGGTATTGCGGCGCGCCTCCTCGACCGCGGTGGACGCGAGCGAAAGATAATAGGCGTTGGCGGCGACCACGGCCGCCGTGAAGGCCTCGCGCGATTTGCCGAGCGACGGCCGGATCAGCGCGTCGTGCTGCGCGATCGACCCTTCGAGGATCGAATAGAGGCCGGCCATCTCGCGCGCGGGGCGCAGCACCTCGGCCTCGTAGACATTATTGATGGTCGCCTGCACCGCGCGCAGCTCGTTGAAGCCGTCGAGAAAACGCTCGGTCACGCCGGCGAGGTCCGCCATCGCGGAAGCCAGCACCGGATCGCCCGGGCTGCGCGTGCGCAGAGTGCCGAGCACCGCTTCGCGCACCAGCAGGATTTCCGCGAAAATCTCCGGGCTCGGCTCGTTGATGTAGCGGTGAATAAGATTCTGCAGGCGGCCCGCTTCGCCTTCGAGGAGCACGAGGAGCAGGTCGGACTCCCGCACCTGCCGCAATTCGTCCCAGGCGCGGCTCAGCGCGCTTCCGCCCGTCCAGATCAGGGCGCCGAGAATGACGACCACGGCCGAGTTGAGGACCGCGATGGAAAGAATCCGCCAACCGATCGGCAAGGCGCGAACGAGGCTTTCCACGTCGAAGCGCCAGCCGCCGGGCGTTGCGTGCGCGCGGCTTGCCGGGTCCGGGGAATGATCATGTGCGATTACCGCCAATGGCGCATCTCACTGAACCAGGCGGATGCGTTGGACCAGCCGGGCAAGCGCCGGATCGCTCATCGCCTTCGCGTAGATCGATGACATGGCCTTCTCGAACGCATCGCGCGGAAACTCGGTAATGACCACATTGCCCTCCGCCAGCGTCCGCTGACGCGATTGCTCCTCGAGCGCGCTCCACCGCAGGCGCATGAATCGGTTCGACTCGCGCGCGGCGTCGCGAAAAATCAGTTTATCTTCCGCCGAAAGGCTTTCCCAGGCGCGCTTCGACATGACCAGAACCTCGGGGCTCATCGTGTGCTCGGTCAGCGTGTAATAGCGCGCAACCTTGAAATGGTTGGTCGTGACATAGGACGGCCAGTTGTTCTCCGCCCCGTCGATCAGGCCGGTCGAAAGCCCGGTCTCGACCTGTCCATACGGCAGCGCGACGGGCACGGCGCCGAGCGCCCTGACCATGTCGACCATCAGGTCCGACTGCTGCACGCGAATGCGCAGGCCCGTGAGGTCTTCCAGAGAGCGGATCGCGCGGCCGCGGGTGTAGATCGAGCGGGCCCCGGAGTCGTAGAAGGTGAGCCCGATGAATCCCTGCGCGTCGAAACCGGCCAGGATATCCTCCCCGATCGGCCCGTCGAGGACCGCGCGGAGATGACTGACCGAACGAAACATGAACGGCAGGGCAAGCGCATTGACGAGCGGCACGAAAGAAGCCAAGGGCGCTATATTGATGCGATTGAGATCGATCGCGCCGACCCTTGTTTGTTCGATCGTTTCCTTTTCCTCGCCGAGCTGGCGCGAATGAAAAACGCGGATGCTGTGCCGTCCATCGGTCCGCTCCTCAATGAGGCGGCCCATGAACACCACGGCTTCGACCGTCGGGTAATCAGCGGCCTGCGTATCGGCGACGCGAAATTCCCGCGCGGCGACCTGCGGCGCCTGCGCCGTCGCAAGGATCACCGCCAGAACGCAAGCGCTCCATGCTGAAGACAAAATTCAAATGCCTTGTCAATCGATTGAACTCGGTTCTGCGCACGCGAAACTCTACCCAAAGGCCGCTGCGATGGCTACCCTTACTCACGGCCCGATCGCGCTTCTGCCTCACCTCTGTGGTGATCATGCGGCGAGGAATTCGTCATAATCGCGAAGCTTTGCGCTCACTTCGGTGCCTCGCGACGCCTGTCGGATGCACGCGGAGATTGTTGATGCCGTTCAGGGACGCTGTTCTTGCCGCCGCCGTCGCGATCTTTGCGATGACCGGCCAAGCCTTCGCGGCGGCCACGGAGCTCCAGCTCTGGCACGCAATGCCGAGCGAACTCGGCCGTCAGCTCCACCGAATCGTATCCAATTTCAATGCCTCGCAGACGCAGTATCGCATTATCCCGGTGTTCAAAGGAAGCTACACCGAAACCGTGACGGCGGCCATTTTTGCGATGCGGACGCGCACGCATCCGGCGATCGTGCAAGTCAGCGAGATCGGCACGGCGACCATGATGGCGGCGAAAGGCGCGGTCTACCCCTTGTCCGAACTCATGCAGGACGCGGGCGAGGCGTTCGACACTCAGCCCTTCCTGCCGGCGGTCGCCGGCTTTTATGCGGACCTCGCCGGAAACCTGTTATCCTATCCGTTCAACGCCTCCACCCCGATCCTCTACTACAACAAGACTTTGTTCCGCAAAGCGGGGCTCGACGACGCCGTCGCGCCGCGCACCTGGCCGGAGGTGGAGCAGGCGGCGCTGAGGTTGCGCTATGCCGGCGTGCCGTGCGGTTTCAGCAGCCATTGGCCGTCTTGGATTCACGTCGAGAATTTCTCGGCCCTGCATGATCTGCCGGTGGCGACGCGGGCGAACGGGCTCGGTGGCCTCGATGCCGAGCTGACCTTCAACAATCCCGCATTGGTCCGGCATGTCTCAGCCCTCGCCTCCTGGCAGAAAACACGGGTGTTCGACTATGGCGGCCGCGGGACAAAGGCGGAGCCGAAATTCCACGCGGGCGAATGCGGCATGTTTCTCGGCTCCTCGGGCTTGATCGCCGACATCCGCCTGAACGCGAAATTCGAGGTCGGCTACGGGATGCTTCCCTACTGGCCCGACATCCGGCCGGAGCGGCAGAATTCGATGATCGGCGGCGCGAGCCTGTGGGTGTTGCGCGGACGGCCGAACGCCGAATATGCCGGGGCCGCCCGGTTGTTCGCCTATCTGTCGCAGCCGGACGTGCAATCGGACTGGCATCGCAGCACCGGCTATCTGCCGATCACCCGGCCGGCCTATGAGCGCACGCGCGACGACGGATTCTATCGGGTCAATCCTGGCGCCGCGATCGCGATTGAGCAGGTCACCCTCAACCCTCCGACCGAGAATTCGAAGGCGATCCGGCTCGGCTCGTTCATTCTGATCCGCGACGTCATCGAGGACGAGCTGGAGGAGGCCCTGACCGGAAAGAAGAGCGCGAAGGAGGCCCTCGATCTGGCGGTGCGGCGCGGCAACGACCTGCTTCGCCAGTTCGAGCGGGCGAACAAGTGACGCTGCGACGCGCTGCGGTCACGGCTTGCGGTCACGCGCCGCCGATCGATCGCCTGCGCCGACCCGTTCCGGAAACGCCGCCGCGAGCGCATCGGTTTGCGCCGCGATCACGCCGCGCTCGGTGATCAAGCCGGTGACGAGGCGCGCGGGCGTGACATCGAACGCATAGTTCGCGGCCACGGCGCCCGCCGGCACGATCCGCACGGTCTCGATCCGGCCGTCGGCGGTCATTCCCGTGACCTTGGTCACCTCTTCCGGGCCGCGCTCCTCGATCGGGATTTCGGCGAGGCCGTCGCGCATGGCGAAATCGATCGTCGGCGAGGGCAGCGCGACATAGAACGGCACGCCGGTGTCGTGCGCGGCGAGCGCCTTCAGATAGGTCCCGATCTTGTTGCAGACGTCGCCCTGCCGCGTCGCGCGGTCGGCGCCGACGATCACCAGGTCGACCTGCCCGCGCTGCATCAGGTGACCGCCCGCATTGTCGGCGATCACCGTGCAGGGCACGCCGTGCTGCTGCAGCTCCCAGGCGGTGAGCGCGGCGCCCTGGTTGCGCGGGCGCGTCTCGTCGACGAAGACGTGGACCGGAACTCCCTTGTCGTGCGCCGCATAGATGGGGGCGGTGGCGGTGCCGATGTCCACGGTGGCGAGCCAGCCGGCATTGCAATGGGTCAGCACATTGACGCGCGCGCCGTTCTTGCGGCGGGCGGCCGCCTCGATCAGTTCGACGCCGATCCGGCCGATCGCCGCGTTGATGGCGACATCCTCGTCGGCGATCGCCTGGGCGCGCGCATAGGCGGCGGCAACGCGCTCCGCGCGCGGGCGATTGCGGACTGCGGCGGCCATCTGGTCGAGCGCCCATTGCAGATTGACGGCGGTCGGACGCGTCGCGGCAAGGACCTCGCAGGCGCGGTCGAGCGCCGCGTCGGAGGCGTCGGCGTTCAGCGCGAGGCACACGCCGTAGGCGGCCGCAGCCCCGATCAACGGCGCGCCGCGCACCACCATGCTCTTGATCGCCCACGCCGCCTCGTCGAGCCTGGTCAGGCGCACGCAGGCGAATCGATGCGGCAACTGCGTCTGATCGATCGCGCCGACCGACCAGCCGTCGGCTTCGAGCCAGATGGTGCGCCAAGGTTTGCCGTCGACCTTCATGAGAAGCATCCGCGCGAGGTGAATCCGCCGCGCGAGCATACCGCACGCGGAGACTGCGCGCTGCAATCCGGGTGCGGCGGCGACGGCGCAATTTCCGGCTCGACGACCCGCCCGGCCGGCCGACATGCCGCCGGGTTGCTTGAAGCAACCACGGTCCGGCTCGCGCCAACGCAATGCCGGGCTAGCCACGACGCGCCCGCCCGGCGCGAACGATGACGCTGGGTTGCTCGCGCTGACGAGGGTTCGGTTCGCGCCAACGCAATGCCGGCGCGACGCCGCCCGAGGGCGCGTGCGCGCGGCGACTGAACGTCCGATTTGCGCGAGACCGCGCACTCCGCCCGTGTTGCTCGCCTGCCGCCGATCGGGTAGTTTGCCGGGCCTGCGGTCGGTCGGATCCTCAGGCGCAGGCGCCCGTAGCTCAGCTGGATAGAGCGTTGCCCT
>CAYGZV010000031.1:0-25576 GCA_964354425.1 uncultured Rhodoplanes sp. | reverse complement strand
AGGCGTCCTCGACCGTGCGCTTGAGCGCGGCGGCGAGCTCCGACACGCTCCATTCCGGGATGTTCAGGCGCGGTTCGGGACGAGGTTCGGACATGGGGAGTTTCTAACGTGACGGCCGCTCCGCGTCCAACTCAGCATTTCGCTCCGGTCACTTGAGATCAAAAATTGGTTCGCCGAATAGCGCCGCCTAGTGTCGAGGTCCCGCTCGTCCCCGCGCAAGCGGGGAACCATGAAATTGGAGAAATCTGGATTCCCGCTTGCGCGGGAATGAGCGGATGTGGATCAGTTCAGCGATTATCTCGCTCCGCAATCCTGAGGAGCCGACCGCACGCGGCGTCTGGATGACGCCGCCGCTGGCGGACGGGCGACCTTGCATTACCCGCGGCCGCATAACAAAAAGCCCCGCGGATTGCGGGGCTTTTTCAGAGACCATCGTGGCGTGACGTTTGTCTCTAAGCCTTGGTCGGATCGGGCGGCGGTTTCGGCAGCGTGCCGGCCTGCTTCACAGCTGCATCATATAGAAGAATGCCGGAAACGACGAGCAAAGCGGGCATCAAGAGCCAAGATTTCATCATGGGATCCTCCATATCGACGGGCAGCGGCACTCGACGTGAACCAATGTCGATTTGCGATTCAGATCGTGCTTGCCGATGGCCGCAGGGCTGCCAATTGGAGGAAGCGGAGACTTCGGGACGTCGCCGTTTTTCGGGCAGCTCACGGACAAGCCATTGCTTGTCTCTATGTGTAGAGATGGCGCTGCAAGACCCAAAGCGCAAGACGCCGCCGCAACGACGTCCCGATCACGACCGCCGATACTTGCGCGCCGAACGGCGCGGGGCGGCGGGGACGGAGGCAGGCGGATTGTAAGCCGAGTAGGGATTGACGGCGCAATAGCCGCCGACGCCGCTCACTTCCACGCGGCACTGCTCCACGGTCGAGAAGGAGCAGTTCATAGGACCGCCCGGCAGGTTGTACTGCGCACACCACGGATAGACCCGGGGGCCGCTTTTTGCGATGGCCGGCGCAGCGTCGAGGGTAAGGGCGGCGGTCAAAGCAAGCAGCCCGAGCATCACCGTCCGACGCATGGTCCCATCCTTTGCTCGCAAGATCCGCATTATGGTCATTCATACAAGCGACCAAGGCTCGTCGCCAGCATCGCGGCCTGTCCGCGCCGCGGGCGGGGACGAACGAAAGCAACAAAGAAAAACCCTCCCGAGACGGGCTCGGGAGGGCGATGGCGGAGGAGGCCGTAGGTGAGAGAGGGAGAAGGGAAAGCGCTCAGCCCTGCTGCGGCTGGGGAGCCTCGCCCTGGCCGTTGCGGGTGCGGCGCTCGGCCATGAACATATCGAACTCGGCCTTGTCCTTCGCCTGGCGCAGGCGCTGGAGGAAGTCCTTGAACTCGCGCTGCTCGTCTTCGAGCCGGCGCAGCGTCTCGGTGCGATATTCGTCGAACGCGCGGTTGCCGCTCGAAGACGGCTCGCCCCACCAGCCGCCGCCGGCGCCCTCCACACGCTCGCGCATGCGGTCCATCTTGCCCTGCATGCGCTCCATCTTGTCCTGCCAGCGCGACACGCTGCGGTGATTCCAACAAGACATGCGTCCGCTCCCTATGGTGAAGGCGAGGAGCGCCAGCCCAACCGGCCACCAGAAGAAGAAGCCGAGAATGGTGAGCGCGATCCAGGCGCCGGTTCCGAGTTCATCGAGTTTGCCAACGATGGGCATGGGGGTCTCGCGGGGGTTCGAGGATCGATCGGCCGACCAGGCGGCCTCGCGGGTGTAGGCGGAGTTTCCAATCAGGGACACGGCGGGCCTCACGTGAATGTAAATTACATTTACATAAATAAGCCCGGCTCGAATTCCTGTCAAGCGGAAGGCGACGGCGCGGAGATCAAACGGCGATCACAGGAACGCGATGTCCCCACCGCCCGCGCAACTCGAAGAACCGGATCAGGACGGCTTGCGCTCGGGGCGCTTGGGCGCGCTCGCGTCCGGGATTCCGAGCCCCTGGAGATAGACAAGCACGCCGGCCTCCAACAGTTCCTCCGGCGTCATCGGGACCGGACGCCGCGCCCGGTCGCCCCGCCCGAACAGCGAGGCGATGCCGTGCGCGAGCGCCCAGATATGCAGCGCCACCATCAGCGCGGGCGGGCGCGTCTGCGCCGGCATGCCGGCGATCAAGGCTTCCGCCGCGCCGCGCAGAATGCCGAAGGCCCGCTCGGCGGAGCCCTGCAAATCCGGGCTCGTCGCGGGCGGAACGCCCCCCTCGAACATCGCGGAATAGTAGGCCGGCTCCTTGCGGGCGAAGGCGAGATAGGCCTTGCCGAAGCGGTCGAGCGCGGTCATCGGGTCGGGCCGGCCGTTGTCCCAGGCGCGCGCAAGCGCCTGCTCGAACTCCTCAAAACCGCGCCGCGCGACACTGGCGAGCAGCTCGTCGCGATCGCGGAAATGCCGGTAGGGCGCGGCCGGACTCACGCCGGCCCAGCGCGCCGCCTCCGCGAAGGTGAAGCCGGCCGGCCCCTTCTGCGCGATCAGTTCGAGCGCCGCCCGGATCAGCGCTTCCTTGAGATTGCCGTGGTGGTAGCCGCGCGGGGCGCCGGGATCGGGCTTGGACCAGCTCATGTGAGATGTGTTTACATGAGGCGGGCCGCCGCGTCGAGTAGCGCGCCTGTTGTGCGGTCATCCCGCTGATCGGATCGTCGTGGATGATGACGGATTCTCAGGATGCGGGCTGCAGCGCGGTGTTGTCCTGGTGGGCGCGCATGGCGATGCGCAGCGGCTTGGGAATCGGGCGGGCGCGCCCGCCCGAGACGAAGGCGACCTGCACACGCCCGTCGACCAGGACCTCTTGGCCGCGCATCACCGTCTGCCGGAGCGTGATCGAGGCGCCCTTCACCTCTTCCGGCTCGGTCACCACGTCGAGAATGTCATCCATATGCGCGGGTTTGCGGAAGTCGAGCCGCATCGCCCGCACGACGAAACCGAAGCCCGGCGCCTCGCGTGCCGCCGCGTCCACGAGGCCGCGCTGTTCGGCGCCGAGCAGGCGCAGATAATTGGTGCGCCCGCGCTCCATGAAGCGGACGAAGCTCGCATGATAGACGATGCCGGCGCAGTCGGTGTCTTCGTAATAGATGCGCACCGGCAGGTGATGCCGGCCGTTGTGGATTTCGCCGTCCAGTCGATGATCGATCATGCCGTTTCTCGCTGGGAGTGAGAAACCGCCCCAAAGCATATCATCGATAAGTGTGACGCAATTTGCCGTCGGAAATACGACCGCGCACGAAAAAACCGCGGGTGGCGTTCACGCATGCATGCCCGTGACGGCCCGCTCAGCCGGGAACGCCGCGCGCACGGCGCGCTCCGGCGCGTTCAGTCCGTCCGCCCCTTCACGATGGCGTCGAGGCGCGTCCTCAGTTCGGGAGGCTGGTCGAAGTACCAGACCCAGCCGAGAAGATCGCGAAAGCGCTCATCGCCCGCAGCTTCAAGCTCGACGCGATCGATGGTGGCGAGGTCGATCACGTCCTCGACCAGCCCGGCGGCCAGCACCGAGAGCAGTTGGGGACTGGTCTCGATCCGCAGAACTTCGAGCACGAGATCGATCGCCGCGTCAGGATGGCGCTCGATCAGCTCGCGCTCGAACTGCATCAAGGCCTGCCAGTTCGCATCGCGGTTCATGTCCGGCTTGGCGTGCTGATCGACCCACACGCGCGCAAGCTCGGACATGCGCAGCGCGGCGAAATCGATGCGGATCGCCGGCGTGTCGCGCGCAATTTCATCCGCGCGCCAGGCCGCCTCGTCGGCGATGCGGGCGAGCCGCGCCTTCAGGTCTCTGCTCGAGGCCCACCAATGCACGGCGCCGAGCAGCCAGCGCAGCGCCGGATTGCGCGCCTGCTCCGCCTCGATCCGGTCGATCAGGCGGCCCGCGTGGTTGTAGATCAGGGTCGACATGAACTTGTCGCCGAGCTGCATTTTCACGCGCGGCTCGGCGTTGGAGGCGAGCACCGCCAGCGCAAAGTCAAGCGCGCGCTCGGGATAATCGTGCGGCAGGCGATCGAAATAGCGCATCGCCGCCCAGGATTGTTCGGTCTGGTTCTTGAGGCCGAGACGCTGCAGGCTGTTCCACAGCACCGCTAGCGTTTCGACCGTCATGGCATTGTAAACGACGCTCTGCTCGTCGGAAACGCCCGGTCCGGGAATGGGCGTCGTGGCCCAAGCCGTCGGCTCGTCCATGGAACACATTGCGATCCCCTCCGCGCGCCACGCCATGAGCGCCCCGCAAGGTTAGTCGCGGGCGGCGGAGGAGAAGTTCATGCCGGCTCGCCGGGTCCGAACAAGTTGAACCGGGCCGGGGTACAGAGGGGTTCGGCGAGGCTGGGAAGGCGAAGGCGTCGCCACGGTAAAAAGACGACATCACTCCTCCGCCCGGCCGAACAGGCCGAACTGGGCGGGATCGCGGGCGGGCTCGGCGAGGCCCAAATGGCGGAAGGCCTGCGCGGTGAGGAGGCGTCCGCGCGGCGTGCGCTGAACAAAGCCCAGCTGGATGAGAAACGGTTCGATGATCTCCTCGATCGCGTCGCGCGGCTCCGACAGCGCTGCGGCGATGGTCTCGACCCCGACCGGGCCGCCGCCGTAGTTCACGGCGATGGTCGACAGATAGCGCCGGTCCATGGCGTCGAGGCCGCCCGCATCGACTTCGAGCGCGCGCAAGGCCTTGTCGGCGATCGCGCGGTCGATCGCGTCCGCGCCCGCCACATGGGCAAAGTCGCGCACCCGCCGCAACAGCCGGCCGGCGATGCGCGGCGTGCCGCGCGCGCGCCGCGCGATCTCGTTCGCGCCGTCCGCGGTCATGCCGATCCGCAGCACGCGCGCGCCGCGATTGACGATCTCCTCGAGTTCCGGCTCGGTGTAGAAATTGAGCCGGATCGGAATGCCGAACCGGTCGCGCAGCGGGTTGGTGAGAAGGCCCGCGCGGGTGGTCGCGCCGACCAGCGTGAACCGCACGAGATCGATCTTCACCGAGCGCGCCGCCGGCCCCTCGCCGATGATCAGGTCGAGCTGGAAATCCTCCATCGCCGGATAGAGAATTTCCTCCACCGCCGGATTGAGCCGGTGGATCTCGTCGATGAACAGCACGTCGCGGTCTTCGAGATTGGTGAGCAGCGCGGCGAGGTCGCCCGCTTTCGCGATCACCGGGCCGGAGGTCGCGCGGAAGCTCACGCCGAGTTCGCGCGCCACGATCTGCGCGAGCGTCGTCTTGCCGAGCCCCGGAGGACCCACGAACAGCACATGGTCTAGCGCTTCGCTGCGCGCCCGCGCCGCCTGGATGAACACGCCGAGATTGGCGCGCGCCTGCTCCTGGCCAATGAACTCCGCGAGCCTTTGCGGGCGCAGCGAGGCTTCCGCCGCATCCTCGTCGCGGCGGTCGGCGGTGACCAGGCGGCGCGGCGTGGTCATCGCCGCAGCCGCTTGTCCCGGGCGCAGCGCAGCGCGAAGCGGTGCGTTGCAGAACCGGGACCCGGTGGGACCACCCGAAACGGGTCCCGGACCAGCGGTGCGCCGCTGACGCGCTGCACCGCATCCGGGACACGCGTGAGAGATCGGAGCGTCAGCCTCACTTCGCCAATTCCTTCAAGCCGAGCCGGATCAGCTGCGCGGTCTCGGCCCCCTCGCCGGCGCTGCGCGTCGCGGCGGCGATGGCGGCCAGCGCCTGCGGCTCGCCATAGCCGAGATTGACGAGCGCCGACACCGCGTCGGCGACCGGCTGCGGCGCGCGCTTCTCATCGAGCGCGCCCGACAGGCGCACGACCGCGGGGTCGAGCGAGGTGTAGGCCGGGGCCTTGTCCTTCAGCTCGGTGACGATGCGTTCGGCGACCTTCGGGCCGACGCCGGGCGCCCGCGCCACCATCCCCTTGTCGCGCATCGCGACGGCGGAGGCGAGATCGCCGGGCTTCAGCGTCGAGAGTACCGACAAGGCGACCCGGGCGCCGACGCCCTGCACGGTCTGCAGCAGGCGGAACCATTCGCGCTCGACGTCGGACAAAAACCCGAACAAGCGGATCTGGTCCTCGCGCACATACGTTTCAATCGAAAGCGTCACCGGCTCGCCTGCGGCCGGCAGCCCCTGCAGCGTGCGCGCCGAGCAATGCACCATATAGCCGACGCCGCCGACATCGACGATGACGCAATCCTCGCCATAGGAGTCGATCACGCCCCTTAGCTTGCCGATCATCTATCCCTCCTCGCTTGCGGGGAGGGGCGCCGGGAGCCCCGAGCGCGTTCCGAACATCTCAAACAGCTCCGGCCAGAATTCGGCTGCTCCGGTGATGCGCGTGGCAGATGGCGACGGCGAGCGCATCGGCCGCGTCCTCGCTGGGTGGATCGGCCTTCGGCAGCAGCACGCCGACCATCATGCGGATTTGGCCCTTCTCGCCATGCCCTGCGCCGATAATGGTCTTCTTCACGAGATTCGGCGCGTATTCCGCCACAACCAGGCCCGCCTGCGCGGGAACGAGCAGCGCCACGCCGCGCGCCTGGCCGAGCTTGAGCGTGGCGACGGCGTCCTTGTTCACGAAGGTCGCCTCGACCGCGGATTCGGCCGGCCGAAAATCGTCGACGACCCTACGCAGTCCCGCATGAATGGCGACAAGACGCGCGCCGGTCGCGGCGCGCTCATCGGTTGCGACGAAGCCGCAGGCGATGAAGGTCAGGCGGCTTCCGTCAATGTCGATGACGCCCCAGCCGGTGCGCCGGAGCCCCGGGTCTATGCCGAGAATGCGAATCGGCCGCGTCATCCCCTGTGGTCATAACGCGGGCGACGCCGCGCTGCCAGCCCTCATGCGGCTTGTGCGCGCAGAACTCAGGGCACACGCGCGACCGCCGGCGCAAACGCGTCGCCTCTTGCCGTGCAAATCACAGCCAGCCCACCCGGCGGAACCAGAGGAACAGCGACACGCAGGTGGTCAAGATAAGCCCGATAATGACGAAATATCCGTACTCCCAGTCCAGCTCGGGCATGTGCTTGAAATTCATGCCGTAGATTCCTGCGACCGCGGTCGGCACCGCGAGGATGGCGGCCCAGGCCGCGAGCATCCGCGTGATCACGGTCTGCTGCATCTGGCCGACCATAAGGCCCGCTTCGAAGGCGAAGGCGAGCATCTCGCGCAGGGTGTCGATCTCCGATTGGACGCGCCGAATATGGTCGGTCACGTCCCGGAAATGCGGCTGAATCGCCGCGTCGATCGGCACCACATTGGCGTGTTCGAGTCGTCGGCACACCTCGACCAGCGGCCCAGCCGCGTTGCGAAGCCGCAGGAGATCACGGCGCAACAAATACAGCCGGTTGATGTCGTCTGCGTTGAGGCTCTTGACCAGCACGCGATCCTCGATGCACTCGACCTCGTCGGTGATTGCCTCCAGCACCGGCCCGTAATTGTCGACGATGAAGTCGAGGATGGAGTACAGGATGTAATCCTCGCCCTGTCCGAGCGCCTCCGGAGCCGCCTCGCAGCGTTCGCGCACCTGCGCATAGGAGGTGGACGCGCCGTGGCGGACGCTCACGACATAGCCGCGTCCGATAAAGAGATGCGTCTCGCCGAACGCGATGCGGCCCTCGACCATTTGCGCGGTCCGCGCGACGACGAACAGCGTGTCGCCATATTCCTCGACTTTGGGCTGCTGATGGGCGCGTTCGGCGTCCTCGATGGCGAGCGGGTGCAGATTGAATTGCTTCTGCACGCGGACGAGCAAGTCGCGCTTGGGTTCGTACATGCCGATCCAGACCACGTGGCCCGGGCGGCGCGCCCATTCCCCCGCATCGTCGACCGCGATGTCGACGAGCTTGCGGCCCCCGCAATACACGACCGAATTGACGAGGCCCGGCTCGGGAACGAAGGGCCGCATCGAAGGAGCCGTGTACGACGCCGGCTGGTTCGAAACCTGATCCATGTTCCCCTCCGTGATCGACCCCGCACGCGCCCCTCTGCGGCTCGCGGTGTAGCGCTTTAGCAGCAAAAGAAAAACCGAATTGAGCGTTGCGCCCCGGTGAATGCGTGCGGGCGCCGCCGTGCATCTCCTCCCGAGACAGCAACCCGCAGCGGACAATGCGGCCGGACCTTACCAAGGTTTAATGCCGCCGACAGAACGCGGTAAGGCTCTCGCTCCCATCTTTCCTCGACCGCTGGGGGTGCCCGGCCAGGCTTGACTAGAAATGGAGCTTCTCAATGAGCGAACTCTCCGCTCCCAAGCCGCGTAAGGCTGTTTCGGCGCGTCGTCTCGTCCTTCTCGCGACCGTCGGGGCGCTCGGCGCGGGCGCCTTGTTCGTCCAGCCCTGGAGCGGCGGCGCGGTCAAGGTCCCCGCCTTCACGGCTCCCGCCTATGCGCAGTCCGCGCAGCGACCGGCCGGGTTCGCTGACGTGGTCGAAAAGGTGAAGCCCGCGGTCGTTTCCGTGCGCATCAAGCGCGGGATCGAAAATTCGACCTACAGCATGGATGACGATCCCTTCGGCCCCGGCTCGCCGTTCGAGTTCTTCTTCCGACGCTTCGGCCAAGGCGGCGAGGGCGGGACCCCCGACATGCCGCGCCAGCAGCGCCGGCGCAATTTCGCGACCGGCCAGGGATCGGGCTTCTTCATCTCGGCGGACGGTTTCGCCGTCACCAACAACCATGTCGTCGACAAGGCCGACCAGGTCGAGGTCACGGCCGACGACGGCAGGACCTATTCGGCGAAGGTGATCGGCAGCGATCCGCGCACCGACCTCGCCCTCGTCAAGGTCGAAGGCCGCAGCGACTTTCCGTTCGTGCGCCTCGCCGACCAGTCGCCCCGCATCGGCGATTGGGTGATCGCGGTGGGCAATCCGTTCGGGCTCGGCGGGACCGTGACCGCCGGCATCGTCTCGGCGCGCGGCCGCGACATCGGCGCCGGCCCCTATGACGATTTCATCCAGATCGACGCGCCGGTGAACAAAGGCAATTCCGGCGGCCCGACCTTCGACGTCGACGGCAATGTCATCGGCGTGAACACGGCCATCTTCTCGCCGTCCGGCGGATCGGTCGGCATCGCCTTCGCGATCCCGGCGGAGACGGTGCGCTCGGTCGTCGAGCAGCTCAAGGACAAGGGCGCGGTCACGCGCGGATGGATCGGCGTGCAGATCCAGCCGATCAACGCCGACATCGCAGACAGCCTCGGATTGAAGTCGGACGAGGGCGCGCTGGTCGCCGAGCCGCAGTCGGGAAGCCCGGCCGAAAAGGCCGGCGTCAAGTCCGGCGACGTGATCACCGCCGTCAATGGCGAGCCGGTCAAGGACGCGCGCACGCTGGCGCGGCGAATCAGCCGGATGGCGCCGGGCGCCTCGGTCAAGCTCGACCTGATCCGCAAGGGCAAGCCGGAGACGGTCACCCTCACGCTCGGCGAACTGCCGAAGCAGCGCCAGGCGCGCGCCGAGCCGGGCGCCGAACGGCCGGGCTCCGACACCAGCGTTCCGAAGCTCGGCCTCACGCTCGCGCCTGCAAACGGCGTCGCCGGCGCCGGCGAAGAGGGCGTGGTCGTCACGAGCATCGACCCGTCGGGCTCGGCGGCCGACCGCTTCAAGACCGGCGACGTGATCCTCGACGTGGCCGGCGCTGCCGTTTCCTCCCCCGGCGATGTGCGCAAGGCGCTGTCGAGCGCCCAGGCGGACGGCAAGCGAACCGTCCTCATGCGGGTGAAATCCGGCCAGGGCATGCGGTTCGTCGCCGTTCCGCTCGGCTGAGCGAATCGAGGCTGCCGCCGGCAACCGTCGCCCCCGCCCGGCAGCTTCGCGAGGGACGGGCTAGCGCCCGTCCCTCATCTCCTCGGACCAGCGATCGGCGCGCCGCCCCGCTGGGACTGCCGAAGAAAGGGCAGCGGTCCCCCCCCGCTGCCCTTTTTCTTGCGGGGACCGACAGCATAGGATTCCGAGGGCACGTGGCGGGGCGATTTCGCGCCGCGCTTAATCAACGCAGCGCCGCGACTTGCGGTTAGGGAGAACGAGGGGCAGGGTGTCCGCCGAATCCAACGCGAAGGTTGCGCGCACGATGCGTCTTTTGATCATCGAGGACGACCGCGACGCCGCCGACTACCTCGTAAAGGCTTTTCGCGAGGCCGGGCATGTCGCCGACCATGCGGCCGACGGCGAGGAAGGGCTCGCGCTCGCGTCCCACGAGCGCTATGACGTTCTGGTGGTGGATCGGCTGCTGCCGAAGCTCGACGGCCTCTCGGTGATCGGCGCCTTGCGCGCCAAAGGCGTGTCCACGCCGGCGCTGATCCTCTCTGCGCTCGGCGCGGTTGACGACCGCATCAAGGGCTTGCGCGCCGGCGGCGACGATTACCTGCCCAAGCCCTATTCGTTCGCCGAGCTGATCGCCCGCATCGAGGTGCTGGCGCGCCGGCATGGCGGGCGGGAGGAGACCGTTTACCGGGTCGGCGATCTCGAGCTCGACCGCCTGTCGCATCGGGTGCTCCGCGGCAAGGATGAGATCGTGCTGCAGCCGCGCGAGTTCCGCCTGCTCGAATATCTGATGAAGCACGCCGGCCAGGTGGTCACGCGCACCATGTTATTGGAGAATGTGTGGGATTATCATTTCGATCCGCAGACCAATGTCATCGATGTGCATATCTCCCGGCTTCGCTCGAAAATCGACAAGGGTTTCGCGCACCCGCTCCTGCATACGGTGCGCGGGGCGGGGTATGTAATTCGTGACGGCGCTCGGTAAGCTCCTCCGCACCACGGCGTTTCGCCTCACCCTCGTCTACCTGCTCGTATTCGCGCTGTTCGCGGTGTTTCTGCTCGGGTTCCTCGCCCTCAATACCCGCCGGATGATCAACGATCAGATCACGCTGACGGTGGACAGCGAGATCGTCGACCTGACCAACACGTTCGAGCGCGTCGGCCTGCGCGGGCTCATCGTCGCGGTCGACACGCGGTCGGGCAATCCCGGTTCGAGCCTCTATCTCGTGACGACGGCGAGCGGTGACGGGCTCGCGGGAAATGTCGGCTCGCTCGAACCGAGCGTGATCGAGAAAACCGGCTGGAGCGAGACGGCCTATCGCCGCCTCGAGCAGCCGGACTCGGAAGAGCATACGGCGCTGGTGCGCGTCGTCAGGCTGCCGGGCGGCTTCCGCCTGCTGGTCGGACGCGACCTCGCCGAGCGCGAGCGCCTGTTCAGCATCGTCGCCGTCGCCGGGCGCTGGTCGGTGGCGATCGTCGTCGTGCTCGGCCTCGTCGGCGGCTTCTTCGTGAGCCGGCGCGTGCTGCAGCGGATCGAGGCGATGAGCGACAAGGCGCAGACGATCATGGCGGGCGACCTCACCGGCCGTTTGCCGATCGCCGGGACCGGCGACGAACTTGATCGCCTCGCGGCCAATCTCAACGCCATGCTCGAGCGGATCGAGGCGCTCATGCGCGGCCTCAAGGAGGTCTCCGACAACGTCGCCCATGATCTCAGGACGCCCCTGACGCGGCTGCGCAACCGTTGCGAGGCCGCCTTGCGCACGGCCAAGAGCGACAGCGACTACCGCGATGCGATCGAAGCGACGATCGAGGAGTCCGATCAGTTGATCCGCGTCTTCGATGCGCTCCTGATGATCGCACGCGCCGAATCGGGCGAGCCGCGCGCCGGGATGGCCGTGTTCGACGCCGCCGAGATCGCGCGCGACGTCGGGGAGTTGTATGAACCCGTCGCCGATGAGAAGGGCCTTGCGCTTCATGTCGAAGCGGCGAGCCCCGCGCCGGTCAGGGGCAACCGCGAGCTGATCGGCCAGGCGCTCGCCAATCTGCTCGACAACGCGATCAAATATGCCGGCGCTGCGACGGATCGCGCCGCCGGCGGGGCCCCGGAGATCGTCGTCATGGCGCAGACCAGGGGCGACCAGATCATGCTCGGCGTCGGCGACCGCGGGCCGGGCATTCCGCCGGCTGATCGCACGCGGGCGGTCGAGCGTTTCGTGCGCCTCGAGCAGAGCCGCACGGAGCCCGGCTCCGGCCTGGGATTGAGTCTTGCGTCGGCGGTCGCCCGGCTGCATGGAGGGGAACTGCGGCTGGAGGACAACGCGCCGGGGCTGAGGGCCCTCCTGATCCTGCCGCGGGCGGATGTTGCGCGCGGGACGAGTTGACGTGGCCGAAGGCAGTGAACCCGAGCTTCTGGATGTCGCCGAGCAGGCTTTGGCGCGGCGGATCGTGCGCGCGCCGCTGCTGGCCGATCCCGCCGCCGCGCGAGCCGCCGTGGCCGAGTGGCTGGAATCGATCGGCGCCACCGCCGCCGGACGAACGATCGGGCGGCTGATCGCCGATCACGCGCTGGTCGGCCCGCTGATCGAAGCGATCGCCGACGGCTCGCCCTTTCTGTGGGATCTCGTGCAGCGCGACGCTCCGCGCTTCGTCGCCCTGCTCGCCTCCGATCCGGCCGAGCGCCTGCGCATGCGGCTCACCCATACCGAGCGCCGGGTCGCCTTGAGTCAGGACGACGCCGAGGCGATGCGGCATCTGCGCCGCCTGAAAGCGGAGGGCGCGCTCCTCATCGCGCTCGCCGATCTCGCCGGCGTGTGGAGCATCATGCGGGTGAGCGAGGCGCTGACCGAACTCGCCGATACGACGGTGCGGGCGGCGGTGCGCTATCTGCTCGGCGTCGCCGCGCGACAGGGCAGGTTCGTGCCCCGCGACGCGGAGAACATCGCCGCGGATTCCGGCTATGTCGTCCTCGCCATGGGCAAGATGGGCGCGCACGAACTCAATTACTCGAGCGACATCGACCTCATCGTCTTTTTCGATCCGGCCGCGCCGCTTGCGCCGGAGGTGGAGCCGGGGCCGGCCTTTGTGCGTCTGACCCGTGCCTTGATCAAGCTTCTGCAGGAACGGACGGAGGACGGCTATGTCTTCCGCGTCGACCTGCGGCTGCGCCCGGACCCCGCCTCGACGCAAGTCGCCGTGTCGGTTCCGGCCGCTCTCGACTACTACGGCAATATCGGCCAGAACTGGGAACGGGCCGCCTTCATCAAGGCGCGGGCCTGCGCGGGCGATCTCACGCTCGGCGACTACGTGCTCGCGGAGCTTACGCCCTTCATCTGGCGTAAATATCTCGATTACGCCACGCTCGCCGACGTCCACGCGATGAAGCGCCAGATCCATGCCTATAAGGGGCATGGCGACATCGCCGTGGAAGGCCATAACATCAAGCTCGGGCGCGGCGGCATCCGCGAGATCGAGTTCTTCGTCCAGACCCAGCAACTGATCGCCGGCGGCCGCAACCCGCTGCTGCGCGGGCGCGAGACGCTCGCGACCCTCTCGATGCTCGCCGACGGGCAATGGATCGATACAGAGGCGAAGGCCGAGCTGACCGCGGCCTACCTCTTTCTGCGCGAAGTCGAGCATCGCCTGCAGATGGTGGCCGACGAGCAGACCCACACGCTGCCGGCCGAGCGGGAGAGCCTCGACCGCTTTGCGCGCTTTGCCGGCTTCGACGGACGCGACGCCTTCGCCGCCGCCCTGCTTCCGCATCTGCACGCGGTGCAGCGCCATTATGCGCGTTTGTTCGAAGACGCGCCGGCGCAGGCGGCGCTTCAGCGCGGCCTCGTCTTCCCGCCCGACCACAATGAGCGCGAGACGCTCGACAAGCTCGTCGTAATGGGTTTTCGGGCGCCGATCGAGGTTTCCGACACGGTGCGCCGCTGGCTCGCGGGCGCCCCGCGACCGCTCAAGGGGCAGGTCGCGCGCAGTCATTTCGCCCAGCTGGTGTCGGTGCTGATCGACCATCTCGCCCGCGCCGAGAATCCGGACGCCGCGGTCGTCGCCTTCGATCGCTTCCTCAACCGCCTGCATGGGGGCGCAACGCTGTTTGCGCTGCTCAACCAGAATCCGGATCTCGTCGCGCTCGTCGCGCATCTGCTCGGCACCGCGCCGCGGCTCGCCGACATTCTCGCGCAGCATCCGCAAGTCATGGATCCGCTGATCGACCCCGCCTTTTTCGGCGCCCTGCCCAACGCCGACCTGCTGCAGGCCGAGCTCGCGCGCTCGCTCGAACAGGCGCGCACCGACGAGGACTTCCTCGACCGCGTGCGGCTGTTCGGCCAGGAGCACATGTTCCTGATCGGCGCGCGCATCCTGTCGGGGACGGTGTCGGCCGAGCAGGCGGGCGAGGCGTTTGCGAGCCTCGCCGATGTGGTCATTCGCGCGCTGCACCACACCACCGAGAAAACCTTTGTCGCAAGCTACGGCCGCATTCCCGGCGGCGAGAGCGCGATCCTCTCCATGGGCAAGCTCGGCGGGCGCGAGATGACGGCGAGCTCCGATCTCGATCTAATCGTGATCTACGACTTCGATCCCGCGCATCCGGAGTCGGACGGGCCGCGCCCGCTTTACGGCGGCCAATACTACGCACGCTTCACCCAGCGCCTCATCAATGCGCTCACCACCCAGACCAATTACGGCCGCCTCTACGAGGTCGACATGCGGCTGCGGCCCTCCGGCCGCTCGGGGCCGGTCGCGACCTCCCTCGCATCGTTCCGCGAATACCAGCGCAGCGAGGCGTGGACCTGGGAGCACATGGCGCTCACGCGCGCGCGCGTCGTCTCCGCGTCGCCCGCCTTCGCCGCGCAGGTGGAGCAGGCGATCCACGCCATCCTGTGCCTGCCGCGGGACGCAGCGATCATCGCCGGCGACGTCGTCGAGATGCGCCGGGCGATCGCGACCGAAAAAGGCGATCAGGAGCGCTGGAACCTCAAATATGTCGCCGGCGGCCTTGTGGATCTCGAATTCATCTCGCAGTACCTCCAGCTCGTCCACGCCGCGGAGACGCCCGCCATTCTCGACACGTCGACGATCCGCGTGCTGGAGAAAGCCGCGCGGCACGGCCTGCTCAAGGTCGAGGACGCCGAGGTATTGCGCCCGGCGGCGCGGCTTTATCACGACCTGACCCATATTCTGCGGCTGTGTCTCACCGGGCCGTTCGATCCGGACACCGCCGGACCCGGCCTTCTCGGCCTGCTCACCCGCGCGGCCGACGTGCCCGACATGGCGACGCTCGAAGCGCATCTCGTCGACACGCAGGAGCGTGTGCGCCGGAGCTTCATCCGCATCCTCGGCGCTGAGCCGTGAGCCGCCGGCAAGGAATGGAAGCCAGCGCCAAGCAAGATCAGTGACGCAGCGTGCTCTTCTCCGTCGTGCGAAGATGCACCGACGAACGCCACTTGTAGTCGATCGGGGCCGGCGCGCGCTCCTTGGTCGGGAGGCGCAGCAGGACGATCGTTCCCTTGTTCGGCGTCGAGCGGATGCGCATGGTGCCGCGGTGCAGCTCGACCAGCGATTTCGATATCGCGAGGCCCAGTCCCGAGCCCTGATGGCTTTTGGTGAAATGGTCCTCGACCTGCTCGAAGGGCCGGCACAGTCTCGCCAGCGCCTCGCGCGCGATGCCGATCCCCGTGTCGGCAATGGCGATGACCACGCTGCGCCCCGTATTGCGCGCATGCACCCGCACCTCGCCGCCATCGCCGGTGAACTTCACGGCGTTTGACAGGAGGTTGAGCAAGACCTGCTTCAGGGCGCGCCGGTCTGCGGTCAAGACGAGGCCGGGCGCGATGCGCGCGTTGACGGTGAGCGACTTGTCCTCGGCGCGCTTGGCGACCACGCGGATCGCTTCGGCCAGAATGCGGTCCACCTCCACGTCCTCGAAATCGAGCCGCAGCCGTCCGGCCTCGATGCGCGACATGTCGAGAATGTCGTTGATCACCTCGAGGAGATACTGGCCGCTCTCGCGGATGTCGCGGCAGTACTCGTCGTAGCGGTCGACCCCGAGGGGACCGAACAGCTGCGCCTCCATGATTTCCGAGAAGCCGATGATGGCGTTGAGCGGCGTGCGCAGCTCGTGGCTCATATTGGCGAGGAACTTCGATTTCGCCTGATTGGCCTCCTCGGCCCGCGTCTTCTCGGCCGAGTATTTCTCCGCTAGCTCGGCGAGCTCGCGCGCCTGCGTCTGCAGGGCGTACTGGGAGGCGCGCAGGTCGGCGATCGTCGCCATCAGCCTGCGCTCGCTCTCGACCAGCTGCGCTTCGTGCCGCTTGATGGCGGTGATGTCGGTGCCGACCGAGACGTAGCCGCCGTCCTTGGTGCGACGTTCGCTGATCTGGAGCCAGCGGCCGTCGTCGAGCTGCGCCTCGAAGGTGCGCGCGCCGAGCATCGCCGATCCGCTTTCGTTCACGATCGTGCGGGCGACGTGCTGACGTCCGGCCGCGAGCACCGCCTCGTAGGAGGTTCCGGCGGCGGTGGCGTCGTCGGAGAGGTTGTGCAGCTCCTGGAAGTTCGAATTGCACAGCACCAGCCGGTTCTCCGCATCCCACAGCACGAACGCCTCCGGGATGGTCTCGATCGCGTCGCGCAGCCGCAGGTCGGCCGCCATGGTCCGCTCGACCAGCGATTTCTGCTCGGTGATGTCGACCGCAATGCCGATAAGGTGCGGACCGCCCTCGTGCGGCTGCCGGATGATTTCGCAGCGCACCCGCAGCCACACCCAGTGTCCGCGCGCGTGGCGCATGCGGAAGGCGCGGTCGATCGCCTGGGCGTTCCCGTCGGCGAGTTCCGCGGCCAGCGCATACAGATCGGCGTCCTGGGGGTGCACGAGCTTGTTGACATCGCCGAAAGCGAGAAGGTCGTCGCGCGCTTCGAGCCCGAGGATCGCGAACATCGACTGCGACCAGAAGATGCGGCCGCTGGCGAGGTCCCAGTCCCACAGCCCGCAGCGGCCGCGATTGAGCGCGGTGTCGATGCGGCGGCGCACCGTGTCATGGATCAGATCGGCCTCGCGGGCGCGCGCCGCCTGCCAGTGGAAGGCGAAGCCGAGAATCAAGGCGACGAAGCCGGTGGTGGCGGAGAGCGTGACGGTGAGCGTCGTGTCGGACCGCCAGCGGGCGAGCGCTCGCGCGCTCGGTTCGATGACGGCGAGGTGCCCGAGGGGCGTCCGCAAGGGGCGAACGGTCGCGAATGCCTCGGTCCCGTCGGCCAGCAGGATTTCGCGCGCGTGGCTCCCCTTCGCGAAGGTGACGAACAGGTGGTCGGGTCCGATAACCTCGACGAGGGGCCGGCCGGCGCCGGTTCGTGTGGACGACGCGGCGAGAACGAGGCCGCTGACGTCGGATACGACGATGTCTCGCTGCTTGTACGGCATGCGGCCAGCGAACGCCGCCAAGGAATCCTGAATATGGCGCAGATCGACATCGGCGCGCTGCTCGTGTGCGGCGAGATTGATCCGCTCCGCCAACGGACCGGCCAGCAGGTCGAGCTCGGTGACCACGGCCGCAATGACTTGCCGCCGGTTGTCATGCACCTGCAGGCCGGCGCCGATCGCAACCGTGACCAGAAACGTGACGATCAGAACGGGCACCGCGCGACGCAGCACGGTTTCGGCGCCGAGGAGACGCCGGTAGGCCGGCTTGGCAATCGATTGAGCCAGGCCCTTGATGGAATCCGTATTGGTGGACGCGCTCGCAACATGCGCGGGCGCCATCGCTCGCCTCCTCAGGATCGATCTCTCCGGATTGACGTGCCGCATCTCTCCGGATGCGCGGCATTGGAATCGAAACGCCTGATTCTGTCGAGAGACGCCGAGTCACATTCCCGGATCATGCGAGAGCGCGGGGGATAACCACGTACAATGCTGAGGTTACGGCCTAACGCCGCAAGGGAGCGCCGCGCCGTCCGCGGTCTTGCTGCCGCCGCCGGCGGCCCGCGGCCTGCGCTGCCGACGAATCAGTGCGCCCTTACGCGGCGATGAGCGAGCGATCCACGATGTCCTTGAGGTCGCGCGAGAGCGCCGACGCGGCTGCAACGCGCTGCAGCTCCGCCTCCGCTCTCTTGCGGCGCACCGGCTCGAGCGCCCGCCAACTCCGGAACGCGGTCATGAGGCGCGCGGCGACCTGCGGGTTCCTGCCGTCCAATGCGAGCACCGTATCGGCGATGAAGGCGTAGCCCGCTCCGTCGGCGCGGTTGAACTGGGTCTGGTTCGCCTGCGCGAATGTGCCGACCAGCGCGCGAACCCGATTGGGGTTTGCAAGCGAGAAGGCAGGATGGGCGGCGAGCTCCCGCACCCGCACGAAAGTGTCCGCCTCGGGTATCATGGCCTGCAGGGCGAACCATTTGTCGATCACCAGCGGATCGGACTGGTGGCGGCGATAGAAGTCGTCGAGCGCATCCTGTCGTTCCGGCGTCTCGTGCAGGCTCAGGATGGAAAGCGCCGCCATCCGGTCCGTCATGTTGTCGGCGGCGCGATATTGCTGCGCGGCGAGCGCGATCCCCTCCGCGTCGCCGCGCGCGGCGATCAGGTCGAGACAGACGTTTCTCAGCGCCCGGCCCCCGGCGGCGGCCGCGTCGGGACTGTACGGACCGCCGTCGTGCAGACCGCGATAAGTCGAGAGCAGCGACGGCCCGAGCGCGACGCCGATCGCGTAGCGCAGCGCTTGCCGGGCGAGGAAGATCGCGTCGGGATCGACGTCGCGCATGAGATCGCGGGCGATGTCGCCTTCGGACGGCATCGAGAGCGCCAGCGCGACGAAGGCCGGCTCCAGGCGCGTGTCGGCAAGGATCGCCGCGAGCGCATCGAGCAACCCGCTGTCCTCGCGCAACGGGCGGCCCGCGCGCACCGCCCCGACATTGTCAAGGAGGAGCGCGGATGCGAGCGTCTGCACCGCCTGCCATCGATTGAATGAATCGCCGTCGCGCGCCGCGAGGAAGCGCAGCTCGTCGTCCGATAGATCGGAACTGACCTTCACCGGCGAAGAGAATCCCCGATTGAGCGAAACCGCCGGACGCGCGGCGGCGCCGGTGAAAACGAACCTCTCCGCCGCCTTGGTGAGCGTGAGCACCCCATTGGGGAGCGTGCGGCCGTCGCTCAGAACGAGCGGCAGGTCGCAACCGTCAGGCCCGACCAGCCCGAAGGCGAGCGGCACGACCATCGGCGTCTTGACCGGCTGGCCCGGCGTCGGAGCAACGACCTGCGCGATTTCAAGGGAGAAAGTGTGCGCATGCGGGTCGTGGCGGGTGGTGACCACGAGTTCCGGCGTGCCCGCCTGGCTGTACCACAGCATGAACTGGCGAAGGTCGACGGAGGCTGCGTCGGCAAAGCAGGCGATGAAGTCCTCGACCGTTGCAGCGCGTCCGTCGTGGCGAGCGAAATAAAGGTCCATGCCGGCGCGGAACCGCTCCGGACCCAGCAGGGTCTTGAGCATCCGCACCACTTCGGCGCCCTTCTCGTACACCGTCGCGGTATAGAAGTTGTTGATCTCGCGATAGATCTCCGGCCGCACCGGGTGGGCGAGCGGACCGGCGTCCTCGGCGAATTGATGACTGCGCAGCATGCGCACATCGGCGATGCGCCGGACCGTGCGCGAGCGCATGTCCGAGGAGAATTCCTGGTCGCGGAAAACGGTCAGGCCTTCCTTCAGGCAGAGCTGGAACCAGTCGCGGCAGGTGATGCGATTGCCGGTCCAATTGTGGAAATACTCGTGGGCGATGACCGCCTCGATCGCCGCGTAGTCGGCGTCGGTCGCGGTGTCGGGCGAGGCAAGGACATACTTGTCGTTGAAGACGTTGAGGCCCTTGTTCTCCATCGCCCCCATATTGAAGTCGGACACGGCGACGATCATGAAGACATCGAGGTCGTATTCGCGCCCGAACGCCTCTTCGTCCCAGCGCATCGCGCGCTTCAGCGCTTCCATCGCGTAGGCCGCGCGCGCCTCCTTGCCCGGCTCGACATAGATGCGCAGCGCGACCTCGCGCCCGGACATGGTGGTGAAGCTGTCCTCGCGCATGTCGAGCCGGCCGCCGACCAAGGCAAACAGATAGCAGGGCTTGGGATGCGGGTCGCGCCACACGGCGAAGCGCCGCGTCGTGCCTTCGATCTCGCCCGCCGCGACAAGATTGCCGTTCGCGAGCAGCA
Source organism: uncultured Rhodoplanes sp. (assembly GCA_964354425.1). Taxonomy (GTDB): domain Bacteria; phylum Pseudomonadota; class Alphaproteobacteria; order Rhizobiales; family Xanthobacteraceae; genus Rhodoplanes. The sequence goes on along the minus strand of CAYGZV010000031.1, from coordinate 5,647 downwards.
CCGGCGCTTCGGCAAGGTCGGCTTCGATGCGCGTGGTGTATACGGCCATCACGTCCGGCCGGTCGGGAAAATAGGTGATGCGGCGAAAGCCCTCCGCCTCGCACTGCGTGCAGTAGACGCCGCCCGAGCGATAGAGCCCCATCAGCTTGGTGTTGGCGGAGGGATCGAGGACCGTCTCGATCTCGAGCTCGAATGGCCGCGGCGGCGGCTGGGTGATCGTGAGGCCGTCGGCGGTGACGATGAACGCCTCCGGCGACACCTCCTCGCCATCGATCCGCACGGCGACCGGCTCGATCTCGTCGCCGTCGAGAACGACAGGCGCGGGGGCGCCGGCTTCCGGATTCGGCCTGAGCGCAAGCCGCGCGCGGACGCGAGTCCGCGTTGGGTGCAGCGCGACGTCGAGGTCGACGGAATCGACCAGCCAGTCCGGCGGGCGATAGTCCACAAGACGGACCGGGCGGCCCTGTTCGGTGCGCATGTCTTACCTCGAAAGGATTTGCGGGCAGGGACGACGCGGCCGCGCGGACGGTTATGGCAAGCAACGGTTGCGCGCGCGCAGCGCACTGCACTGCGAACGCCGCGGAATCATTTATGCCGTCTCCCGGCAAATGCAAAGCCACAGGCGCAGCCGTCCGGCGGGAACACCGTCCCCGCCGATGCACCCGACCGCGGTTGCGCGGCCCGCGCTTTCAGCCTGTTTGCGACGATTTGTCCGTATCGATGCGGCGACGCGGGCGGCAGGATGAATCTGCAGTCGGCGCGGACGCGCAGATGTCCGCCGGGAGACCGATGGAGGACCAACAACATGCGAGCAACAACGACAGCGGCATTGCTCGGCGCCGCGCTGATGGCGTTGGCGTCTTCGGCGACGGCCCAGGCGCCGGCGTCGGCGCCGGGATCGGCCGGCGCCTACCCGAACCAGATGGTCAAGATCGTGGTGCCGTTCTCGGCCGGCAGCGTCACCGACGGCTTGGCGCGCATCATCGCCGACAAGCTCACCAACCTGTGGAAGCAGCAGGTCATCGTCGAGAACCGGCCCGGCCTGCCCGGCACCACCGCTGTCGCCAAATCCCAGCCGGACGGCTACACCCTGATGCTGACCTCGAACGGGCACACCATTGCCGGCGTCATCAACAAGAACATCCAGTTCGATCCGGTGAAGGACTTTTCCGGCGTGAGCAAGGTCGCCTCGGTGCCGATGGTCGCGGTGGTTCCGGCCGACCTGCCGGTGAAGTCGCTCGCGGATTTCATCGCGCTCGCCAAGGAAAAGCCCGGCAAGCTCAACTTCTCCTCCGCGGGACTGGCGAGCACGACCTTTCTTTCGGCCGAACTGCTCAAGCAGGCCGCCGGCATCGACATCATGCACGTGCCCTATAAAGGCACGCCGGAAGCGACCACCGCGGTCGTGCGCGGCGACGTGCAAATGTACTTCACGCCGGTCCCGATGGCGCAGGAACTGAGCGCGGCCGGCAAGGTGCTTCCGATCGCGATCAACTCCAACCAGCGCAGCGCGCAGCTGCCGAACATTCCCACGGTCAAGGAAAGCGTGCCGAGCTACGATTACGACTCCTGGTTCGCGATTCTCGCCCCCGCCAATACGCCGCGCCCGATCCTCGACAAGATCAGCAAGGATCTGGCGACGGTCCTCAAGCTCCCCGACGTGGTCGAGAAGCTGCAGGCGCAGGGCGCAGCGCCCTCGCCGACCACGCCCGAGGCGCTCGACGCGCAGCTCAAGAAGGAGACGGAGTTCTACGCCAAGGTTCTGCACGACGCCGGCGTCGGCGGGAACTGACGGGTGGCCGCCGCGCGCAAGGAACCGTCATGGCGCTGATGCGCGCGATGGTTCTGGACCGACCGGGGCTTCCGCTCGCGATGCGCGAGCGGAACGCCCCGGCGCCCGGCCGCGGCGAGGTACTGGTCGAGATCGCGGCCTGCGGCGTCTGCCGCACCGACCTGCATGTCGTCGACGGCGAATTGCCCGGGCCGAAGCTTCCCATCGTGCCCGGCCATGAGATCGTCGGCCGCGTCGCCGCGCTCGGCGAGGGCGTGACCGCCTTCGCGCCGGGCGACCGCATCGGCGTGCCCTGGCTCGGCTGGACCTGCGGGGTCTGCCCCTATTGCCGCGACGGGCGGGAGAACCTGTGCGATGCGCCGCTCTTCACCGGCTATACGCGCGACGGCGGCTACGCCACCCACACGATCGCCGACGCGCGCTACTGCTTCCCGCTGCCGGAAGGCCTGGGCGACGCCGAGGCTGCGCCCCTGCTCTGCGCCGGGCTGATCGGCTGGCGCAGCTATCGCATGGCGGGACAAGGCGCAGCGCTCGGCCTGTACGGGTTCGGCGCCGCCGCCCACATCCTCGCGCAGGTGGCGACCTGGCAGGGACGCCGGGTGTACGCCTTCACGCGCGCGGGCGATATTGCCGCACAGGAGTTCGCGCGCGGCCTCGGCGCGTGCTGGGCAGGCGGCGCGGAGGAGACGCCGCCCGAGCCGCTCGACGCCGCCATCATCTTCGCTCCGGTCGGCGCGCTCGTGCCCGCCGCCTTGCGCGCGGTGAAGAAGGGCGGCCGCGTGGTGTGCGGCGGCATCCACATGTCCGACATACCGAGCTTTCCCTATGCGATCCTGTGGGAGGAACGGCAGATCGTCTCCGTCGCCAATCTCACCCGCGCCGACGCCCACGAATTCCTCGCGCTCGCCCCCAAGGTCGGCCTGCGCACCGAGGTGACGCTCTACCCGCTCGCCGACGCCAACGCGGCGCTGGACGACCTCCGTTCGGGCCGCCTGCAAGGAGCCGCCGTGCTCCGGCCGGGGTGAGCGGGTCGCGCGCCCGTTCCCGCCGCGGCCTAGATCGGGTCGCGCCGGGGAGGCTTGCGAGGGCTCCGGCGACCCTGTTCACCCAGCGCATTAAACCTTCGCAAGTTTCAGGAAAATTCGCTTGGATTGCACTGTATTCGCTCTACTCTCCCGCTCCACAGCACCAATGCGGCGAACCAGTTCCCGCTCCGCCGCACCAAGATTGAGCGTCCGACGCACGGCGTTTCGCGACGGCGCACGAAGGTGAGCGCCGGTACGAGGTCATGGCCGATAACATGCTTGTGCGTTTTTGGGGGGTGCGGGGCAGCGTCGCCTGCCCGGGACCCGAGACCGTTCGTTACGGCGGCAACACCGCCTGCGTCGAGGTGCGCTGCGGCGAGCGGCTGATCATCTTCGACGCGGGGTCGGGCCTGCGCCCGCTCGGCCTGGCGCTCTCCGGCGAGACGGTCGACGCCGACCTGTTCCTCAGCCACTGCCATCTCGATCATGTCTGGGGCCTGCCGTTTTTCGAGCCGTGCTACGCGCCCGCCACGCGGCTTCGCCTCTGGGCCGGCAATCTCCTGCCGAAGTTCACCCTGCGCGAGGCGATCGCGCGGCTGATGGACGAGCCCTTGTTTCCGCACGGCCTCGACCTGTTCAAGGCGCAGGTCGAGTTCCATGACTTCGTCTGCGGTGACCTGCTGCAGCCGCATGCCGAGGTGACGCTGCGGACGGCTCCGCTGAACCACCCGAACCGGGCGACCGGCTACCGGCTCGATTATGGCGGGCATGCGCTCGCCTACATCACCGACACCGAGCACGCGCCGGGCACGCTCGACGACCACGTGCTGGCGCTCGCGCGGGACGTCGATCTTATGATCTACGACTGCACCTATTCGGATGAGGAGTACCCCGCCAATGCCGGGCGGGGCCACTCCACCTGGCAGCAGGGCGTGCGCCTCGCCGACGCCGCGGGCGCCGAGCGCCTCGCCATCTTCCATCACGATCCCGCGCATGACGACGCCCGGCTCGACCGCCTCGCCCGGCAGGCGGAAGCCGTGCGGCCCGGCACCATCGTCGCCGCGGAGGGCCTGACCCTGCGCTTCCCGCCGGACTGACGCCTCGCTCGCCCGCACCACGCATCCGAACCGACGCACGCGCGCGCCCGCAGCGCCTCGTCCGATCGCTCGCCCCTGCCCTGTGTGATCCGGCTCACATGAAACCGCGCGGCAGGGGTCTATCGCTCCAACACGCCAGCAAGTGGAGGAGCCGATGCTCGCCAATCAGGAACTGTCGGGACTGACCGGGGCGAAAGCCAGGTCTGCACCCATCGCCAAAGCGCCGACCGATACCGCGCTCCTCGCCCGCATGGCAGACGGCGACCGGCTCGCGATGCACACCTTCTATACACGGCACAGCGTCCGCGTGTTCCGGTTCGCGCTGCGGATCATCGGCGATCCGGGCGTCGCCGAGGATGTCATCAGCGAGGTCTTCCTCGACGTGTGGAGGCAGGCCGGCCGCTTCGAAGGCCGCTCCGCGGTCTCCACCTGGCTGCTCGCCATTACGCGGCACAAGGCCTACGCCGCCCTGCGCCGACGCAATGTCGAGTACGTCAAGGACGACGTCATGGAGCAGCTCGAGGACTCCGCCGACATGCCGGACGCGACGCTCGAAAAGGACGCGCGCAGCCGCATCCTTCGTCGCTGCCTCGGCGAATTGACGCCGGCCCATCGCGAGATCATCGACCTCGTCTATTATCACGAGAAGTCGGTGGCGGAGGTGGCGCAGATCTTCGCCATTCCCGAGAACACGGTGAAGACTCGCCTGTTCTATGCCCGCAAGCGCCTCGCGACGCTTGTGCGCGAGGCCGGCATCGACCGCGAATGGCTGTAGGACCATCGCGTCTTTGCATGGGTGTCAATACGCCTCCATCCATCGCCTAAGGTGCGACGCCCTCCCCCAAGCGGGGAGGGTGTCGGCGTGCGACCGAGCCGATGCAAATGCGCGGGCCATGTGACCCGGTGAGACGGCGCTCCGGCCTGTTATCGGACGCCGCCCCAGCAATCCGTACCGGTTCCCTGTTCCTCGCGAACATGCTCTACATGCCCGCAGCGTCTCGGCCGCGCCCGCGGGGCGTCAGGAGCTCTGATCGATGAACCCGAGGAAGTTGTTTGCCTGCGCCCTGTTCGCCGGCTGTGCGCTCGCTTTGATGTCGGCGGCCTCGCCGGCTCTGGCGCAGGCCGAAGCCCCGGCGGGAAAAGCGTCGCGCGGCTATGTGCTGATGCCCGGCGTGATGACGGGTCCCGGCGCGATTGGTCCGATCGGCAGGCGGCGCTTCTGCGACGCGCGCTCGGCGGGTCTCACCCAATTGCGGACGGATTGGGTCGCGCGCCTCCTCAAGCCGAACGAGGCGCAAGACAAGGCGCTCGACGCCCTGGCGGAGGCCTCGGGCAAGGCCATCGACCTGTTCGCCGCGTCGTGTCCGCGCCGGGCGCCGCGATTGCAGACCGCCACCGCGCAGTTCGAGATGATGGAAAGACGCATGGATACCGCGGTCCAGGCGGTGAAAACCGTGCGCCCGGCGTTCGACGCCTTCTACGGCGCGCTCGACGATCGGCAAAAAGCCAAGGTCGACGAGCTCGGCCCCAAGCGCAGCGGCTGGCTGTGGTGAGCGCTCGCCCCGCGCCGGCGGCGACGCGGCGCAAGAAAACGGGATTCAGTGCAACAGGGTGGCCGCGCGGCTGAGGGGACTGCATGCAACAAGGCAATGTGAAGAAAGTGGTGCTCGCCTATTCGGGCGGCCTCGATACGTCCATCATCCTGAAATGGCTGCAGACGACCTATGGCTGCG
>CAYGZV010000030.1:23981-25655 GCA_964354425.1 uncultured Rhodoplanes sp. | reverse complement strand
TCGGCCAGCCGCAGCGCGAACGGGCCGGCGCCGGCGAAGAGGTCGGCGACCGCCTTCGCGTCCCCGACATGGCGCAGCACGAGATGGGCGAGCTGCGCTTCGCCCTCCGCCGTCGCCTGCAGGAACGCGCCGGGCGGAATGGCGACGCGCGCGCGTCCCATCGTCACGGTCGGCGTCGCGCGCTGCGCGATCGGCTCGCCATGGCGCGTGAGTCGCGCGAGCCGATGCGCCTCGGCGATGTGCGCAAGCGCGAGCGCCCCCTGCGGCGCCAGCGGGCCCGACCCGCGCACATCGATGTCGAGCCCCGTCTCGGTCGCCGTCGCATGGATGTCGAGCGGCTTCGCCGTCGGCCGCAGCGCTTCGGCGATGGCCCAGGCCGCCTCGATCGCGCCATCGAGTCCGGGCGCGGCGACGGGGCAGCGGTCGATCGGCACGATCGTGTGCGCATGCAGCGCGGAAAAGCCGACTTCGAGCACGTCATGCGTGCCCCGCCGCGCATGCAGGACGACGCGGCGTCTGCCTTCGCCATGCGCATCGACGAGATCGTCCACCTCCGCCGCGATCCCCGTCTGTGCGAGCGCGGAAACGACGAGGTCGCGTTTCCACGCGCGGTAGCGCTCCCATTCCCAGTGCTGCACGGCGCAGCCGCCGCACACGCCGAAATGCGGACAGACCGGGACGATGCGCGCGCGGCTCGCGGCCTCCACCCGCAGCAGACGCCGGCGGTCGGGATGGCCGCGCCAATCCTCGACCTCGACCGTCTCGCCCGGCAGCGCATAGGGGACGTAGATCGGGCCGTCCGGCGTATCGACGACGCCATCGCCGCGCTTGCCGAGATGCGCGATGGTGAGGCGCTCGATCACGATGCGCCGCCGCGCCGCGCGACAATGAGGAACTCGCGGTTGCCGTCGCCGCCTTCGATCGGCGAGGGCAGGGTTGCCTCGACCGTGCAGCCGAGCGACCGGATGATTGCGGCGATCTCGTCGCACACCGCCGCATGGACCTGCGGGTCGCGCACGATGCCCTTTCTCAAGTTTTGACGTCCCGCTTCGAATTGCGGCTTGATCAGCGCGACGAGCCGGCAGCCGGGCGCGGCGAGCGCGAGCGCAGCCGGCAAGACCAGCCTGAGCGAGATGAAGCTCACATCGACGACGACGAGCGAGGGCTGTTCGGCGAGCCTCGCGGGATCCAGCGCACGAATATCGGTCGCCTCGAACGAGACGACGCGCGGATCGGCGGCAAGCCGCGGATGCAGCTGGCCGCGTCCGACATCGACCGCATAGACGAGCCGCGCAGCGCGATCGAGCAGCGCTTGGGTGAATCCCCCGGTCGAAGCGCCGACATCGAGGCAGACGCGATCGGCGACGTCGATTTCGCAGTCGTCGAGCGCCGCCGCGAGCTTCACGCCGCCGCGGGAGACAAAAGGATGCGCGGGCGCGGCGGCGAGCGCGGCGTCACAGGCGATTTCTTCGGAGGGTTTGCGCACCGGCGCGCCGTCGGCGCTGACGCGGCCGGCGGCGATTGCGGCTTGCGCCTTGGCGCGGCTCTCGAACAGGCCGCGCTCGACGAGCAGCCGGTCGGCGCGCAGGCGAGGGGAGCGCTGGCGAGAAGACATGATCACGTTCACCTCTCCCATCGGGAGAGGCCGGAGTCCGAACGCAGCGAGGACTCCGG
>CAYGZV010000030.1:19883-23881 GCA_964354425.1 uncultured Rhodoplanes sp. | reverse complement strand
GCCAGCCGCACGGTCTCCGCGCCGACATCCTTGCCGAGCGCCTCGAAGGCCTTGGCGACGATGCCTTTGGCGTCGAGCCCCGCCTTGGCGTACATCACCGCCGGCGTGTCCTGGTCGATATAGAGGTCGGGCAACGTCATCGAGCGCACCCGCAGCCCGCGGTCGAGCATGCCGCCTTCGGCGAGCGCCTGCAGCACGAAGCTGCCGAACCCGCCGATCGAGCCTTCCTCGATGGTGATCAGCACCTCGTGCTCGCGCGCGAGCCGGAGAAGCAGGTCGACGTCGAGCGGCTTGGCGAAGCGCGCGTCCGCAACCGTGGTCGAGAGCCCCAGCGCGGCCAGTTCGTCCGCCGCCTTCAGGCACTCGCCGAGCCGCGTGCCGTAGGAGAAGAGCGCGATCTTGTGGCCCTCGCGCACGATGCGGCCCTTGCCGATTTCGAGCGGCCGCCCTTCCGCGGGCAGCGGCAGGCCCATGCCCTCGCCGCGCGGATAACGCAGCGCCGACGGGCCGTCATTATAGGCGGCCTGGGTCGCGACCATGTGGACGAGCTCCACCTCGTCCGCCGCCGCCATCAGCACGAACCCGGGCAGGCAGCCGAGATAGGCGACGTCGAACGAGCCGGCATGGGTCGGGCCGTCGGCGCCGACCAGCCCGGCGCGATCCATGGCGAAGCGAACCGGCAGCTTCTGCAGCGCGACGTCATGCACCACTTGGTCATAGGCGCGTTGCAGGAAGGTGGAATAGATCGCGACGAACGGCTTGTAGCCTTCCGCGGCCAGGCCGGCGGCGAAGGTCACCGCATGCTGCTCGGCAATGCCGACATCGAAACAGCGATCGGGGAACTGCGCGGCGAACAGGTCGAGCCCGGTCCCCGCCGGCATGGCGGCGGTGATGGCCAGAATCTTTTCGTCCTTGCGCGCCTCCTTGATGAGGCTTTCGCCGAACACCTTGGTGTAGGCGGGCGCCTGCGCCTTCGACTTGACCTGCGCGCCGGTCGCCACGTCGAACTTGACGACGCCGTGATATTTGTCCGCCGACGTCTCGGCGGGGGGATAGCCCTTGCCCTTCTGGGTGACGACGTGCAGCAGGATCGGACCCTTGCGATTGGCGTCGCGCACGTTCCGCAGCACCGGGAGGAGGTGGTTCAGGTTGTGCCCGTCGATCGGACCCGCATAATAGAAGCCGAGCTCCTCGAACAGCGTGCCGCCATGAGTGATCATGTTGCGGGTGAATTCCTCGGCGCGAACCGCCTGCTCGTGGATGCGGCGCGGCAGGCGCTGCGCGATCTCGCGGCCGATTTCGCGCAAGGACATATAGGGACGTCCGGTCAGCAGCCGCGTGAGATAGGCCGACAGGGCCCCGACCGGCGGCGCTATCGACATATCGTTGTCGTTGAGGATGACGATGAGATTGGAATCCATCGCGCCGGCATTGTTCATCGCCTCGTAGGCCATACCGGCGGACATCGCCCCGTCGCCGATCACGCACACGACATGGTTCGCGCCTCCTTCGAGATCGCGCGCCACCGCCATGCCGAGCCCGGCCGAGATGGAGGTTGAGGAATGGGCCGCGCCGAACGGGTCGTATTCGCTTTCCGCGCGCTTGGTGAAGCCGGACAGGCCGCCGCCTTGGCGCAGCGTCCGGATGCGGTCGCGGCGGCCGGTGATGATCTTGTGCGGATAGGCCTGGTGGCCCACGTCCCAGATCAAGCGGTCGCGCGGCGTGTCGAAAATATAGTGCAGGGCGACGGTGAGCTCGACCACGCCCAGTCCCGCCCCGAGGTGACCGCCCGTTTCGGCGACGGCATCGATCATCTCATGCCGCAGCTCGTCAGCCAATTGGCGCAGCTCGCCCGGTTCCAAACGACGCAACTCGTCTGGAGTGCTGACGCGATCGAGCAGCGGGGTCTTGGACGACTGGAGCACAGGGTTTCCTCCCAGGCGGGGGTCGGGCAAATTTCTGAATCGATGGCTTACACTAGATGTTAGGACAAGCCAATTAGCTAGAAGCCGGAGCGGGTTGCGCTGGGGACTCCCTGGTGGGAACCCGCAACCCCCGGGATGCGTTCCCGATCAATGGCCTAGAAGCCATCAGAGGTCAGAGCAGAACATCATGGCGCCGCGCGCAAACTGGAAGGGCTACCTGAAACTTTCCCTGGTCTCGTGCGCGGTTGCGCTGTTTCCCGCAACCTCGACCAGCCAGCGGGTTCGTTTCAATATCCTTAGTCGCAAGACCGGCCACCGGGTTCGATACGAGGTGGTCGACGCCGAGACCAACGACCTGGTGCCGGACGAGGATCGGGTCAAGGGCTACAAGGTCGAGGACAACGCCTACGTGTTCGTCGAGGAGGAAGAGCTCGACAAGGTTGCGCTGGAAAGCACCCATACGATCGACATCGAGTCCTTTGTGCCCCGCAGCGAGGTCGACGCCATCTATCTCGACGCGCCATATTTCCTCGTTCCCGACGACCGCATCGCCCAGGAGGCGTTCGCCGTCATCCGCGACGCGATGCAAAAAGAGAACATGGTGGGACTTGCCCGCGTCGTGCTCAACCGGCGCGAGCGCATTCTGATGATCGAGCCGCGCGGCAAGGGGCTCCTCGCCACCACGCTGCACTACAAGAACGAGGTCCGCAAGGACGCGGTCTATTTCGAGGACATTCCCGACATCAAGATCGCCCCGGATATGCTTGAACTTGCTGTGCATATCGTCGGAACCAAGACCGCCCATTTCGATCCGGCGAAGTTCGAGGATCGCTATGAGCAGGCCTTGGCCGAGTTGATCCAATCAAAGCGGGCCGGTGAGACGATCATCGCCAAGCCCTCGTCGCAGCCGAGCAATGTGGTCAACCTGATGGATGCGCTCCGCCGCAGCGTTCAGTCCGAGCGGCCGCCTGCCGGGGCCAAGGCCGGAAAAGTCGCGAAAGAGGCCAAGGCCGGCAAGGCGTCCGCGCCGGCGGCCGGGCGCGGCAAGGCCGCCGGCAAGGACAGCGCGCCGGCCAAGCGGAAGCGGATGAAAAAAGCGGGTTAGCCGGTGGCGCTCGACGTCTATCGCCGCAAGCGAAAGTTCGACCTCACTCCGGAACCACGCGGAAAGCGTGTCCGCGTGAAGGGCGACAGCTTTGTCGTGCAGAAGCACGCAGCGCGCCGGCTCCATTACGACTTCCGGCTGGAGCTCGACGGCGTCTTGAAGAGCTGGGCGGTGACGAAGGGCCCGAGCCTCGTCCCGGGAGAAAAGCGGCTCGCAGTCCACACCGAGGACCACCCGCTCGATTATGGGGGGTTCGAAGGCACGATCCCGAGGGGCCAATATGGCGGCGGCACGGTGATGCTATGGGACCGCGGTCGCTGGATTCCCGAGGGCGACCCGCATGCCGCCTACAAGAATGGGCGCCTGACCTTCACGCTCGAAGGCGAGAAGTTGAAGGGCCGGTGGCATCTCGTGCGGATGCGGCCGCGCGAGGGCGAGAAGCACGACAACTGGCTGCTGATCAAGGGCGAGGACGCGGAGGCTCGGAACAGCGCCGATCCCGATATTCTCGATGAGGACACGCTGTCGGTCGCGACACGGCGCTCGCTCGAGGAGATCGCACAAGGAAAGCCGCCGAAGGTCCGCTCCAAAGTGAAGGCCGCCGCGGTGTGGAACTCGGTCGCGCGCAGCGAGCCCGCGTCGTCCGCCGATCCCCCGCCTCGTCCGACCGCGGTCGCGGCCGCTTCCCCGCCCGATCCTGCGCCCGCCGCGCGGGTCGCCCGCCCAGCGCGCGCCAAGCGACAAGGCCAGGATATGGGCACACGAAAGGCGGCCGCTACGGCGGCGCTGCCCGACTTCGTTGCGCCCGAACTCGCCGAGCTCGCGGCCGCGCCGCCTGAGGGTCCGAACTTCATCCACGAGATCAAGTTCGACGGCTACCGCATGCAGGCGCGGCTCGATCGCGGAACGGTCACGCTGAAAACCCGCAACGGCCTCGACTGGACGGCGCGTTTCCGTCCCGTCGCCGC
>CAYGZV010000030.1:17014-19783 GCA_964354425.1 uncultured Rhodoplanes sp. | reverse complement strand
GCCGCGGCAATTCCGTCCTGCGCATGAGCGAGCACCTGAGCGAGCGCGGAACGGTCGTGTTCGAGCACGCGTGCCGCATGGGCCTGGAAGGCATCGTGTCGAAGCGCATCGACGCGCCCTACCGCTCGGGGCGCACGCGCGACTGGCTGAAGAGCAAGTGTTCGGCGCGGCAGGAATTCGTCGTCGGCGGCTTTACGCTGGCGACGGCATCGCGGCGGGCGATCGGCGCGCTTGCGGTCGGCCTCTTCGAGGGCGGGAAGCTGCGCTATGCCGGGCGGATCGGCACGGGCTACACGCAGGAGATCGCCGAGGACCTGTGGAAGCGGCTCGACCCGCTGCGGATCGAGCGCTCTCCCTTCGCAAGCCTGCCGGCCGACGAGCGCCGGCGCAACGTGGTCTGGGTCAGGCCGGAACTCGTGATCGAGGCCGATCTGCGCGGCTGGACGGGCGGCGGGCTCGTCCGCCACGCCGCCTTCAAGGGCGTGCGCGAGGACAAGGCGCCGGCCGAGGTCGTGCGCGAAACGCCGGCGGTCACGGCAGCCGCCGCCGCGGCAGGGCGGCGCGCGAAGGACACGCCCTCAGGAGTGGCAAAGCGACGGCAGAGCCCGGCCGTCCCAGCCACGGCGAATCCCACCGGGCTGAACATCAAGTTCACCAATCCCGACCGTGTCTATTGGCCCGATATCGGCCTCACCAAGCAGGCGCTCGCCGACTACTACCGGGCGATCTGGGAGTGGATCGCCCCGCATGTCGTGCGCCGGCCGCTTGCGCTGCTGCGCTGCCCGAACGGGGTCGGCTCCGAGTGCTTCGTGCAGAAACATGCGCATGCGACCTTCGACCGCCGCCGCATTCTCGCGGTCGACGACGACGGCGACGAGATCATCGCGATCGAGAATCTCGAAGGCTTGCTCGCTTTGGTGCAGGCGGGCGTGCTCGAAGTGCATGTCTGGGGCTCGACCATCGATCATATCGACCGCTGCGACCGCATCGTGTTCGACCTCGATCCGGGGCCGGGCGTCGCCTGGACCGAGGTGATCGCCGGCGCGCGCGAGGTGCGCGACCGCCTGGCCGCGCTCGGCCTCGTGAGCTTCGTGAAGACGTCGGGCGGCAAAGGCTTGCACATCGTCGCGCCGTGCGACGGCGCCGACTGGACCACCACCAAGGAATTCACCAGGCAGATCGCGCTCGCGATGTCGCGCGACTCCCCGACCAAATACCTCGCCAAGATGACCAAGAGCGCCCGCCAGGGCCGCATCTTCATCGACTATCTGCGCAACGGGCGCGGCGCGACCGCGATCGCCGCCTACTCGCCGCGCGCGCGCCCCGGCGCGGCGGTGTCGACCCCGATCGACTGGTCCGAGCTGAACGAAAAGCTCACGCCCGACCGCTACACGGTGCTCAATTTGCAGAGCCGGCTCGCGCGTCTAAAAATCGATCCGTGGGCGGAGATGGGAACCGTGCGGCAGCAATTGCCGGGGGTTTAGGCCCACTCTTCCTCCCCCGTTTTCACGGGGGAGAGTACGAACGCGTTCTGATCGCGCCCTCACTCCGGCAGCGGGGTGAATTCGGCGTCGCCCGGCACGGCGTCGAAGCGCCCCGCCTTCCAGTCGGATTTGGCGGCGTCGATGCGGTCGCGGCGCGAGGACACGAAGTTCCACCAGATATGGCGCGGCCCGTCCATCGCCGCCCCGCCGAGGATCGCCAGGCGCGCGGGCGTCAGGGCCGTCAGCGTGATGCGGTCGCCCGGGCGGAACGCCAGCAGCCGGCCCGCGGCGAAGCGGTCGCCGAGAATGTCGATCTCGCCGGACACGACATAGATCGCGCGCTCCTCAGCCTCCGCATCGAGCGGCAGGCGCGCGCCCGCATCGAGCGCGACATCGGCGAAGATCGTGTGCGTGAGCGTCGCGAGCGGTGACGTGCGGCCGTAGAGCGAGCCCGCGATGATCCGGATCGTCTTGCCTTCGCCGGCCTCGACGGGAAGCTCGGCCGCGTCGTGATGAATGAATGCGGGCAGGGTCTCTTCCAGCGCGGCCGGCAGGGCGACCCAGCACTGCAGCCCGTGCAGCGCTTCGCCTTCGTGCCGGCGATCGGGCGCGGTGCGCTCCGAATGGGCGATGCCGCGGCCTGCCGTCATCCAGTTGACCTCGCCCGGCCGGATCGCGACGGCGCTGCCGAGGCTGTCGCGATGCATAATCTCGCCGGCGAACAAAAACGTCACGGTGGCGAGCCCGATATGCGGATGCGGGCGCACGTCGAGCCCTTGCCCGCTGCGGAACTCGACCGGGCCCATCTCGTCGAGAAAGATGAAGGGTCCGACCATGCGGCGCTGCGAGGAGGGCAGGGCGCGCCGCACCTGAAAGCCGCCGAGGTCGCTCGTGCGCGGCACGATCACTTGCGCGATCGCATCGCAGGCGAGCCGGTCGCCGGCGGCGGGGTCCGGTGCGGGAAAGAAGCTCATGCTCGCCTCCAATCGGCGGCTCGCGCAGTCCGCCTCAGCCGATATCGAGCGGCTCGGTCCCCTTCGGCTTGCCGCCGGCGTCGAGCGTGATCTTTTCGACGCGGGCTTCCGCCTGCCGAAGCAAGTCCTCGCAGCGCCGCTTGAGCGCCTCGCCGCGCTCGTAGATCGCGACCGATTCCTCGAGCGGCACTTTGCCTTCCTCGAGACGCTTCACGATCGATTCGAGCTCCTCGATCGCCTTCTCGAAGCTGAGCGCGCCGACATCGTCCGTTTTTGTTTCAGTCATCGTCATGAACACGAGCGGAGTTATA
>CAYGZV010000030.1:11993-16914 GCA_964354425.1 uncultured Rhodoplanes sp. | reverse complement strand
TTGACCGCCGGGAACCGCCGCCGCAGGTCGCTCTCGAGCTCGTCCACCTCCTGGTGGACGTCCCGCACGGTGCGCGAAGGGTCGACCGTGCAGTGGAACACGACGACCTCTCCTTCGGGCGTCTCGCGCACCCGCACATCGTGGACATTGCGGAGGATCGGATGATCGCCGGCAAGCTGGGCGAGCGCGGCGCGCAATTCGGCGATGCGGGTCGCGGTGGCGTCGCGGCCGCGCAGGCGCCGCGCCTGCAGCGGCTCGATATGCGTCTCCACTTCGACCTCGGGTCCGAGTTCGGCGGCGACCGCCTCTTCCAGACCGGTGGCGATCTCGTGCGCCCGCCCGAGCGGTAGCGAGCCGTCGACCTCCACGTCGACGGCGACCGCGAGCCGCTGGCCGATCGCGTGCACCGTCAGATGGTGCACCGCAACGCCGCGATTGCGGGCGATGACCATGATGCGGTCCTGCACCGTCTCGTCATCGAGGGCGACCGGGGTGGTGCTGACGGTCACGTCCGCCTCGCCGAGGGCGCTTGCGACCGCGTCCTGCAGCTTCTGTTTCAGGGCGGCGAGGCGATCGAGCGGCATTGTCCGCGGCACCGCGATCGCCACCTCGACGAAATTGCGATGGCCGACCGTGCGGACGCGCAGCCGGTCAAGCCGCACGACGCCGGGAACCGCGAGCACGACATCCCTCACCGTCTCCGGCACGCCCTGCGGGGCGGTGTCTATCAGCGCTTCGATGGTACGGCGGCCCAGGCGCACGCCGAGCCAGGCGATGATCACGGCGACCGCGAGCGCCGCCGCCGAATCGCCCCAGGAGTAGCCGGCGCCGGCGAGCGCGAGCCCGACGATCACCGCGACCGACCCGTAGAGATCCGAGGCAAAATGCAGCGAGTCGGCTTCGAGCGCCGCGCTCTTGGTCTCGCGCGCGGTTTTCCGCAGCACATGCGCGCGCCAGCCGTTCACCACCATTTCGACGCCGAGCACGGCAAAGGGGACAAACGAAAAGGTCGGCGGCGCGCCGCCCTGCACGAGCCGCTGCACCGCTTCCACCGTGACGCCGCCGGCGAGCAGGAACAGCAGCGCGGTCGCCGCGAGCGCGGCGATGCTTTCCACCTTGCCGTGGCCGTAATGATGCTCTTCGTCGGGGGGACGATCGGAGATGCGCACCGCGTACCAGGTGATGAGCGTCGCGCCGAGATCGATCAGGCTGTGCAGGGCGTCCGAAATCAGGGCGAGGCTGCCGATCGCCACGCCGACCACGAATTTCGCGATCGCGAGCAATCCGCTGGCGAGGGCGGAAACCGCGGCGACTTTTTCTTTCTTGCTCGGCATGAATCGGCGTCGCTCGTGAGAGGCTCGGAAACCATGTCCCCGGCGGGGGCGGTCATCGCTCCGGCCCAGCTAATCAGGATTGACGCCGGTTTTCCACCGCGCGCTCCTGTGACCATCCGCCCTCGGCCGCGCCAGCCGAATCGTGCTTGCGCGAAACGATGAGCATTGCTGGAATGATGCGCGGCCCCCACGCGGCGTCGAATGATCATTTTGTGAGCGATCGGCAGTCGTGCGCCGCCCTTGATCCAGTGCGGTCAAATTTGTTAGTATACTAACGATCATTCGCCCGGGCGACCCGAGAGTGGACTGTCATGTTCCTCCAGCCGAGGACCTTGCAGGAGGCGGTCGAGCTCTTCGCGGCTCATGGCGGGCTGCTGGTCGCGGGCGGCACCGACGTGTTCCCGGCGCAGGGCGAGCGCCCGCCGCCGGAAACCGTCATCGACCTGTCACGCGTCGCCGATCTCAAGGGAATCGGCCTCGCCGGAGAGCATGTGCGGATCGCGGGCGGCGTGACCTGGTCGGAGCTCATCGCGGCGGACCTCCCGCGCGCATTCGACGGATTGAAGGCGGCCGCGCGCGAGGTCGGCTCGATCCAGATTCAGAACCGCGGAACGATCGCCGGCAATCTGTGCAATGCGTCGCCCGCCGCCGACGGCGTGCCGCCGCTCTTGGCGCTCGACGCCGCGGTTGAATTGACGAGCGCCGCTGGCGCCCGGCGGCTCGAACTCGCCGATTTCATCCTCGGCAATCGCCGGACCGCGTTGCGGCGCGGCGAAATCCTGTCGGCGGTGCTGGTTCCCCGCGCGCTCGACGACGCCGGGTCGGCGTTTCTCAAGCTGGGCGCGCGGCGCTATCTCGTGATCTCGATCGTCATGGTGGCGGCCACCATTGCCCGGCGGCCCGACGGGACGGTGCGGGACGCACGCGTCGCGGTGGGGGCCGCCTCGGCGGTCGCTCGTCGCCTGCCTGCGCTCGAGGAGCGGCTGATCGGCGCGTCCGCGGCGACCCGCCTGTCCTCGCTGATTGGCGCGGACGACCTTGCGGGACTTGCGCCGATTGACGATGTTCGCGGCAGCGCCGCTTATCGCTTAGAGGCGGCGCGCGAACTCGTGGGTCGCGCGGTCGACCTTGCGGCGGGAGCCAGCGTCGATGCTTGATGCACGGACGGGCACGAGCTTCGAGGTGAATGGCAGGCCGGTGCGCGCGTTTGCGCCGCCGTTCCGGCGGCTCTCCGACGTGCTGCGCGACGAACTCGGCCTGCAGGGCACGAAGGTCGGGTGCAATGCGGGCGACTGCGGCGCCTGCACGATCCTCCTCGACGGCCGGCCGGTTTGCGGCTGCCTTGTCGCGCTCGGCCAGGTTGCGGGCCGATCGGTCGCGACCATCGAGGGCCTCGAGTCAGCGACGATCAGCGGCCGGCGGCTGAAGGAATCGTTCCTCGCGCATGGCGCCGCCCAATGCGGCATCTGCACGCCGGGAATGCTGGTCGCCGCCGCGGCGCTGCTCGACGCGCATCCTGATCCCGTCGAAAGCGACGTGCTGGACGCGATCGGCGGCGTGCTCTGCCGCTGCACCGGGTATCGCAAGATCGTCGACGCCATCCTGGATGCCGCCAACCCGCCGCGCACGGTTGTCCCGCCCGTTGCCGGCAGGGCAGTCGGCGCCCGCGTTCCCCGCCTCGACGGCATGCGCAAGATCGACGGCGCCGACCTGTTCGGCGCGGACGGCCATCCCGCGGACGCGCTCGTTGCGCGGGCGATCCGTTCGCCCTTCCACCGCGCCGGATTCCGGCTTGGCGATGTCGCGGCATGGACGGCGGAGCATCCCGGCATCGTGCGTGTCTTCACCGCAGCCGACGTGCCGGGCAGGAACGCGTTCGGCGTGATTGCGCCCTGCGCCGACCAGCCGGTTTTCGCGGCGGAGGAAACGCGCTTCAAGGGCGAGGCGGTCGCGCTCGTGGTCGGGGAGGCCGAGGCGATGGCCGCGCTCGACCTCGCCACGTTTCCCGTAAGCTGGGACGAGCGGCCGGCGCTCAAGACGATCGAGGCTGCGCTCGCCGCCGATGCCCCGCTCCTGCACGCCGACCGCGCCGGCAATGTGCTTACGCGCGGGCGGGTCGTGCGCGGCGATGTGGAAAGCGCCTTGGCGAACGCCGACGTGGTCGCCGAGGGCTCTTTCGACACCGGCTTTGTCGAACACGCCTCGATCGAGCCGGAGGCGGGCTGCGCCGTCCGCGTCGGCGACCGGATCGAAGTCGCCGCCTGCACGCAATCCCCCTACATGGACCGCGACGATGTCGCAGCGATCCTCGGCATCGCGCCGGAAGCGGTGCGCATCGTGCCGACCGCGGTCGGCGGCGGTTTCGGCGCCAAGCTCGATCTCTCGATCCAGCCCTTCATTGCCGTCGCCGCCTGGCATCTGCGTCGCCCGGTCCGCATGGTCTACAGCCGGCCGGAATCGATGATGGCGACGACCAAGCGCCATCCGGCGCGCATCACGGCGCGCGCGGGCGCGACCCGCGACGGCAAGATCGTGGCGCTCGATTTCTCCGCCGACTTCAATACCGGAGCATACGCGTCGTGGGGGCCGACCGTCGCGAACCGCGTGCCCGTGCATGCGTCGGGGCCCTATTTCGTGCCGAATTATCGGGCGCGCACGCGCGCGGTGCACACCCACCTCGTGCCGGCGGGGGCGTTCCGCGGCTTCGGCGTTCCGCAGGCGAGCATCGCGGTCGAGCAGCTCTATGACGAACTCGCGGACAGGCTGAAGATCGATCGGCTCGCGTTCCGCATCGACAACGCGCTCGCCGCCGACCAGCCGACCGTGACCGGCCAGGTGCTCGGCGCAGGCGTCGGCATCCGCGCCTGCCTGGAGGCGCTGCGGCCGCATTGGGCGCGCGCCCGCGCCGCCGCCGCGGAATTCAACGCGACCGCCCCCGCCGGCCGCCGCCGCGGGGTCGGGGTTGCGGGCATGTGGTACGGATGCGGCAATACCTCGCTCCCCAATCCCTCGACCATTCTCATCGGCGTGAAGCCGGACGGCCGCTTGTCGTTGCACCAGGGCGCGGTCGATATCGGCCAGGGCTCGAACACGGTCGTCACGCAGATCATCGCCGATGCGGTCGGCGCCCCGCTGTCCGCGTTCGATCTCGTCTCGGCCGACACCGACATCAGCCCGGATAGCGGCAAGACCTCCGCCTCGCGGCAGACCTTCGTCACCGGAAAGGCGGCGCAGCTCGCGGGCGGGCGCCTGCGCGCCGAGATCCTGCGGCTTGCCAATGCGGGTCCCGCGGCTGCCATCGACTTTGCGCCGGGCTGCATCAGGGTCTCCGAGCGCGAGACGGTGCGCGCGATCGAGCTTGCGACGCTTCCTACCGATGCGCGCGGCTATCTGTTTTCCGCCGAGGCGACCTTCGATCCGCCCACCAGCCCGCTCGACGCGGACGGCCAGGGTAACCCCTACGCCGTCTACGGGTTCGGCGCGCATATGGCCGAGGTCGAGGTCGATCTTGCGCTCGGGACCGTCCGGGTGGTGAAGATCACCGCCGCGCACGATGTCGGGCGCGCGATCAATCCGACGCTGGTGGA
>CAYGZV010000030.1:10305-11893 GCA_964354425.1 uncultured Rhodoplanes sp. | reverse complement strand
CGCGAGGTTGATGCGCATGCCCGAGGCCGTTCAATCCCCCAAGGCCGGCGACAAGATCCGCTGCGACGCCTGCCCGGTGCTCTGCTACATCAAGGACGGCCAGACCGGGGCGTGCGATCGTTATGCGAATGACGGCGGCAAGCTGACCCGGCTCGATCCCCACATCCTTCTGAACCGCACGCTCAGCCAGGGCGGCAGCGTCGTGCCTTTCGCCGCCGGCAAGGAGTGGGACGGCAAGATTCTGCTCGGTTCCGAGACCTTCGTCACCGCGATCGGCGCCGGCACCACCTATCCCGATTACAAGCCGGCCCCCTTCATCGTGTCGGCGGAGGTCGAGGGCGTCGACATGGTGACGGTCGTCACCGAAGGCATTTTCAGTTATTGCGGCGTCAAGGTGAAGATCGACACCGACCGCCATCTCGGCCGCGAATGCGCGCCCGTGCGGCATGCGGGCGAACCGGTCGGGCACGTCACCACCGCCGAATACGGCTCGCAGATGCTGTCGATCGGCGGCGTCTCGCATCTGACAGGCGGCGGCAAGAGCGAAGGCCGCGTGACCTGCGAGACGCTGCTCGAACTGTGCAACGCCCACCCGGTCGAGCTGACGATCGACGGCGGCGCGACCGTCGTCGTGCAGGCGGGGCAGCCGCCGGTCGTCAACGGCGCCAAGGAAGAGCGCATGCGGGTCGGCTGCGGCTCGGCGACCATCGGCATGTTCGCCAAGCAATGGTTTGGCAAGGTCGATGATGTCGTCGTGGTCGACGATCACATCACCGGCGTGCTGTCGGAGCACCAGGCCGGCAAGTTCCTCGGCGTGAAGGGCACCGGCATCAAGATCAAGGGACGGCGCTCCACGCCCGGACGCTACTTCAAGGTGGCGGAGCCGGGCACCGGCTGGGGCGGCGCCAATATTTCCGACCCGCTCGCGATCCTAAATCCGTTCGACAAGGCCGAAGCCTGGCCGGGGCTGCGCCTCCTGATGGTGAGCACGACCGGCGAACATTACGGCTATTTCGAACTCGACGAGGCGCTGCGACCGGTCGAGCGCGCGATGCCGCCTGCGCTCAGCGAATCGGTCGAGCGCATCAAGGAGAATTGCGAGCCGGCGATGTCGTCCGTCCTCTTCATGGCCGGGGCGGGCGGTTCGCTGCGCGCCGGCGTCACCGAGAATCCCGTGCGGCTGACGCGCTCGGTCAAGGATGCGCTCACCTGCGTCACCAGCGGCGGCGCGCCGGTCTATGTCTGGCCGGGTGGCGGCATCACCTTCATGGTCGACGTCACCCGCATGCCCGACAATGCGTTCGGCTATGTTCCGACCCCCGCGCTGGTCGCGCCGATCGAGTTCACGCTCAAGCTCGCCGACTATGCGGCGCTCGGCGGCCATATGAGCGAGGTGCGGCCGCTCGCCTCGCTCGCCGACGACGGCCATCAGGAAGTGGCCCCGCGGCCCGACAATCCTTGGCCGTTCGTGTTTCCCGCCTGGAGGTCGCGGCGATGAGGCTGCCGCAGGTCGCGCGCCTCGCCGACGGCCGTCGCCTGCATCTGCAGGACGGCCCGATCGATCTCGTGATCGAGGCGTTCGGCGCAA
>CAYGZV010000030.1:0-10205 GCA_964354425.1 uncultured Rhodoplanes sp. | reverse complement strand
GCAAAACCGCGCCGCTTGCGCGCGCCTATGTCAACAATGGCGGCGACATCGCGCTGCATCTCCAGAGCGGCGAATCATTCATGCTCGGGCTGGTCGATCGGCCGGACCGGCCGAGCCTGTTCGCGCGCGCGCGCATTGCGGCGCACGATCCATCGCGCGGGATCGCCACCAGCGGCTGGCGCGGCCGCAGCTTCTCGCTCGGCATCGCCGATGCGGTCACGATCCTCGCGGCGACCGCGGCGCAGGCCGACGCTGCGGCGACCGTCGTCGCCAATGCGGTCGATCTGCCAGGCCATCCGGCAATCGTTCGCGCGCCCGCCTGCTCGATCAAGTCGGACAATGATCTCGGCGACATTCCGGTGACTCGCGCGGTCGGCCTGCTGGCGCCGCATGAGATCGGCGAGGCTGTCGCGCGCGGGCTTGCGCGCGCCCGCGCGCTGCGCGACCGCGGCCTGATCCACGCCGCCGCCATTCATCTGCAGGGCGAGACGCGCGTCCTCGTTCCCGGCGAGGTCGAAGCGCCTCCTCTCCCGCTCGCCCCTTCGTTCACACAAGCCGGACCGGTTCTTGCCCATGTATGATGTCCTCCTGCGCAAGCGCGTCATCATCATCGAGGAAATCTTTCACGAGGGCGGGCCGATCGGGATCACGCCGCTCATGCGCGGCGCGATTCTCGCGGTGATCGCCAACCCGTTCGCCGGCCGCTATGTCGAAGAGATCGCGGAGTTCATGGACGATCTCAAGCCGCTCGGTCTGGCGATGGCGAGCCAGCTCGTGGCCGCGCTCGGGGGCGACCCGACGATGATCGAAGGCTACGGCAAGGGCGCAATCGTGGGGGCGGCCGGCGAACTGGAGCACGGCGCGCTGTGGCACGTGCCCGGCGGCTACGCGATGCGTGAAATCCTCGGCGGCGCCAAGGCGATCGTTCCGTCGACCAAGAAAGTGGGCGGCCCGGGCGCCCGCCTCGATATTCCGGTGACGCATATAAATGCCTCTTATGTACGCAGTCACTTCGACGCGATGGAGGTCGGGATTCCCGACGCGCCGCGCGCCGATGAAATCGTTCTCGCTCTCGCCATGACCACCGGCCCGCGCATCCATGCCCGGGTCGGCGGCCTCGCCGCGAGCGAGATCAAGGGCGAGGACGGCCTGCGATGAAACCGCAAGATGGCCGCGTGCGGCTGGCGCGGGATTTGCTCGCAAACAGGGCTGCTGGGGCAGGGCGATGAAGGCGAACATCCGCAAGATCGTGACCGTCCTCGACGAGACCTTGACCGAGATGGGCCGCGCGGTTGATCCGCCGGTTCGCCGCGCCGCCGCCGCGGCGGTGATCGCCAACCCGTTTGCCGGCCGCTATGTCGAGGACCTGGCCGACCTGATGGATGTGGGAGAGGAATTGGGTAAACTCCTGGCCGAGAGGGCGGTGGCCGCTCTCGGCATCGACGGGCCGAAGGCCGAGAGCTATGGGAAGGCCGCGCTCGTCGGCGAGAACGGCGAAATGGAGCACGCGGCCGCGATCCTGCATCCGAAGCTCGGCGCGCCGGTGCGCAAGCTGCTGGGCAAGGGCGCAGCGCTGATCCCCTCCTCGAAGAAGCGCGGCGGACCGGGCGCCGTGCTGGACATCCCGCTCGGTCACAAGGACGCGGCCTATGTGCGCAGCCATTTCGATGGCATGGAGATGCAGATCAGCGACGCGCCGCGCGCCGATGAGATCGTGGTTGCGGTGGCGGTCGCGATCGGCGGCCGGCCGCTGCCGCGCATCGGCGGGCTGAAGGCGAGCGAGGTCAAGGGTGACGACGGACTACGATGAATCAAAGTCTCGAAGGGAGAGCGTCATGAGAACAGCGTTGAGCATTGCCGCGGCCCTCGTCGCGTGGCTCGCGGGGGGAAGCGGCCCCGCTCGGGCTGACGACATCAAGATCGGGGAGATCAATTCCTATTCGGGCCTGCCGGCCTTTACCGAGCCGTACCGCAAGGGCTGGCAATTGGCGCTCGATGAGGTCAATGCGAAGGGCGGCGTCAACGGCGACAAGCTCGTCGTCATCTCGAAGGACGACGGCGGCAAGCCGGCGGATGCGGTCACGGCGGCGAACCAGCTCGTCGAAAGCGACCGCGTCGCGATGCTGATGGGCACCTTCTTCTCCAATATCGGCCTCGCGGTCTCCGACTACGCGAAGCAGAAGAAGATCTTCTTCCTCGCCGCCGAGCCGCTGACCGACGCGATCACCTGGTCGCAGGGGCACCGCTACACGTTCCGCCTGCGGCCATCCAATTTCATGCAGGCGTCGATGCTGGCGGAGGAAGCCGCCAAGCTGCCGGCCAAGCGCTGGGCAAGCGTCGCGCCTAATTACGAATACGGACAATCGGCGGTCGCGGCGTTCAAGAAGGCGCTCGCCGCGAAGCGCCCGGACATCGAATGGGTCGCCGAGCAATGGCCGCCGCAAGGCAAGATCGACGCCGGCGCGGTGGTCCAGGCGCTGGCGGCGGCGCAGCCCGAGGCGATCCTCAACGTGACGTTCGGGCCGGACCTCGTGAAATTCGTGCGCGAGGGCACGACCCGCGGCCTGTTCAAGGATCGCGCAGTGGTGAGCTTCCTCACCGGGGAGCCCGAATATCTCGATCCGTTGAAGGACGAGGCGCCGACCGGCTGGATCGTGACCGGCTATCCTTGGTACGCCGTCAAGACGCCGGAGCACGATGCGTTCGTGAAGGCCTATCAGGCGAAGTTCAACGATTATCCGCGCCTCGGCTCGGTGGTCGGCTATGTCACCCTGAAGGCCGCCGCCGCGATCCTCGCCAAGGCGGGCTCGACCGACACGGACAAGCTGATCGCCGCCGCCGAAGGGCTGAAGCTCGACACGCCGTTCGGATCGGTCACCTTCCGCCCGATCGATCATCAGTCGACACTGGGGGCCTTTGTCGGCAAGACCGCCGTGGTCGACGGCAAGGGCGTCATGATCGACTTCGTCTATCGCGACGGCGCGAATTATCTGCCGAGCGACGACGAGGTGAAGAAGCTCCGTCCGCAAGAGTGAAGTGGAACAATCCTCCCCCGTGAAACGGGGGAGGGGGACCATGCGCAGCATGGTGGAGGGGGCAAATCCAAATAGGGGGCAATTGAACAAAGCCAGGCAGTGGACGATGTCCTCTCGGCTGGCCTTGAGCTTTACCTCTCCCCGGTGGGGAGAGGTCGGATTTCGAGCACCGCAGGCAAGTTTACGCAGCCTGCGCAAGCTTGGCTGCGTGCGAGGAAGCCGGGTGAGGGGGATACAGATCTTGAACCAAGAGCCCCCTCACCCGGCTCGCATCTCATTTCATTCGATGCTCACCGACCTCTCCCCACAGGGGAGAGGTGAGAACCATCGAGCAACGCGCGCCCGCGTGTTGCGATCCTTGTGTACGGCCGGCAAACGAAGTTAGCGGGGGCCTGTGGAATTTCTGGTCGTCCAGTTTTTGACCGGGCTCGCGAGCGCAGCCTCGCTGTTTCTGGCGGCGTCCGGCCTGTCGATCATCTTCGGCGTGACGCGGATCGTCAATTTCGCCCACGGCGCCTTCTACATGCTCGGGGCCTATGTCGCCGTGACCCTGACCGAATGGTGGGCCGGCCCGTTGGGCTTCTGGGGCGGAATTCTTGTCGCCGCGCTTTTTGTCGCCGTGCTCGGAGCGCTCACCGAAATTCTGCTGCTGCGCCGGATTTACCGGTCGCCCGAGCTGTTCCAATTGCTCGCGACCTTCGGCGTCACGCTGATGATGCAGGACATCGTCCTGCTGGTGTGGGGGCCGGTCGATCTGATCGGCCCGCGCGCGCCGGGCTTCCGGGGCGCGGTGGACATCCTCGGTCAGGCGGTGCCTAGCTACGAATTGTTTCTGATCGCGCTCGGCCCGGTCGTGCTCGCGGTGCTGTGGCTGCTGTTCCATCGCACCCGCTGGGGCGTTCTCGTGCGCGCCGCGACGCAGGACCGCGACATGGTCGCGGCCCTCGGGGTGAACCAGAAATGGCTCTTCACCAGCGTGTTTGCGCTCGGCATTTTCCTTGCGGCGCTCGGCGGCGCGCTGCAGCTCCCGCGCGAGGCCGCAAGCCACAATATGGATCTCCGGATCATCGTCGAAGTGTTCGTCGTCGTGGTGATCGGCGGCCTCGGCAGCGTGACCGGCGCGTTCCTTGCCGCCGTGCTCGTCTCCGAACTCAACGCGTTCGGCATCCTGATCCTGCCGAAAATATCGCTTGTCCTCGTCTTCCTGGTGATGGCGGCCGTCCTCGTCGTCCGGCCCTGGGGGCTGTTCGGGCGCAAGGAGGGCGCGGCCCGGCAGGCGCCCGGGGCCACCATCCATCCGTGGCGGCCGCTGCGCCCGCCGGAGCGGCTGGCGGTCGCCGGCGTGCTCTCGGCGGCTGCGTGCCTGCCCTTCTTCGCCGGCAATTACCTGCTCACGGTCGGCGCCGAGATCCTCATTTTCGCGCTGTTCGCGCAGAGCCTGCAATTGCTGATGACGGTAGGCGGGCTCGCCTCATTCGGGCACGCCGCCTATTTCGGGCTCGGCAGCTATGGCGCGGCGCTCGCCGCGAAATCGCTCGGCCTGCCGATGGGACTTGCCTTGCTCG
The DNA here is from genome assembly GCA_964354425.1 of uncultured Rhodoplanes sp. Lineage (GTDB taxonomy): Bacteria > Pseudomonadota > Alphaproteobacteria > Rhizobiales > Xanthobacteraceae > Rhodoplanes. Next base: position 5,605 of record CAYGZV010000030.1, on the reverse strand, counting down.
CCGGCCCGCTGCTGGCGCTCGCGGGCGCTTGCCTGTTCGGATGGTTTGCGGTGCGGCTCGCCGGCGTCTACTTCGCAATGCTGACGCTCGCCTTCGCCCAGATCGCCTGGTCGGTGGCGTTCCAGTGGGTCGAGGTCACGGGCGGCGACAACGGGATACTCGGCGTCTGGCCGGCCGCCTTGGTCGGCACGCCGGCGCGGTTCTATTGGCTGAGCTTCTTCGTCACCGTCGCGGGGGTTTTCTGCCTGCGCGTGCTCACCTTTTCGCCGTTCGGCTATGCGTTGCGGGCGACGCGCGATTCCGAGTTGCGCGCCGAAGCGATCGGCATCGATCGCGGTCGCGTCCAGCTGACGGCGTTCATGCTCGCCGGCGCGTTCGCCGGGGTCGCGGGCGCGCTGTTCGCCTACCTGAAGGGCAGCGTGTTTCCCGAGACGCTCGCCATTCCGCTCTCGGTCGACGCGCTGGTGATGGTGCTGCTGGGCGGCGTCGAGACCGTGTCCGGCGCCGTGGTGGGGGCGATCGTCTACAAGGCGCTCGCCGTCTGGCTGATGAGCGAGACCGAGCTCTCCAAGCTCGTGCTCGGCGGCGTGATCGTGGGCCTCGTCGTGCTCTCGCCCAAGGGGATCGTCGGCTACCTGTCCGATTTCGCCTGGCCGGCGGCGTGGCGCTCGGCCCAGTCCAAGAAGGCGCAGCGATGACGGCGGCGCTCGAGGTCGAGGGCATTTCCAAGTCCTATGGCGGCGTGGCCGCCGTGCGCGACGTCAGTTTCCAGGTCGAGGCGGGCGAGATCGTCGCTTTGATCGGGCCGAACGGCGCGGGCAAGAGCACGTGCTTCAACATGATCATGGGACAGATTCCGATCGATGACGGCACGATCCGGATCTTCGGGCGCGTGACCACCGGGCTGCCGCCGCGCGCGGTCTGGCGGCTCGGCGTCGGCCGCACCTTCCAGATCACGGCGACCTTCGCCTCGATGACGGTCGCCGAGAACGTGCAGGTCGCGCTGCTGTCGCATCGCCGGCTGCTCTCGACATTCTACCGGTTCGCCGGCGCGATGGCGCGCGAGGAGGCCGAGCGCCTGCTCGATCTGTTGGGGCTGAAACCGCAGGCCGGACGCGCCTGCGGCGAACTCGCCTATGGCGACCTCAAGCGGCTGGAACTCGCGGTCGCCCTCGCCAATGACCCGAAGCTTCTGCTGCTCGACGAACCGACCGCCGGCATGGCGCCGCGAGAACGCGTCGACCTGATGGCGCTTACCGCGCGGATCGCGCGCAACCGCAATATCGGGGTTTTTTTCACCGAGCACGACATGGATGTCGTGTTCGAGCACGCCGACCGCGTGATGGTGCTCGACCGCGGTTTCCTGATCGCCGCCGGCCCGCCGCAGGCGGTGCGCACCGACCCCAAGGTCCGCGCCGTCTATCTCGGCGAGGGCTTCGGCGACGACGATCCCAGGCGCGGGGGCGAGGCGACATGAAGCTCACGGTCTCCAAGCTGCAGGCGCGCTATGGTCCGGCGCAGATCCTGTTCGACGTGAGCTTCGCGGTCGCCGACGGCGAGGTCGTGGCCCTGCTCGGCCGCAACGGCGCCGGCAAGTCGACCACCTTGCGGTCGATCATCGGCCTCGTCGCCGACCGGACCGGGGCGATCGAGTTCCAGGGCGAGAACATCGCGCGGCTGCCGACCTATGAAATCGCCCGCCGCGGCCTCGGCTGGGTGCCGGAGGACCGGCGCATCTTCACCGAGCTCACGGTCACGGAGAATCTTGAAGTCGGCCGGCAGCCGCCGCGCGCGGGCGCGCCGACCTGGACGCCCGAGAAGCTCTTCGCGCTTTTTCCCAATCTCGCGGAGATGCGGCAGCGCCTGGGCGGCCGCATGTCGGGCGGCGAGCAGCAGATGCTGACGATCGCCCGCACGCTGATGGGCAATCCCGCGCTGGTGCTGCTCGACGAGCCGTCCGAGGGTCTTGCCCCCAAGATCATCGAGCAGATGGCCGCAGCCATTCTCGCGATGAAGCGCGAAGGGCTCGCGCTCGTCATCTCAGAGCAGAACTTGCGCTTCGCGCGCCTGATCTCCGACCGCGCGGTCATCATCGAAAAGGGCCGTGTTCGCTACAGCGGAACAATGGCGGAGCTCGAAGCCAATCCCGAAATCCGCGACGCCTATCTCGCGGTATGATGCAACAATCGACCGAATCGGGACGCCACCCTCTGCGGGCAAGCGAGGGAAGGAACAATACGAAATGCCTGAAAAAAAAGTGACGCCGACACGCCGCGCAGTCTCTCGCCCCGGCCGCGCCGACAAGGACAAGACGGCAAGACCGAAGGCGGCCCGGGCGACGGCCGGGCGCGACAGGCCGCCGCCCTATCTTCTGGAGCAGCAGGTCGGGTTTCTGCTGCGGCAGGCGAACCAGCGCCATACCACGATCTTCGCCGAGCGGATGATCGAGGACCTGACGCCCACGCAATGGGCCTCACTCGCCAAGCTGCACGAACGCGGGCCGCTCTCGCAGAACCTGCTCGGCCGTCACACCGCCATGGACGCGGCGACGATCAAGGGCGTGGTCGATCGTCTGACCGCGCGCGGACTGGCCGCAGGAGATCCCGATCCGACCGACGCGCGGCGGCTCCGCATCGCGCTGACCAAGGACGGCCGCGCCGTGGTCAGGCGCGCCGTCGCCATTGCGCTTGCGATCACCGAGGAGACGCTCAAGCCGCTCAGCGCGACCGAGCGCAAATCGCTGATCCGGCTGCTCGGCAAGATCACGTGAGCGACGCCGCAGGCGCGATGATGAAAGCGATTGTCACAGCACCTGCTCCGGCGCCGCGGTGGCCGGCGGGGTGTTGCGGCTGCGGCCGGCGCGCACGAGGCCGTCGATCACCACCATGCCGATGCCGGGGAGATCGCCGAGCGCGACGCTGTCGAGCAGCGTCTTCCCGGCCGAGTGCTGCGCGCGGTCCATGAACACGAAATCGGCGGCGCGACCCGGCTCGATGATGCCGCAGTCGAGCTTGCGCAGGCGGGCGGTGTTGCCGGTCGCAAAGCAGAACGCGATTTCCGCCGGCACGCCGCCGAGCGCGGAGAGCATCGCGACCATGCGGATGATGCCGAGCGGCTGGACGCCGGAGCCGGCCGGCCCGTCCGTTCCCAGGATTACGCGATCGAGCTGGTTCATCTCGCGCGCGGTGCGCAGCGCGTAGAGCGCGGCGCGCTCATTGCCGTTGTGCACGAGTTCGAGGCCGCGCCGGCAGCCTTCGCAGATGCAGCGAATCTGATCGTCGGGCAGCGCGGTGTGCCCGCCATTGACGTGGCCGACCACGTCGGCGTCGCATTCGAGCACGATGTCCTTGTCGATCAGACCGGAGCCGGGGATCGACGGCCCGCCGGTGTGGATCGTGCTCTGGATGCCGTATTTGCGCGCCCAGGCGACCATCTTGCGGCCGGTGGGGCCGTCCTTGACGCCGCCCAGGCCGATCTCCCCGAGCAGCGTCACGCCCGCTGCGGCAAGCTCGCGAAAATCCTCCTCCACCATGCCCTGCTCGATCACCGGCGCGCCCGCATGCAGCTTCACCCCGCCGGAGCGGAAGGCCGAGTAGGTGCGCTGCGCGGTGATCGCCATCGCCTTGAGGCCGACCACGTCGCGCGGCCGCCCGGGCATGTGCACCTCGCCGGCGGAAATCATGGTGGTGACGCCGCCATGCATCGAGGAATCGATCCAGTTGAGCTGGCTCTGGCGCGGCGTCCAGTCGCCCGCCACCGGATGGACATGGCTGTCGATCAGGCCCGGCGCGACCGTCGTGCCGCGCGCGTCAATGACGGCGGTGGCGCCGTCTGAGTCCACGTCCTTGGCGCGGCCGACCGCGGCGATCCGCCCGTCGATCGCGACGATCGTGTCGGCGTCGAGGATCGGCTGCTCCAGCAGTCCCGAGAGCAGGAGGCCGATATTGCGGATGACCAGCCTGGTCGGGCCGGCAGGCGCGGCTTGCGTATCGTGAGCCATGTTCCCCTCCAACGGACGGTCGCGCGGGCGCGGCGATCGCCCCTTGAGACGCTGTCTGGTCGTGGGCCCGCGGCGACCGGGAGACCGCGCCCGAGCGCCGTGGCGATCGGGCGGCGCGTGGCCGCGCATGCTGCGGCGCGGCAGTGATTATTAGTATACAAACAGTGCCGCCGGCGGCAAGGAGGCGCGCGCGTTTTCAACTCGCGTTCTCCGGGGAAAGCGCAACTATTTCGGGTGTTGTGAGTTCTCTTGCAGCCCGGCGCGCGGTGGCCTGCGCAGTTGCGGCGTTTGGTCGCCACGGCAGGCCGGCCGCGCCGCAGGGGCGTGGGCGCCGCCCGCGCTTTGTGACGATTGTCCAGTGTCGGACAGATTTTGGCGCTGAGACGACAGCGTATGTCGGAGACGGGCGCGACAAATTCACAGCGGCGGAAAGTCAGCGCGGATTTGATTAGACCAGGCGGCGCGACCTGCTATGTGAGGCGCAGGTGCAATTGTAGGGAGCTAGTCCGTGGCGATCCAACCACCCGTGAAGATTGTCGAGACCGTTTTGCGCGACGGCCATCAATCGCTCGCAGCTACCCGCATGCGGACCTCCGACATGGTTCCAGTGCTCGAGCAACTGGACGACATCGGCTACTTCTCCTTGGAGGCGTGGGGCGGCGCCACCTTCGACGCGTGCCTGCGTTTCCTCGATGAAGATCCGTGGGAGCGGCTTCGCATCCTGAAACAGCACGTCAAGAAGACGCCGCTGCAGATGCTGCTGCGCGGGCAGAACGTGCTCGGCTACAATCATTATGCCGACGATGTGGTGACCGAGTTCGTCACGCGGGCGGTCGACAACGGCATCGGCGTGATGCGGATCTTCGACGCCCTCAACGATGTCCGCAACCTCGAAGTCTCCATGCGTGCCGCCAAGCGCGCGGGCGCGCATGTGCAAGGGGCGATCGTCTATACGATCAGCCCGTACCATACGACGGAGAGCTTCCTGCAGGTGGCGCGCGACCTCGTCGATCTCGGGGCCGATTCCGTTTGCATCAAGGACATGGCCGGCTTGCTCGCGCCTTATGCCGCCTACGATCTCGTCAAGCTATTGAAGAGCGAGCTCGGAGTGACGGTGGACGTGCACTGCCACTACACGAGCGGCATGGCCTCGATGACCTATCTGAAGGCGATCGAGGCGGGCGCCGACATCGTCGACTGCGCCTTGTCTCCGTTCGCGCTCGGCACCTCGCAGCCCGCGACGGAAGCGCTGGTCGCCACGCTCGAAGGCCAGCCGCGCGACACCGGCATCGACAAGGAGCGGCTCTATCCGATCGCGGACCATTTCCGCGTCGTGAAGAAGGATCTTGCGCGAGAGTTCAAGCTCGACACCGCGATCGACATCGACACCAAGGTTCTGACCTTTCAGATTCCCGGCGGCATGCTGTCGAATTTCCTCAACCAGATGAAGCAGCAGGGCAAATCGGACAAATACGCCGAGCTGCTCGAGGAAATGCCGCGCGTGCGGGCCGAGATCGGCTATCCCCCGCTGGTCACCCCGACCAGTCAGATCGTCGGCTCGATGGCCGCCTTCAACGTGATCTGCGGCCGCTACAAGGTCGTTCC
>CAYGZV010000029.1:0-25722 GCA_964354425.1 uncultured Rhodoplanes sp. | reverse complement strand
AGACAGACCTTCCCACACCGGCGCGATCCGGCGCTTGACCCTCCTGCCGAACCTGAACCACCGGCGAACGGATATCGGTCACAAGACCACCGGACCACTCACATTTCCATACCGCAAATAGCGGGAGCGGAATTCATTCTACAAGCGGTTTTGTGCGACGCAACGTCGCGAAAAGCCGACCCTCGGAGGTCGCCCCCCGGCGCCCCTTTTTTTCCAATGTTCCAGAAAATCGTAACATAAACAAAGGCTAATCAGATTTCGTGCCGGCGGAGAGTCGCTCGGCGGACCGTCCTTAACATAAATCAAACCCGCCATATGCCTGGCGCAAGGCTCAATTGCACCTGGAAAACTTGCTCGAAGCAGTTAAATGCTGCATTGCAGTATGCGGAAAACCCGGCGAATAGCGTCCGGGAGACGGACGAAGAGCGTCCGGAGAGGGAATGCGCTCGATGGGCCCCCGCGAAACTGACGAAGGCAGAGCAGGAGACCCCCGATGCACGAAGTCTTTGTCGAAGGCGGCCTGATCCGGAAGCTATGGAGCGTCGAGACGGACGCCTATCGCGACCATTTGCTCCGGCTCGACGCTGAAAGCCGCCGTAATCGTTTCGGAGGCGCGGTCGCCGACGATATGATCCGAACTTATGCGGCCACGACCCACGGCAGCGACGTGATCGTGCACGGCTTCTTCGTGGACGGCGTGCTGCGCGGCGCCGCCGATTTGCGCATTCTCGGGCCGCTCCATCGGCGCGAGGCCGAAGCCGCGTTCAGCATCGAGAAGCCCTGGCAGAGCCTCGGCATCGGCTCGGCGCTGCTTGAACGCAGCCTGCTTGCCGCGCGCAATCGCGGAATCAACCTCCTGCATGTCTGCTGCCTTGCGGAAAACCAGCGCATGCAGCAACTGGCCCGCAAATTCGACGCCGAGCTCACCTTCGACTTCGGCACGGTGATCGGGAAGGTGGAAAACCCGAATCCGACCCCGCTCTCGGTCATGCGGGAGCTGGTGGTCGACGGCCACAGCTTCGCTGCGGCCTATGTCGATTTCCAATCCCGCCTGATGAAGCCCGCGGCGGCGTTTTCCAGCAAGGCGTCCAGCGCATCGTAAGAGGCACGCTGCAAAGCGTCGCCGGGCGGCTCAGCGCGAGCGCGCCCGCAACGACGGCGCAGGCGCGCTGAGCGGATAGGCGGCCTCGACGACATAGGGGCCGCCGCCGACCGAGGCGCGCGACGAGTAGAGCACGAACTGCGTGACCTGGAATGGCGGCGAGCGAAACGGCTGGCGCGCGCCGAGATAGTCGGCCACTTGGCGGGCGGAACAATCGCGCAGCCGCGCAAGCGTGACATGCGGGGAGTATTTGCGGCCCTCCGGTTCGCGGCCGACCCGCTTCATCAGCCGCTCGTGCTCGGCCTGCAACTCGTGCAAAGCGGGGCTCGGGCCGACCGCCGCGAACACCGCACGCGGCTTCCGCCCCCCGAACGAGCCGAGGCCTTCCAGGCGCAGCTCGAAGGGCGCACGTTCGACGCCGCCCAGCATGAAGGCGATATCCCGCGCCAGGCGGTCGTCGATGTCGCCGATAAAGCGCAGCGTCAGGTGGTAATTGTCGCGATCGATCCAGCGGGCGCCCGGCAACCCGCCGCGCAGCATCGCGAGCGTCTCGCCCACGTCCCGCGGGATCTCGACGGCGGTGAAGAGTCGGGGCATTGCACAGCTCTTGCGTTAGATGAGCCGAAAGCGGCGGTCGGTCACGACCCCCGCAGCAGTTTCGTCTGCGCGATCAGCTCCTCCACCTTGGGGAGGATTCGCTTGACGATCTCGTCGACGCCCGCGGCGCTCGGATGCAGTCCGTCCCGTTGATTGAGCGAGAGGTCGGCGGCGACCCCGTCCAGGAAAAACGGATAGAGCGGCGCATTATAGGCCGCCGCGAGCGCGGGAAAAATGCTGTCGAAGGCCTCGGCGTAAGCTGTCCCCATGTTGCGGGGCGCCAGCATGCCGCAGAGCAGGACCGGGATGCGCCGTTCCTTCAGGCGGCGCAGGATCGCCTCGAGCGCCTTGCGGGTGACGGCGGGATCGATGCCGCGCAGCGCATCGTTCGCCCCGAGTTCGAGGATCACGGCGTCGGTCGTCTCCGGCACCGACCAGTCGAGGCGGGCAAGTCCGTCCGCGGCGGTGTCGCCCGAAACGCCGGCATTGACGATCTCGACGTCCAGGCCCCTGGCGGCGAGCGCTCGCCGCAATTTGGCGGGAAACGCTTCAACCGCGCGCAGGCCGAAGCCTGCCACGAGCGAATCGCCGAGCGCGACGATGCGCAGCGGCCGCGCGCCTTCCGCCCGCGATCCGCCCGTTTGGGCCGCAAGGACGAGCACGGCGGCGACGACCATCGCCAGGGCGCGAGCCACCATCACCTGGACCCACCCGGCCCGCCTCCCATATGAGTTATGCCAGCCCGCCGCGGGGGCAGCCCGTCCGCCCGGCTTCCTCGGCGACAAAGGCCTCATGGACGACACCTCGACCAGCATTCGGACGCTCGCCCCCGCCATCGCGCTCTCTCGGGTCAATCTCGCGCTCGGGCGCGATGCGGCCAGAGTGCATATACTCAAGGACGTTTCCCTTCATATAGCGCAGGGCGAGGCGATTGGCCTCGTCGGTCCTTCAGGTTCGGGCAAATCGACGCTGCTGATGGTCATGGCGGGCCTGGAGCGGCCCGACACGGGGTCCGTCGTCGTCGCCGGAGAGGACCTCGCCGCGCTCGACGAGGACCGGCTCGCCCGCTTCCGCGGCCGCCATGTCGGGATCGTGTTCCAGTCCTTCCATCTCATTCCGACGATGACGGCGATTGAGAATGTCGCCGTGCCGTTGGAACTGGCGGGCGTCGAACAGGCGTTCGCGATCGCCCGCGAGGAACTGGCCGCGGTCGGCCTCGGCGAACGGCTCTCGCATTATCCGGCCCAACTGTCCGGCGGCGAGCAGCAGCGCGTCGCGCTCGCCCGCGCGCTCGCGCCCAATCCGTCCATTCTGGTCGCCGACGAGCCGACCGGCAATCTCGACGAGGCGACCGGCCGGCAGATCATCGACCTGATGTTCGCCGGTCATGCCGAACGGCGCATGACGCTCGTCCTCGTCACCCATGACGCGACGCTCGCGGCGCGATGCGACCGCATCGTGCGCATGCGGTCGGGCGCGATCGACACGCCGGCGGCGCGCGAGCGCGCGCGATCATGAGCGCGCCCGCAAGCTCCGTCGGTCCCGCGCGTGCGGGTCCTTTCAAGCTGCTGCGGATGGGTCTGCGCGACCTGCGCGGGGGCTTGCGCGGGTTCACCCCTTTCATCGCCTGCCTTGCGCTCGGCGTCATGACGATAGCCGGGGTCGGCTCGCTCGCGCAGAGCCTCACGCAGGGTCTGGCGCGCGAGGGACGCGCCATTCTGGGGGGCGATGTCTCCTTCACGCTGGTGCAGCGCGAAGCGAGCCCGGAGGAACGCGCTTTTCTCGCGCGCCAGGGCGAGGTGTCCGCGACCGCCTCGATGCGCGCGCTCACGCGCCTCGCTGACGGGCGGACGGCGCTGGTCGAGCTCAAGGCGGTGGACGAACGCTACCCGCTTTACGGCGCGGTCGCGACCGATCCGGCGGGCCCGCTCACGGACATGCTCGCGCGCCGCGGCGACGCATTCGGAGCGGCCGCCGATCCGCTGCTGTTCGCGCGTTTGGGCCTGCAGCCGGGCGCGCAGGTGACGGTCGGGTCGGCGACGCTCGAACTGCGCGCGCGGCTCGTCGGCGAACCGGACAAGCTCGGGGCCGGCGTCGGCTTCGGCCCGCGGCTGCTGGTCAGCGATGCGGCGCTGCGCGCGACCGGCCTCGTGCAGCCGGGCAGTCTCGTGCGGTTCCTCTATCGCGTGCGTCTGCCGGAAGCGGGCGCCGCCGCTCGCGCCGACGACGTCGCCGAAGCCGCCGAACGCGAATTCCCGAATGCCGGCTGGGAGATTCGCTCGAACACCAACGCCTCGCCGCAGCTCGAACGCAGCATCGACCGTTTCACGCAGTATCTCGTTCTGGTCGGGCTCACCGCGCTCCTGGTCGGCGGCGTGGGGGTTGCGAATTCGACCAAGCACTATCTCGATCGCAAGCTCAGCGTGATCGCGACGCTGAAGGCGCTCGGCGCAAGCGCGACCCAGGTGTTTGTGCTCTATTTTCTCCAGATTCTGCTGATCGCTTTGCTCGGCGCGGGAATTGGCCTGGTCTTGGGAGCGCTGACGCCGTTCGCCGTCGCGGCGGCGTTCGGCGCGATCATCCCGCTTCCGCTCGCCCCGTCGCTGCATCCGGCCGAGCTCCTGCTCGGGCTCGTTTACGGTCTCCTCACCGCGGCCGCCTTCGCCCTGTGGCCGCTCGGACGCGCGCATGACGTGCCGGTGTCCGCATTGTTTCGCGATGCGATCGCGCCCGAAGCGCGCTGGCCGCGCAGGCGCTATGTGATCGCGACCACGGTGGCCGGCCTCGCCCTCGCGGCGATCGCGATCGGCGCATCGTATGATCGCAAGATCGCCGCGGTGTTCGTCGTCGCCGCGCTCGCCGTCTTCCTGCTGCTGCGCCTCGTGGCGTTCGCGGTGATGCTGCTCGCGCGCGCCGTTCCGCATCCGCGTTCGGCCATTCTCCGCCTCGCGCTCGCCAATATCCACCGTCCGGCGGCGTTGACGCCGACCATCGTTCTCTCGCTCGGCCTCGGCGTGGCGGTGCTGGTGACGGTGATTGAAATCGACGCCAATCTACGCCGGCAATTCGCCGCGTCGCTGCCCGAAAAGGCCCCGTCCTTCTTTTTCCTCGACATACCGGCGGGCGATGTCGCGCGCTTCGACGAGGTCGTCCGCGCGCAGGCGCGACAGGCGACGATCGAGCAGGCGCCGATGCTGCGCGGCCGCATCGTCGACGTGAACGGCGAATCCGCCGAGGATCTGAAAGCGCGGCCGGACGCGGCCTGGGTCCTGCACGGCGATCGCGGCATCACCTATGCCGGCGTGGTGCCGGCGGGCTCGCGCGTAGTCGAAGGCGAATGGTGGGGCGAGCAGTATGACGGCCCGCCGCTGCTGTCGATGGACAAGAAGATCGCCGACGGCCTCGGCCTCAAGCTCGGCGACACGATCACCGTCAACGTGCTCGGCCGCAACTTCACCGCGCGCATCGCTAACCTGCGCACGGTCGATTGGCAGTCGCTGGGCCTCAACTTCGTTCTGGTTTTTTCGCCGGGCGCATTTCGCGGTGCGCCGCTGACCCATGTCGCGACCGTGAGTTTGCCGGGCGGCGGCACGACGCAGGAGGAAGCGGCGCTTCTCGACGCCGTGGCGCAGCGCTTTCCGGGCGTGACGCCGGTGCCGGTGAAGGAAGCGATCAGCGCGGTGGGCGCCGTGGTCGCCAATCTTGCGCTCGCCGTGCAGGCGGCGAGCGCGGTCACCCTCGTGTCCGCCGTGCTCGTGCTCGGCGGCGCGCTCGCGGCCGGCCACCGTCATCGCGTTTACGACGCCGTCGTGCTGAAGACGTTCGGCGCGACGCGCCGCCAGCTCATCGCCTGTTATCTCTTGGAATATTTCTTGACTGGCGGGGCCGCGGTGCTGTTCGGACTGGCGGCCGGCTCGATCGCCGCGTGGCGCGTCGTCCGCGACCTGATGACGCTGCCTTTCGCCTGGCAGGCGGCGCCCGCATTGACCGCGGCGGCGATTGCGCTCACCGTGACGGTGATGTGCGGGCTGGTCGGCACCGTCGCCGCGCTCGGACGCAAGCCGGCGACGGTGCTGCGGAACCTGTAGAAGTCAAAGCCGCCGCTTTTGCGACAACTAGTCGCTGGGCGCGCAGAGGATTCGCCTTATAAAACGCGGCTTTGCGACAATCAGTCGCCGCGGGCGGCCATCGTCCGCTCACATATAATCCGCTCATACTGGCGAATGCTTCGAACCGCGGGGGCGACACTCCGCGCGGGGTCTTCGGATACAAAAATCGGGGGTTCGACGATGTCGGACTTTGATCGGAACATGGCTGGTGTGAGCTATGGCGGCGTGAGCCGGGCCGAAACGGCTGTGATCGACGCCGGCCTGCGGCAATACATGCTGCGCGTCTACAACTACATGACGCTCGGCCTCGTGATCACGGGCATCGCCGCTTTGGGGATCTATCTCGTATCCGTCACCGGCGACGCCGCCAGCGCCGCGCGCGTGGTTCGCGATGGGTTGGAGGCGCCCGCCCGCATAGCCGGCGGCATGTATCTCACCCCGGTTGGATACGCGGTCTACGCAAGTCCGCTGAAATGGGTGATCATGCTCGCGCCGCTCGCGCTCGTGTTCGGGCTGAGCTTCGGCGCCGAGAGGCTGCGGCCGGCGACCGCGCAACTCCTGTTCTGGCTCTACGCCGCGCTGGTGGGCTTGTCGCTCGGCGCGATCTTCATGGTGTTCACGCACACCTCGATCGTGCGGGTGTTCTTCATCACCGCCGCATCGTTCGGCGCGCTGTCGCTGTTCGGCTATACGACCCAGCGCGACCTCTCGGGGTGGGGCTCGTTCCTCATCATGGGGCTGTTCGGCGTCATCGTCGCCTCGCTCGTCAACATATTCGTGCAGAGCTCCGCCCTGCAATGGGCGGTCTCCGTCATTGGCGTGTTCGTTTTCGCCGGGTTGACCGCGTGGGATACGCAACGGCTCAAGAACGAATATCTTTACTCCGCCATGGACGGCGACGCCGCGGAGCGATCCGCGATCATGGGCGCGCTCTCGCTCTATCTGAACTTCATCAACCTGTTCACGCTCCTGCTCCAGCTTTTCGGCCAGCGCGAGGAATAGGGACGGTGCTACGCGCCGCGGGACGACTGTGCGGGTGGGCTCCCTGTCCGAAATTTCATTCTTTCGGCGGGACAGCCATCTTCACCCCAACGGCGACCATGACTACATTCGACCCGGTTTCGGGCGGCCGACGGTAGCCGCCCCCGCTCGCCCAGCGGTTCTCGGGCGATAGAAAGGACCTCATCAATGTCGGACTTCGACCGGAATCCCGCGGCGGCTCGCGGCTACCCGGCGGATCGTGCGGTCGCCATCGATCAGGGCCTGCGCGCCCATATGATCCGCGTTTACAATTATATGGCGGGTGGCGTCGCGCTCACCGGCGCGATTGCCTGGATCACGTTCCAGTACGCCGTCGTGACGAACGAGGCCGGGGCGATCGTCGGCCTGACCGCGTTTGGCCAGACGCTGTTCCAGGGCCCGATGATGTGGGTGTTGATCCTCGCCCCGCTCGGCCTGGTCTTCTTCTTGAGTTTCAGGATCAATCGGCTCGAGGCGAGCACCGCGCGCGCCCTGTTCTTTATCTATGCGGGCCTGCTCGGCATATCCCTCGCATCGATTTTCATGGTCTACACGCAGGCGTCGATCGCGCGGGTGTTCTTCATTTCGGCCGCCTCGTTCGGCGCGCTGAGCCTGTGGGGCTACACCACGCAGCGCGATCTGACGGGCATGGGCTCGTTCCTGATCATGGGGCTGTTCGGCCTCATCATCGCGATGGTGGTCAACATGTTCCTGAAGTCGAGCGGCCTCGATTGGGCGCTCTCGGTGATGGGCGTGCTGATCTTCGCCGGTCTTACCGCGTGGGACACCCAGAAGATCAAGGAATTCTACGATCCGATGGACGACGGCACGGTCGCCGGACGCAAAGTCGTCATGGGGGCGCTCGCGCTCTATCTCGACTTCATCAACCTGTTCCTGATGCTGCTTCGCCTGGTGGGCGACCGCCGCTGACGACTTCTGCCCGAATTGAACTCGACACCGGCCAACGGATGGGACCAAAACCCGTCCGTTGGTTTTTTTCATGGGCGCCTTCCCCTCCTCGATGGATGCGCCGTTCTCCGGCGCTGCGTGCGGATCGGCGGTCGGTTGTGACCGCGATCATTGCTGCTCGCGCGGCTTGCTTGACGAAGGCTGCGCGGCCCATCTAGCTAGTCCGGCCTGAACCGCGCGTGCCTGCAAGCTGCGATGGGCGGAATCGCCATACATTGCCATGGAGGGGAGCGTTGTCCGAGTTCAAGGAGCCCACTCACGACCTCGATGCAGTGAGGGCGACCGCACACCTGCCGAATATCGACATCGAGATCGTTCACCGCCGCGCGCCCGACGGGGACGCTGAACAGATCTTCATCAATATGCAGGCGACGCCTTCGTTCGAGACATTCGGGCGCGTTCTCGAAGCCGCCAACCCGTTCGCCTTCTGGGCTCAGGCCAGCCGGCTCGTGTGGCTGTCCTGGATGGATGCCGCGAAGCTCGCGATGCTCCCCTTCAGCCTCGGCGCGTCGCTGCCGACCCGACCCCGTTCCGGCGACGATCGCCAGTCCTGACGTTCGGGCGGGGCAGGAGGACAAAACTCCGGTCCGGCCGCCCGAAGCGAGGCGCATCAATCTCAATTCACGACGAGGCTCAGGACCGCCTTGTCGAGCGCCCGCAGCACGCGATCGAGCTCGTGGCCGCCCTCGACGATCAGGCCGGTTGCCGACACCACCCGATAGACGCCCTGGCGCCGCGCGAATCGCGGATTTTTTTCAATGCGATAGATCGGAACTTCGGCGGCGGAGCGGAACACCGAGAACACCGCCCGGTCCTTGTGAAAGTCGATGGCGTAATCGCGCCATTCGCCGGACGCGACCTTGCGGACATAGAGGCCGAAAATCCGCTTCAGCTCACGCCGGTCGAAGGTCACGCGAGCACTGGGGGCGGGCGCCTGTTTGACGGTCGGCTCGCCCCCACGCAACTCGCTTGAGTCCGTGTCGCCAAGCTCCAGGCTCATGGGCGCCTCCTTGTCATCTACCGGTCATGATCGCTCCGAATAGGCCGTGAGAGCAAGGGCGTCGAGGCGGGAAACGAGCGGCGCGGCGCGGCCGATTCGCCGCGCAGATCACGCGTTCGTTAGTCGATTCATAATGATGCCAGAATTCGGCCGTGCGCAGGCCGGCCTGGCTTGCGATGAAACATCATTGCCACGGGGTCCGGTCCGATCGGTACCGGATTCCTCAGCCCCCCAGCCCCCCGGGCTCGTAAGGGCCGGACCTCTGGCATTTCTGTTCTGAAATCCCCCAACGTTCAGGCCGGCCCAGCCGGCCTTTTTTTTGTCCGTAGCTGCTCCCCCGCTCCGCGGAAGCGCCGGCGGCGGCTTTAGGCGGGAGAGGAACGGGGAACGTGGGAACTGGAGCCCGAGAGGGCGGGGCCAATCCGCCTAGCGAAGCTGGGCCACCCCAGCGCCCAGGATCGTTCCCGGCTTTCCGGAATGCCCGCTCTGCACGATGACCGTGACCGAATCGACCATCTCGGCCTTGACCTCCGCGAGGGGAACGGTCCAGGCGCCGCGGCCCAGCCAATCGCCGAGCTTGACCCAGCGGCGCACCACGTTGGCGTAGGTGATGGTGCGGCCCTTGTTCTCGCCCTGCTGGATTCTTACGGGGACCGCGCTCGCCACCGCCCACAGCCAGACCTCGCCGGCGAGCCCCTCCTCGCCCTTGCCGACCGTGACCGACACCTGCCCGTTTACGACCGTTATCTCGACCGTCACGGAGAGATGCGCGCCGCGACTTCGCGCCGTATCGACCGCTTTCTCGATCGCGGCTTTGTCGCTGCCGAGCGCATGCGCCGCTCCGTTGACCACCACCTGCGGCGTGTAGACGTCGCCGTCGCCGCGCATGAGCGAATAGGCCTTCTGGCGCGCCGTGTGGCGCGGATCGGCGAGCGTGTCCTTCCAGCCGAGATAGTCCCAGTAGTGGACCGGCAGGCTGACCACGACGAGCGCCGGGTCGTTTCTCAGCTCGCCGAGCAGCTTGTCGGCGGGCGGGCAGGACGAGCACCCTTGGCTGGTGAACAGTTCGACGACTGCACGCGGCTCTGCATGCGCACCGGAGGCGATCCCTCCGAATATCGCGACGGCGACAGCGCCGACAGCCGACCCGCGGCCTGCGATCATTCTATCCGACCTCGCCATGTCGTTCAGGTCGCGCACAGACCCGCGCCCGCCGCGCACCGCGCGGACGTGCTCTGCGACGGATCGATGCTTCCTGATCAGGCGCGCGGCCCCATCAATCGCCGGAACAAGCGCGCAACAGTCGTGAATAGTATGCTCGAGTGATCACCTGCCACTCACTTCGCAGTGAGATTGGCGCGCGCCGCAGCAATGTGATCAGTTTCGTGGCGCTAGTCTCTAATGCGGACCGGCGGCGACGCCTCCGGTCCGCATGGACTTGCTCACGCGGCGAGTTGGCGCAGCACGTAATGCAGGATTCCGCCGTTCCGGAAATATTCGAGCTCCTCGAGCGTATCGATGCGGCAGATCAGCGGCACGCGCTGCAACTTACCGTCCGCCCCGACGATTTCAGCGACGAGCCGCTGGCGCGGCTTGAGTTCGCTCTGCAATCCGCGGAGGGTCACCTGCTCGCTGCCCTTCAGCCCGATTGTCTGCCACGAGGCGCCTTCCTCGAAGACGAGCGGAATGACGCCCATACCGATCAGATTGGAGCGGTGGATGCGCTCGAAGGATTGCGCGATCACCGCGCGGATGCCGAGCAACGCGGTGCCCTTGGCCGCCCAGTCGCGCGACGAGCCGGTGCCGTATTC
Source organism: uncultured Rhodoplanes sp. (assembly GCA_964354425.1). GTDB lineage: Bacteria > Pseudomonadota > Alphaproteobacteria > Rhizobiales > Xanthobacteraceae > Rhodoplanes. Next base: position 15,114 of record CAYGZV010000029.1, on the reverse strand, counting down.
CTTGCCGGCGAACACGACGAGCGGGACGTGCTCGCTCTTGTAGCGCATCGCCGCCTCATAGATCGGCATCTGCTCTTTCGACGGATAATGGACCGTGACGCCGCCTTCGACGCCCGGGACCATCTGGTTCTTGATGCGGATATTGGCGAAGGTGCCGCGCATCATCACTTCGTGATTGCCGCGCCTTGTGCCGTACTGATTGAAGTCGGGCGGCGCGACATGGTGCGCGATCAGATACTGCCCGGCGGGCGACGCGACCTTGATCGATCCGGCCGGCGAGATGTGGTCGGTCGTGATCGAGTCGAGGAACAGGCCGAGGATGCGCGCATCAATGACATTCGTGAGCGGCTGCGGCTGGCGCTTCATGCCGGTGAAATAGGGCGGGTTCTGCACATAGGTCGAATCGCGGTCCCAGGAATAAGTGAGCCCGCCCTTCACCGCGATCTTGCTCCAGTTCGCATCGCCCTTGAATACGTTCGCGTATTTGCGCACGAAGATCTGCCGGGTGATCGACTTCTTCATCGCCGCTTTGATCTCGCGGCTGGACGGCCAGATGTCCTTGAGGAAAACCTTCTTGCCCGCTTTGTCGACGCCGAGCGGGGTTCTCGCCGGATCGAAGTTCATCGTGCCCGCGAGCGCATAGGCCACGACGAGCGGCGGCGACCCGAGATAGTTGGCGCGCACGTCGGGATTGACGCGGCCCTCGAAATTGCGGTTCCCCGACAGCACCGACGCGGCGACGATGTCGTGCTCGCTGATCGCCGCGGAGATTTCCGCGGGCAGCGGCCCGGAATTGCCGATGCAGGTGGTGCAGCCGAAGCCGACGAGATTGAATCCGAGCTTGTCGAGATCCTTCTGCAGCCCCGATTTGGCGAGATATTCGGCGACGACCTGCGAGCCGGGCGCGAGCGAGGTCTTCACCCACGGCTTCACTGTCAGGCCCCTTTCAACCGCCTTTCGCGCGAGAAGCCCGGCGCCCATCATCACCGAGGGGTTCGACGTGTTGGTGCAGGAGGTGATCGCCGCGATGACCACGTCGCCATGGCCGAGATCATGCTTGCGCCCCTCCACCGGCACGCGCTTGTCCGCTTCGCCGGCCTTGCCGAACTCCTCGGCGAGCGCGCGGGCGAACCCGTTCTTCACCGACTTGAGCGGCACGCGATCCTGCGGGCGCTTCGGCCCCGCGAGCGAAGGCTCGACCGAGGCGAGGTCGAGCTTGAGCACCTCGGTGAACACCGGGTCCGGCGTGTTCCGGGTGCGGAACATGCCCTGCGCCTTGGCGTAGGCCTCGACCAGCTTGACGCGCGTTTCGGAACGGCCGGTGCCGCGCAAATAGTCGAGCGTGTCGGCGTCGATCGGGAAAAAGCCGCAGGTCGCGCCGTATTCCGGCGCCATGTTGCCGATGGTCGCCCGATCGGCGATCGAGAGGCTCGCAAGGCCCGGACCGAAAAACTCGACGAAACGGCCGACCACGCCGCGCTTGCGCAAAATCTGCGTCACCGTGAGCACGAGATCGGTCGCGGTCACCCCTTCGCTCAGCTTGCCGTCGAGCTTCATGCCGACCACTTCGGGAAGCACCATCGAGTAGGGCTGGCCGAGCATGGCCGCTTCCGCCTCGATCCCGCCAACGCCCCAGCCGAGCACGGACAGTCCGTTCACCATCGTGGTGTGCGAATCGGTGCCGACCAGCGTGTCGGGATAGGCTAGCTCCGCTTTCACCATCTTGCCGTCGAGGCGCGCTTCGCCTTTCGCGGTCCACACCGTCTGCGACAGGTATTCGAGATTGACCTGGTGGCAGATGCCGGTGCCCGGCGGAACCACGCGGAAGTTCTCGAACGAGAGCTGCGCCCATTTGAGGAAGCGGTAGCGCTCCTGATTCTGCTTGTATTCCTCCGTCACGTTCTTCTTGAACGAGTCGGCGGCGCCGAAAAAGTTGACGAGCACCGAGTGATCGATGACGAGGTCAACCGGAACGAGCGGATTGATCTTTTTCGGATCGCCGCCGAGATTCTTCATGGCGTCGCGCATGGCGGCAAGATCGACCACCGCCGGCACGCCGGTAAAGTCCTGCATCAGCACGCGCGCCGGACGGAACGGGATTTCACGTTCGGACCTCTTGGTCTTCAACCATTGGGCGACCGCCTGGATGTCCTCCTTGGAGACCGTGTGCCCGTCCTCGTGACGCAGCAGGTTTTCGAGCAGCACCTTCATCGAGAAGGGGAGGCGGGAAATGCCCTTCAGGCCGTTCTTTTCCGCCACCGGCAGGCTGTAATAGACATAGTTCCGGTTGCCGAGCTTGAGGGTTCGGGTGCACTTGAAGCTGTCGATCGAGGTCATGGCGGCGCTGTTCCATTCCGGCTGAAGGGAGCCGGGTGCCTTTCTAGATATATTCTCAAGGGTGCGTTTGTTCACCCGCCCGAGATGCGCCGGACGCGTTGTTTTCGCCGGCCGGCAGGCTTTTCTCACGGGGGGCTTATAAGAGCTTTCCTTCCGTTCTGCTATACGACTTCTAAACAGCGGATTCGGTAGGACGTCCAGTCCGGGGGCGGGCGAACAATCGATGCCTTTTCCAGGAAAACAGTCGCGGGCCGTTCCGGCGCGCCGCCGGGTCGGCGCTTCACGGCGTCCGGGCTGCTCGACCCCCGGGACGGCTCGGCCGAGCCGACCCCCCGCGTCCCGTGCGGCCGGCCGGGGCGGGGCCGGGTCATGGAGCTGATCGGGCGGGACATTGCCTGTGTGCGCGGCGGGCGCGAGGTGTTTGCCGGCCTCAGCTTTCGCGTCGGCGCGGGGCGTGCCCTCATATTGGTCGGTCCGAACGGGGCGGGAAAAAGCTCGCTCCTGCGCTTGGTCGCGGGTCTTCTGCGCCCCGCGGCCGGGGCGATCGCGCTTGCCGGCGGCGAGGCGGAACTGAGCGTGCCGGAGCAGGCCCATTATCTCGGCCACCAGGACGCCCTGAAGTCGGCGCTGACCGTCCGCGAAAACCTGAAATTCTGGGCCGAGTTTCTGGGCGGCGCGTCCGGCCAGGGTTCCGACCGTCGGGCTGTGACCGGCCTGGAGGCGCCGTCAACCACTGCAAGGGCGGGCCGATCACATGTGGTTTCGCCCTCCCCTGAAAGGGGAGGGCCGGACCGCGATCGGCGGGCCGGGGAGGGGTCGCAAGTCGGAACACGACCCCCTCCCGGCGAGCTTACGCTCGCCGACCTGCCCCTTGCAGGGGGAGGTGAGGACAAGCGAGCCGACAATTCGCTTGATGAGGCGCTTGCCGCCGTCGGGCTCGACGAACTTGCCGATCTCCCGGCCGCCTATCTGTCGGCGGGCCAGAGGCGGCGTCTCTCGATCGCCCGTCTGCTCGCGGTCCCGCGCCCGCTCTGGCTGCTCGACGAGCCGACCGCCGCCCTCGATGTCGCGGCGCAGGCCCGGTTGGCCGAGCTGATGCAGGCGCATCTGGCCGGCGGCGGCATCATCCTTGCCGCCACGCATGGCCCGCTCGGCCTCGCAGCCGCAAACCAGCTGCGCCTGGGAGCGCAGGGATGAGGGTCATAGATACGCGGACCGGGTTTGCTGTCGCGCAGCTCACTGCTTTCCACCTCTCCCCGGTGGGGAGAGGTCGGAGGCCGAGCGACGCGAGGGCTCCGGGTGGGGGGGCAAGAAGGTCAGCGCAGTCATGGCCCCCCTCACCCGGCTCGCAGCTTGCGCTGCTCGCCGACCTCTCCCCCAAGGGGCGAGGTGGACCAGAGCGGGAGGTCCGGCTGCAATATGCGCCCGGGGCGGGAGCCCAGCCATGACCGCGCTCCGCGCCCTGCTCGTGCGCGACATGCGCATCGCCATCCGCATCGGCGGCGGGGCGATGATCGGCGTGCTGTTCTTTCTCGTGGTGGTGACGCTGACGCCGTTCGCGCTCGGCCCCGATCTCGCCCTGCTCCGACGCGTCGGCCCGGCCATCCTGTGGATCGGCGCCTTGCTCGCCTCGCTGCTTGCCCTTGACCGGCTGTTCGCCGCCGACCATGACGACGGCTCGCTCGACCTGATCCTCACCGGCCGCCTGCCGCTCGAACTCGCTTGCGCGGCGAAGGCGCTGGCGCATTGGCTGACCACCGGGCTGCCGCTGGTCCTGGTCACGCCCGTGCTGGGGCTGTTCCTCAATCTCGAGCCGGCGGCGACCGGCGCGGTGATGCTCACGCTCCTCGCCGGCACCCCTGCGCTCACCTTCATCGGCCTGATCGGGGCGGCGCTCGCGGTCGCCTTGCGGCGCGGCGGCCTGCTCCTCCCGGTCCTGGTCTTGCCCCTGACCGTGCCGGTGCTGATCTTCGGCGTCGCCGCCGCCAACGCCGCGATCATCGGGCCGATGTCGTTCGGCACGCCGTTCACGCTGCTATGCGCGCTCACGCTGATGAGCTTCGTGATCGGCCCGTTCGCCGCCGCCGCGACCCTGCGTCATGGGCTGGAGTGATGGGCCGAGGTGACATGCGGGAATCGCAGCCGCCGCTACCGCATCCGTACAACTGCCGCATTGCGCGCCCGCTCTCCCGGGATTAAGAAAAGGTCGATGTTTGTGTTGACCGACCTCGCCAATCCGAGCCGGTTCCTGAAGCTGGTTGACCGCGCTCTGCCCTGGCTGGCCGCCGCAACGGCGCTCGCCTTCGTCGTCGCGCTCGTTCAGGTGTATGGCGCGCCCGACGATTACCAGCAGGGCGCAACCGTCAAGATCATGTTCCTGCATGTGCCGGCGGCGTGGCTCGCCATGTTCTGCTGGGCGATGATGAGCCTGTCGGCGCTCGGCACGCTGGTGTTCCGTCATCCCCTGGCCGATGTCGCGGCGAAGACCGCCGTGCCGATCGGGGCCGCGTTCACCTTGATCTGCCTGATCACTGGCTCGCTGTGGGGCCGTCCGATGTGGGGCACGTACTGGGTTTGGGACGCGCGGCTCACCTCGGTGCTGATCCTGTTCATCATGTATCTCGGCCTGCTCGCGCTGTGGCGCAGCGTCGACGACCCCGCCCGCGCCGGCCGCGCCGCCGCCATCCTCACGCTGGTCGGGGCGGTCAACCTGCCGATCATCAAGTTCTCCGTCGATTGGTGGAACACCCTGCACCAGGGCGCATCGGTGGTCCGCGCCGACGGACCCGCCATCCATCCGAGCATTCTCATACCGCTGCTCGTGATGGCGATCGCCTTCACGCTGCTGTTCGTCACGCTTCATCTCGCCGCCATGCGCAACGAAATCTTGCGCCGCCGCGTGCGGAGCCTGCGTCTGCTTCAGGCGCAGGCCGCTCCGGGAGTGTAGCGATGGGGCTCGGCGCGCACGCTGCTTTCATCATCGCCGCTTACGCGGTCGCCGTGGCGATCATCGCGGCCCTGATCGCCTGGGTCGCCGTGGATTACCGCCGCCAGCGGCGCATTCTCGCCGATCTCGAGCGACGCGGGGTGACCCGCCGCTCCGCCAATATTCGCCCGACGCCGATCGAGGGGACGGCATGACTGCGCTTCCGACCGACGAGCAGGCGCGCCCGCGGCGCTGGATCGTTCTGTTTCCGCTCGCGCTTTTCCTCGCGCTCGCCGGCCTGTTCCTCTACAGGCTCGGCGCGGGCGACCCGTCGGCTATTCCCTCCGCTTTGATCGGCCGGCCCGCCCCCGAAACCGACCTGCCGCCGCTCGCGGGCCTCGTTCGCGACGGCAAGCCCGTGCCCGGCCTGAACGCCGCCGAGCTCAAGGGACAGGTGACCGTCCTCAATGTGTGGGGCTCGTGGTGCGTGCCCTGCCGCGACGAGGCGCCCTTGCTGATGCGCATGGCTGCGGACAGGCGCTATCGGCTGGTCGGCCTCAACTACAAGGACGAGGCCGCCAATGCGCTCAAGTTCCTGGAGCGTTTCGGCAATCCGTTCGTAGCGGTCGGCGCCGACGTGAATGGACGGGGCGCGATCGAGTGGGGCGTCTATGGCGTGCCGGAGACTTTTGTGATTGGCCGCGACGGCATGATTGCTTACAAACTCGTCGGACCGATCACGCCCGCCAATCTCTCGCCCTTGCGGCTCGCAATCGAGAAGGCGCTCGCCGCGCGATCGTGAGCCGTTCCGTCTGAAACCTTCAGCGCGGTTGGCCCGCGCCACTTGATGACACGCGCCCGCTCGCCGTCGTGCGGACCGCGCTTTCCAAGGGAGGACGGCCGTGACATAACCTATGATTGTATTTTGTCCCCGTTTTGTGCAACGAAAGCAAAGAAGAGGTCAGTATGGCAGAGCAGAAAATTGGCAACCCGGCGGTCGTCGGCCTCGCGGGCTTCGGCCTCACGACAATGGTTCTGCAATTCCACAATGTGGGCTGGATCGGCATTGGGCCGGTGATCTGGCTGGGCCTGATCTTCGGCGGGCTCGCGCAGATGATCGCCGGCCTGCAGGAAATGAAAACCGGCAACAATTTCGGGTACTGCGCCTTCACCGCCTATGGCTGTTTCTGGATATCGCTCGCGCTCCTTCTCATCGGCAATCACTACAACCTTTATGTCTCGAACAAGACCGATATCGGCTGGTTCCTGATCGCCTGGACGGCGTTCACCGCCATCCTCTGGGTCGGCTCGATGCGCCTCAACGGCGCGCTCGCGCTCACATTCACGCTGCTGCTGATCGGCTTCATCCTCCTCGACCTGGCGCATTTCGGTTATCCCGATCTCACCGTGGTCGCCGGATACGAGCTGATGGTTTGCGCCGCGATGGCCTGGTACATCATGGCGCACCTGATCTTTGCCGATGTCTTCGGGCGCGACGTGCTGCCGGTGGGCAAGCCATGGCTCGATGCCCGGCGGATCGAGCCGGAACAGGTCGTGCGGAGCGGAGTCCAAGAAGCGGAAGCGGGAGCCTGACATGCGGAGAGCAACGATATTTGCTGCAATCACCCTGACGTCGGTTCTCGCGGGGTGGGGCGTCGCGACCGCCGCCGATCCGGACGCCGCCACGCCCGAGGAGGTCGTCTCGAAAGTGTGGGCCGCGTCGCGTTTCTTGAACGAGAAGGGCGCGTCCGGCTTCGCCGACTTCAACAGCAAGGACGGAGGCTGGGTGTGGAAGGACAGCTATGTCTTTGTGTATGATTGTAGGCTCGACCGCATGGTGGCGCATCCGATGCGGCCCGACCTCGTCGGACGTCCGCTGATGCAGATCACCGACAACAACGGCAAGTTCATCTTCAAGGAGCTGTGCAAGGCCGGCGGCGATCCGCGCGGCGGCTGGGTCGAATACCTGTGGACCAAGCCGGGTGCGGGCGGCGTCTCGCGTAAGATTTCCTACGCCAAGGGCGCCGACATCGCCTTTTCGTCCGGCATCCAGGTGGCCGCCGGCGTCTATGACGACAAGGGGTCCGTTGCCGATCTCGCCAAGCTGACCGAGAAGATGGCCGACCCCACCAAATATCCGGCGCACTGAGGCGCGCCATCGCGGACGGGGCCTGCCCCCGTCCGCCCTCGTCATTCGCTTGCTGTGGCAAGCTCACGGCGTGCCGAAACGGCAGGTGCGGATCAGGCCGGAGCGAAAATTATGCAGCCGGAAATCGACTGGGACGTTTCGGACCAGGACGACGAGCCGTTCGTCACGTTCACGGAGTGGGCGGCTGAGGCCGACGAGGAGGCTTATGCCGATCTCTGATGATCGGTGTGGGTGCTGAGATTCGTTGTTGTCACGCGTCCTCTTCTGAACGTGCAGGTCACTCCCGCCACAGCGCGAGATCGTCGCGGTGGATCATCACCGTGCGGCCGGGATTGCCGAGGATGAGCAGGATATCTGCCGACGACATGCGCTTGATCCGGTCGGCGTCCTCCGCGTCATAGGCGACGAGGCCGCGCCCGATCTCCGCGCCGTCCTGCGCGCGCACGATGACCGCGTCGCCGCGCGCGAATGCGCCCTCCACCCGCACCACGCCCGCCGGCAGCAGGCTCTTGCCGCGCCTGAGCGCGGCGACCGCGCCGGCGTCGATCGTGAGCGTGCCCTTCGGCTCGAGCGAGCCCGCGATCCATTTCTTGCGCGACGTCACCGGATTGGCGGGGGTGAGGAACCAGGTTGCGCGCGCGCCGCTGCGGATCGCCTGCAAGGGATGCAACACCCGGCCGGACGCGATCACCATATGCGCGCCGCCGGTCGTCGCGATCTTGGCGGCCTCGATCTTGGTGCGCATGCCGCCGCGCGAAAGCTCCGAGGCCGGCGCGCCCGCCATCGCCTCGATCATCGGCGTGATGCGCTCGACCAGCGGCACGAACGGCGCATCGGCGATGCGTTCGGGCGGCGCCGCGTACAGGCCGTCCACGTCGGAGAGCAGCACCAGGAGATCGGCGCTCGCCATCGTGGCGACGCGCGCGGCGAGCCGGTCATTGTCGCCATAGCGGATCTCGTTGGTCGCCACCGTGTCGTTCTCGTTGATGATGGGCACCGCGCGCCAGTCGAGCAGCCGCGCGATCGTGGAGCGCGCATTGAGGTAGCGCCGGCGCTCCTCGGTGTCGCCGAGCGTGACCAGAACCTGGCCGGCCCTGATGTCGTAGCGGCCGAGCGCTTCCGCCCAGATGCGGGCGAGCGCGATCTGGCCGACGGCGGCCGCGCCCTGGCTGTCCTCGAGCGGCAGCGCTCCGTGCGGAAGCTTCAGCATCGAGCGGCCGAGCGCGATCGCGCCCGAGGAGACGACCAGCACATCGCGATCGCTTCGATGCAAATCGGCGATGTCGGAGGCGAGCGAGGCGAGCCAGGCCTCCTTCACGCGGCCGGCCCTCGCGTCGACCAGCAGCGACGAGCCGACCTTGACGACAATGCGTTGGAAATCGTCGAGCAAAGGGAGCTTGCTGGCCATGAATCTTGCTGTACCCGGTCGGTCAACGATCACAGGAAGTCCGGACCGCTCCCTCGCTCCTCGGTGGAGCGTCGGGAGAGAGGTCGGTCGCCGAGAGTTCTCGCAGTGAAACTAACCCGCACCCCGGCCTCTTCCCACTTGGGGGAGGGGAACAGCGGGCAGGCTCAGCGGAGTCTTGGGCCGTCTGCGCATGCGCGCTCGTGTTCTGTCTCCCATATGGAAACGCGGTTTGGCAATCGTCAGCCCACCGGAACAAGGCGCATTCCATGAGCAAGGTCTTTATCGGCGCCTCCGGTTGGACCTATGACGGCTGGCGCGGCCCCTTCTATCCCGCGAACGTGGCGAAGAAGCGCTGGCTCGCATGGTATGCGACGAAGTTCACGACGGCGGAGATCAACGGCTCGTTCTATCGCACGCCTTCGCTCGAGACGGTGCGCGGCTGGCGCGAGCAGACGCCGAAAAACTTCGTGTTCGCCTGGAAGGCCTCGAAGTTCATCACCCACTGGAAGCGGCTGTCGGAGAAGTCCGAGAACAGCATCGAACTGATGGTCACCCGGCTCGAAGCGCTCGGGCCGAAGGCGGGGCCGGTGCTGTTCCAGCTTCCGGCGCGCTTCACCGCCGATCGCGAGCGCCTCGCCGGTTTCCTGCCGATGCTGCCGAAGGCTTACCGCTACGCCTTCGAGTTCCGCGACGCGAGCTGGTATGACGACGCGATCTTCGATCTTTTGCACCGGCACGGCGTCGCGCTGTGCCTTTCCGATCATCACGACGCACCGTCCCCGTGGGAGGTCACCGCCCGCCATGTCTATGTGCGCGGGCACGGGCCGACCGGCGAGTACCGCGACAACTATCCGGACCAGACGCTGCGCCGCTGGGCGCGCGAGATCGCCGATTGGAAGCACGCGCGCTGCACGGTCTATGTCTATTTCGACAACGACCAGAAAAGCGCCGCGCCACGCGACGCGCAGCGGCTGCGGGAGCTGGTTGGAGATTGAAACGGGCCCCCGCCCAATCCGCTCTCCGCCACTTTCGGGAGGCCGAGCAAAGTCCGCAATTTAATCCGCGTGTGCGAGTCTGGATTCCGGGCTCGCCGCTCTTCGGCGACGCGGAATGACGGACCTCACGGTCGCCAGGCGGCCGCCTCGCTTGCGCTTTCCGGCATGCCGCGGGCCTGGTCGATCACCGCGGCGAGCGCGCGCAGCGCCTCGGGCACGCCGCGCCCGGTGGCGCCCGAGAGGATCAGCGGCGTCTTGCCGGCCGCCCGCTTCAGCCGCGATGCTTGCCGCTTCAATTCGTCCGCCGGGACTGCGTCGGCCTTGTTGAGCGCGACGATCTCCGGCTTGTCCGCAAGCCTGTGCCCGTAGGCCAGAAGCTCGGCGCGCACCGTCTTGTAGGCCTCGCCCGCATGCGCGGCCGTGGCGTCGACGAGATGCAGCAGCACGCGGCAGCGCTCGACATGGCCGAGGAAGCGGTCGCCGAGCCCCGCGCCTTCGTGCGCTCCCGCGATCAGGCCGGGGATGTCGGCGAGCACGAATTCGCGTCCGTCGATCGAGACGACGCCGAGCTGCGGATGCAGCGTCGTAAACGGATAGTCCGCGATCTTCGGCTTGGCCGCGCTCACCGCGGCGAGCAGAGTCGATTTGCCCGCGTTCGGCAGGCCGACCAGGCCGGCGTCGGCGATCAGCTTGAGGCGCAGCCAGAGCGTGCGCTCCTCGCCCGGCAATCCCGGATTGGCGTGGCGCGGCGCGCGATTGGTCGACGACTTGAAATGCGCGTTGCCAAAGCCGCCATTGCCGCCCTTGGCCAGCACGACGCGCTCTCCGACCTGCGTGAGATCGGCGAGCAGCGTCTCGTTGTCCTCATCGAAAACCTGTGTTCCGACCGGCACCTTCAGAACGATGTCGGCGCCGTTCGCCCCGGCGCGGTTCTTCCCCATGCCGTGGCCGCCGGTCTTCGCCTTGAAGTGCTGCTGATAGCGATAATCGATCAGCGTATTGAGGCCGTCGACGCACTCCGCAATGACGGCGCCGCCGCGCCCGCCGTCGCCGCCGTCCGGTCCGCCGAACTCGATGAACTTCTCGCGGCGGAACGAGACGGAGCCCGCGCCGCCATTGCCCGAGCGGATATAGATTTTGGCCTGATCGAGGAATTTCATACGCCAGATATCGGCGCGAAACTCCCGCGTGCCAATAGGCGTGTTTACGGCCCGCCGACGGCGGCATGAGACCTGACTGGTCGCGAAGCCCCCGGGCGGACCGCGTCGCTCAGGCGACGCGCCGCACGCGATGCGTCGTCTGGCCCCAGCTTTTCAGCGAGGCCCAGATTCGGCGCTGCAGGCAGAAGCGGTCGAACGGCGCCGCGGAGTTGATGGCGCGGATGCGATAGAGCGCGACGCCGGTCCACTGGAAGCCGCATTTCTCCAGCACGCGCCGGCAGGCCGCATTGGTCGGGCGCGCAGCGGCGTCGACGGCGTCATGGCCGAGATCGCCGAACGCCTGATCGATCAGGGCGCGCACGGCCTCGGTCGCATAACCGCGTCCCCAGAAGGGGACCCCGAGCCAATAGCCGATCTCGGGGTTCGGTCCATCGCGCCATTCCAGCCCGCAGCCCCCGGCCAGCGTGCCGTCGCGCAAGGTGATGAGGAGAATTTCGTCCCGCGGGTCCGCATTGGCGAGCGTGATCCAATCCTCCGCATCGGCGAGGCGGTAGGGATGCGGGATACGCGCGGTGTTTTCCGCGATCCTGCGGTCGTTGATGAGCGCGGCGATGACGGGGGCGTCCGCAAGGCGCGGCGCTCGCAGAACGAGCCGCTCGGTCTCGATGACGTGCCGGCTCGCTTCTCCGACGCCGTCTCCGCGGACGTTCAACAATGCCATCACACGGGTTCCTTTCGCTTCCAAAAAAGCAGAGGGGGAGCCGAACGCCGGTCTCCCCCTTGTGCGAACCCGCTTGCGAGTCCGCCGGGTGACTGAATGCCGGCGGACCTCGATGATCCCACCGTCTATTCGGGCGCGCCCTCCGTCGCCGGCACGACCGACACATAGGTGCGGCCCTTGGCCTTGGTGCGAAAATCGACGCGTCCGTCGGCCGTCGCAAACAGCGTGTGGTCCTTGCCGAGGCCGACATTGCGCCCCGGATGCCACTTGGTCCCGCGCTGACGCACGAGAATATTTCCGGCGGCGCAGATCTCGCCGCCGAAAACCTTCACGCCGAGTCGTTGGCCGGGCGAATCGCGGCCGTTACGCGATGATCCGCCTGCTTTCTTGTGGGCCATGGAAATCCCGTCTCGTTTGCGTTTGTAGTTTCAATTTGTGACCAAAAGATCACCGGTCGCCAAGAGGATCACCTGGAGTTGTCTTCGCCCGTCGCGTTCGCGTCCGGCGCCGCTGCGGCGCTTGTCTGTTTTTCAACCGATGAAGCCGCCGGGCCGACGTTTTCGCCAGCGGTCGCAGTTTCGCTCGAAGGCCTCGCCGCCGGTTGATCGGCTGCGATGTCGGCCTTCGCCTCGGCCTTCGCTGCTGTCGACCGGGCCTTGTAACCCTCCGCCGAAATCTCGGTGATTCGCACGCGGGTGAATTCCTGCCGGTGGCCGCGCTTGCGCCGCGAATTCTTGCGGCGGCGCTTCTTGAAGGCGATCACCTTCGGCTGGCGGCCCTGCTCGACCACCTCGCCCCGGACGCTCGCGCCCGCAACCGTGGGCGTGCCGAGAAGGGTCTCATCGCCGCCGACCACCAGGACGTCGGCGAAGGCGACCGCCTCCCCGGCTTCGCCGGCGATCTTGTCGATTTCGATCAGGTCGTCGGGGGTGACCCGGTATTGCTTGCCGCCCGTTTTGATGACTGCGAACATTTTTTCCTCGCGTTCGGACCCGGTCACGTGGCGTCGCGCGGAGAGCAACGGACGAACGGGGCCGTCTGGCCGCAGCGCTCGCGCTTCCCGAGTGATCTCTCTGGACGCTCGGACCGGCTTCTTTCAGTCGGAGTCGGTTCTGTGGCGTTCGCTTCGCCCATGTCGCGCGGCGGCAGGACAAAACGAAGCGCGCGGACCCGAGGGCCCGCGCCACGACTTTTTATGGGGGGTGCGGCCCGCCCTGTCAAGGAAGCCTCCGGGCTCAGGACATATGAGACGGGGTCGCCCGCTCCGATGGCGCGAGGGCGGGAGCGTATTCGTGCGAGCCGGCACACGTTTCAGCGTTGAAGGCGCTTCGGGCTCAGAATCTGAGAAAGCTTGTCTCGGCGGCTCTGCTTCGTGTAGAAATCGCGCCCCATCGGGCTTAACTGTCTGCTCTGGGCTGCGGAGAGGTGGCTGAGCGGTTGAAAGCACCGCACTCGAAATGCGGCATACGGGTAACCGTATCGGGGGTTCGAATCCCTCCCTCTCCGCCAGAAGCTCGTTTCAGAAAATTTCATCCCATCCCAATTACTGCCATAAAAGCTTGGAATAACAGCTACTTGTTCTTAGTTTTGTGTTTCATTCAATTCCATCTCGTGTCGCCAAATCTCACGCCCAAGTGTATGTAAAGGTGTATGTAGAGATAGGCGGGCGTCCTGGTGCGTGATGGCGAGGGGCTACGGCAAACTGACCGCCAAGAAGGTCGAGCATCTGACGACGCGCGGCATGCATGCTGATGGCGGCGGCCTGTATCTCCAGGTGGCGAAGGGAGGCTCCAAGAGCTGGTTGTTTCGATACAAGCTTTATGGACGCACTCGCTGGCATGGCCTCGGGTCACTACGCGACGTGAGCCTTGAAGAGGCGCGCGAGAAAGCGACTGAGGCTCGCAAGGTCAGGCGCAATGGCGCTGACCCGATCCAAGCCAAGCGCGAAGCGGAAGCCGCTGCCCGCATCGAGGCCGCCAAGGCGATCACGTTCGGTGCGGCTGCCAAGCGCTTCATAAAGGCCAATCGGGCAGGCTGGAAAAATGCCAAGCACGCCGACCAATGGCAAATGACGTTGCTCGGCATCGACCAGAAAGGAAAGCCGACCAAGAACGACTACTGCAAGACGATCCGTGATCTTCCCATAGGTTCGATCGACACGACGCTAGTCCTGCGGATCCTCGAGCCGATCTGGGCGAGCAAGACCGAAACGGCCAGTCGCATTCGCAGTCGCATAGAGCAGGTGATCGATGCCGCCAAGGCGAAGGGCGAGTTTAAAGGCGAAAACCCGGCGCGCTGGAAGGGGCATCTCGACAATCTGCTACCGGCCGCGTCGAAGGTTCGCAAGATCCGCAATCATCCGGCGCTGCCTTATCCGCAATTGCCCAACTTCATGCGCAAGCTCCGCGAGCGTCACGGTGCCGCCGCGGCAGCCCTCGAGTTTCAAATCCTGACGGCCGTCAGGCCCGGCAACGCTGTGGCGGCGAAATGGGACCAAATCGATCAGCAGACGTCAGTCTGGACCATCCCGGCCGCACTCATGAAGAGCGATGCCGAACACAGAGTGCCGTTGAGCAAGCCGGCGCTCGCCGTGCTTGATCGCATGAAAAATATGACGGATCACAGCAAGTACATCTTTGCCAACAGCAAGGGCAAGTCTCTGAGCGACGCCTCGATGGCTGCGGTGATCGACAGGATGAATGAGCTGGAGCGCAGTTGGATCGATCCGAAGCTCGACCGCGAAATCGTGCCGCACGGCTTCCGGTCATCGTTCCGGGATTGGGCTGCAGAGCACGGCTATGACGATTCCATCGCGGAAGCTGCGCTCGCACACAAGGTCAGCGACCAAGTGGTCGCGGCCTATCGGCGCACGACCTTCTTCGACTTACGCAAGCGGATGATGGAGGACTGGGCTGACTATTGCGCCGGATCTTCCAGCAGCCTTGACACAATTGTGGCGTTCCGGGCGCAGTCATGAAGCCGGAGAAGCAGGATTGGCCATGCAGATTTCTTGATGAAGAGCGACTGGTGATCATTGAGGCTGCGCGCGTCTGTTAGGAGTTCGAATATTCCCGGGCGCGCCAGTCGGAATAAAACTATGAACACGTATACGATTGAAGTTGCTCTTTAAATCCGAACAGCCTTGTTCGCGACAAGCCTTCAGCGGGACGCCGGTGTCCGGAAGCACGGGACAAAGTGCGCCCAAATGGGGCACCTTGATGGCACATGGCAACTGGCTCCACCACTTGCTCCCTCGCGCGGTTAAAACAAACGGCCAAACCGAACGCAAGCAGCTCGCTGCAACGGCGCGTCCGCAGCTGAGGGCAGACCGTCCGTGACCGACACGCCGCTCAGATGGCGATTTTGACCCGAATGTATGGTCCGGCCGTGCGTAGCAAGAAGATTCCGACGGGTTGGC
>CAYGZV010000028.1:14518-25911 GCA_964354425.1 uncultured Rhodoplanes sp. | reverse complement strand
CCCCTCCGCCCCAAAACACCAGGCGAGGATGCCCTTCTGGGCGTGCAGGCGGTTTTCCGCCTCGTCGAACACCACCGATTGCGGGCCGTCGATCACCTCGTCGGTGACCTCCTCGCCGCGATGCGCCGGCAGGCAGTGCATGAAGATCGCGTCGGGCGCGGCCTTCGCCATCAGGTGGGCGTTCACCTGATAGGGCCGCAGCAGATTGTGGCGCCGCGCGCCGTTCTTGTCGCCCATCGACACCCAGGTGTCGGTGACGACGCAGTCCGCGCCCGCCACCGCCGCTTCCGGATCGTGCCCGAGCCGGATCGCCGCGCCCGAGGCCGCGATCCGTTTGACCAGCGTCTTTTTCGGCGCGAGCTCGGCCGGCGTCGCGATCCGCAACTCGAACTCGAAGCGCTCGGCCGCGTGCATCCAGGACGCCAGCACATTGTTGGCGTCGCCGGTCCACGCCACCCGCCGGCCGCGGATCGGTCCGCGGTGCTCCTCGAAAGTCATCACGTCGGCCAGCACCTGGCAGGGATGCGAGCGCTTGGTCAGCCCGTTGATCACCGGGATGGTCGCATGCTGCGCGAGCTCCTGCAGGTCCTGCGGGTCGAGCGTGCGGATCATGATCGCATCGACATAGCGCGAGAGCACGCGGGCGGTGTCGGCGATGGTCTCGCCGCGGCCGAGCTGCATGTCGTGGCCGGTCAGCACCAGCGTGTCGCCGCCGAGCTGGCGCATGGCGACGTCGAACGACACCCGCGTGCGGGTCGAGGGCTTGTCGAAAATCATCGCGAGCGTCTTGCCGGCGAGCGGCTGCGCGAGCGGGATTTGCGCCTTTTTGCGCTCGTCCTTCATCGCCCGGCCCGCCGCAATCATGCCGCGCAAGGTCTGCGTGGGAACGTCGATCAGGTCGAGGAAATGCCGAATCTCGGTCACCCGCCCGTCCTCGCTGCGCTCGCTTCCTCGGCCGCGGCCTGCTCGATGCGCGCGGCGGCGCGATCGATGCGCTCGATCGCCTCGGCGATCTCGGTCTCCGCGACGATCAGCGGCGGCAGGAGCCGCACGACATTGTCGCCCGCCGCGACCGCGAGCAGCTTCTCGGCGCGCAGCGCGGCCACGAGCTTGTCGTTCGGCACGGCGGCGGCGAGGCCGATGAGCAGCCCCTCGCCGCGCACCTCGCGGATCACGCCCGGATGCCGGTCGGTGATCGCCGCGAGCCGCTGTTTGAACAGCAGCCCCTTGCGCCGCACCTCGGCGAGAAAGCCGGGCGCGAGCACCACGTCGAGCACCGCATTGCCAACCGCCATCGCGAGCGGATTGCCGCCGAAGGTCGACCCATGCGTGCCCGCGGTCATGCCCTTGCCGGCCTCGGCGGTCGCCAGCACCGCGCCGACCGGGAAACCGCCGCCGAGCCCCTTGGCGATCCCCATCACGTCGGGAACGATGCCGGCGCGCTCATGGGCGAACAAGGTTCCGGTGCGGCCGATCCCGGTCTGCACCTCGTCGAGCACGAGCAGCAGGCCGTGCGCGTCGCACAGCTCGCGCAGCGCGCGCAGGAAGCCGGCCGCCGCCGCGCGCACGCCGCCTTCGCCCTGAAGCGGCTCGATCAGGATCGCCGCGGTTTGCGGCGAGAGCGCGCGCTTGACGGCGTCGAGATCGCCGAACGGAACCTGGTCGAAGCCCTCGACCGGCGGTCCGAACCCGTCGAGATATTTCTTCTGCCCGCCGGCGGCGAGCGTCGCGAGCGTGCGGCCGTGGAAAGCGCCTTCGAAGGTGATGATGCGATAGCGGTCCGGCCGCCCGCCGGCCGCATGATATTTGCGGGCGACCTTGATCGCGCCCTCGATCGCCTCCGCGCCCGAATTGCAGAAAAAAACGAGGTCCGCGAAGGTGGCCGCGCACAGGCGGGCGGCGAGCCGCTCGGCTTCGGGTATCCGGTAGAGATTGGAGACGTGCCAGAGCTTGCCGGCCTGCTCGGTCAAGGCGGCGACGAGCGCCGGATGCGCATGGCCCAGCACGTTGACGGCGACACCGCCGGCGAAATCGAGATAGCGCGCGCCGTCGGTCGCGGTCAGCCAAGCGCCTTCGCCCCGCTCGAAAGCAAGATCGACACGCGCATAGGTCGGCAGGAGATGGGACACGGCGTACGCCCGTTCACGGCGTGTGAAACGAAATGTGCCGCCCCGCAGGACGGCACTTTTTCGCATTCTAGGTGCGCGAAGGACGCTGTCAACACAATGCGGCCGACGCGGCCGCCGGAATCGGACTCGAAACCGCCATGAATTGTGGATGCAATGAATGGAAGCCTTGCGCGGGACTCCCGCTATATAGTAGCGTGCGTGTTCAGTACCTACGAGATATCGCGCGGCGGCGGGCGGTACTCTGAGTTTCCCCTCGATGTTCTGCGTAGTCCGTTGGCGGCTTTTGGCCCGCCCGGCGGCGGGGGCGGATTCTGTCAAGGCCAGTCCTGCCGGCGCGAGGCGAAGAGGGCGATATGTGGACCGACGAGCGCGTGGAACTCCTCAAGAAGCTGTGGAATGACGGGCTTTCCGCCAGCCAGATCGCGGCCGAGCTTGGCGGGATCACCCGCAATGCCGTGATCGGCAAAGTTCACCGGCTCGGCCTGTCGGGCCGGGCCAAGAGCCCGGCCTCGCCGGTTGCCCGGCAGCGCAAGCCGCGCACGGCGGCCATGCTGTTGCGGGTCGCGCGGCCGGCTCTGCGCGGCAACACGGCGCTCGCGCGCCTGCCCGCCTACGAGGTCGAGTACGAGCCGGATCCGCGGATCACCGCCGAGATCGTGCCGATCGGCCAGCGCTGCACGCTGCTCGAGCTGAGTGAGAGCCGGTGCCGCTGGCCGATCGGCGATCCGGGGACGCACGATTTCTTCTTCTGCGGCGGCAACACGGCGGACGGCCTGCCCTATTGCACGCACCACGCCCGCATCGCCTATCAGCCCTTGGGCGAACGGCGGCGGGACAAGCGTGCGGCGCGGGCCTGAGAGCGGCGAGCGCCGGCAAGCGCCAAGCCGGCCTGCGGCGCCGATCACCCGTCGAATCCGTAGCGGTCGTTGAGCGCATAGCCGGCGCCGCGGACGGTGCGGATGGGGTCGGCGCGCTGGCCGCGGTTGAGTGCCTTGCGCAGGCGTCCGACATGCACGTCGACCGTGCGCTCGTCGATATAGACGTCGCGCCCCCAGACCCGGTCGAGCAATTGCTCGCGTGAGAAAACGCGGCCGGGATTCTCCATCAGGAATTCGAGCAGCCGGAACTCGGTCGGGCCGAGCGGGACGTCGCGGCCCGCGCGCGACACCCGCTTCTTGTCGCGGTTGAGCTCGATGTCGCCGGCGCTCAGCACGGCGGCGACGCGCTCCGGCCGCGCCCGCCGCAGCAGCGCGCGAATGCGGGCGAGCAGTTCGGGGACGGAGAACGGCTTGACGATGTAGTCGTCGGCGCCGGTCGCGAGCCCGCGCACGCGCTCCCCTTCCTCTCCGCGCGCGGTCAACATGATCACCGGCAACTGATGCGTCTCCGCGCGGCCGCGCAGCCGCCGGATTAGCTCGATGCCGGACAGGCCGGGCAGCATCCAGTCGACGATGGCGAGGTCGGGCGGGCTTTCCTTGAGGCGCAGATCCGCGTCGTCGCCGCGCGCGGCGGAGTCGACGGCATATCCCTCCGCTTCGAGATTATAACGTAACAGAAGCGTCAGCGGCTCTTCATCTTCGACGATCAGAATGCGTGCGGCCATCCGAGGTCATCCCCCTTCGTTCCGACGGCCCCGGACGAGGTTCCGGGGACGATGGCCTATGCGATGACTCAACACCCACCTCGTTTTTCTGGTCGGCGCGGCGTCGGCGAACTGCGGTCCGGCTCGCCGCCGGCCGCCGGTCAAGCGTCGAACGGGACGATGGTCATGCTGGTCTTGTCGCCCTTCGGCCGCTGCTCCCCCAGCATGCGGCCTTCGACCATGTAGTAGACGGTCTCCGCGATATTGGTGGCGTGGTCGCCCATGCGCTCGATGTTCTTCGCGCAGAACAGGAGGTGGATGCAGATGCCGATATTGCGCGGATCCTCCATCATGTAGGTCAGGAGTTCGCGGAACAGCGAATTGTTGACGGCGTCGACCTCTTCGTCGCTGCGCCACACCGCCACCGCCTTCTGCGTATCGCGCCGGGCGTAGGCGTCGAGCACGTCCTTGATCTGCGCGAGCACCAGCTCGGCCATGTGCTCGACCCCGCGCATCACCTTTTGCGACCGGAACGCGCTGTCGAGCACCAGGACGCGCTTGGCGATGTTCTTGGCGAGATCGCCGATGCGTTCGAGGTCGTTGGAAATGCGCAGCGCGCCGACGATCTCGCGCAGGTCCACGGCCATCGGCTGGCGGCGCGCAATGGTCAGGATCACCTTCTCCTCGACCTCGCGCTGGAGCGTATCGATCTGCACGTCGCTCGCGATGACCTGCTGCGAGAGCGTCCCGTCGCGCCGATCGAGCGCATCGATGGCGTCGCTGATCTGCTGCTCGGCAAGCCCGCCCATTTCGGCGACCATCCGGGCGAGATCCTGCAGATCGGCGTCGAAGGCCTTCATCGTGTGCTCGGTAACCATCGATCCCTGCTCCAATCCTTCTCCGCTCGGCCGATCAGCCGAACCGGCCCGTGATGTAGTCCTGGGTCCGCGGGTCCTGCGGCGCGGTGAAGATTTCGCCGGTCGGGCCCTGCTCGACAACGATCCCGAGATGGAAGAAGGCGGTGCGCTGCGACACGCGCGCCGCTTGCTGCATCGAATGCGTCACGATGACGATGGTGAAGTTCGACCGAAGCTCATCCATCAGCTCTTCGATCTTGGCGGTGGCGATCGGATCGAGCGCCGAGCAGGGCTCGTCCATCAGAATGATCTCCGGACTGACGGCGATCGCGCGCGCGATGCACAGGCGTTGCTGCTGGCCGCCGGACAGCGCCGTGCCGGACTCGGCGAGGCGATCCTTGACCTCTTCGAACAGCCCGGCCCGCTTGAGACTGGTCATCACGATCTCTTCCATCTCGGCCTTGCTGCGGGCGAGTCCGTGAATGCGCGGGCCATAGGCCACGTTCTCGAAAATCGATTTCGGGAACGGGTTCGGCTTCTGGAACACCATGCCGACGCGGGCGCGCAGCTGCACCACGTCGAGTTCCGGGTCGTAGACGTCCCGACCGTCGATTTCCAGCCGACCGGTCACCCGCGCGGTCGGAATCGTGTCGTTCATCCGGTTGATGCAGCGCAGGAAGGTGGTCTTGCCGCAGCCGGACGGGCCGATCAGGGCGGTGACCGCGTTTTCCGGAACATCGAGATCGACATTCTTGAGGGCCTGCTTGTCGCCATAGAAGACGTTGACGCCGCGCGCAATGACCTTCGGATTCGGAATTCCGTTCAAAATTGGCTCCGGTTCACTTTGCTTCAGCCGGACAGCGGTGTTCATAAAGGCGCGCTCCGATTGGTATCGGTCACCATCTGCGCTCGAACCGGCGGCGCATGAAAATGGCGGTTCCGTTCATTAGGAAGAGGAAGCCCAGCAGAACCATGATGGCGGCGGCGGTTTTCGCCTGGAAGGCGATTTCCGGCAGGTCCGACCACAGATATATCTGCACCGGAAGCACAGTCGCGGCGTCTGTAACGCTCGCGGCCGGTTCGACGATGAAGGCGATCATGCCGATCATCAGAAGCGGCGCGGTCTCGCCGAGCGCGTGCGCCATCCCGATGATGGTGCCGGTCATGATGCCCGGCATCGCGAGCGGCAGCACGTGGTGAAACACGGCCTGCTGGTGCGAGGCCCCGACGCCGAGCGCAGCCTCCTTGATCGAGGGCGGGACCGCCTTGAGGGCGGCGCGCCCGGCAATGATGATGGTCGGCAAGACGAGGAGTGCGAGAACGAGGCCGCCGACCAGGGGCGCCGAGCGCGGCAGCCCTATGAAGTTGAGGAAGATCGCAAGCCCCAGCAGGCCGAACACGATCGAGGGCACGGCCGCGAGATTGTTGATGTTGACCTCGATGATCTCGGTGAACCGGTTCTTGGGAGCGAACTCTTCGAGATAGATCGCCGCCGCCACGCCCAAGGGCAGGCACACGACCAGCGTCACCAGCAGGGTCAAGGCCGATCCCGTCAGGGCGCCTCGGATTCCCGCGAGCTCCGGCTCGCGGCTGTCGCCCGAGGTGAAGAACGTCCAGTTGAAGCCGCGCTCGACGAAGCCGCGTTCGCGCAGATATTCGAGCCAGGCGACCTCGCGATCGCTCACCCGCCGATTGTCTTCCGGGGTTGCATAACTCACGACGCTCCAGGCGCCGGGCGGGGCGTCGGCGGCCGAAGAGAGCGGCAAGAGCACGCGCCCGGCGACATGGGAATTCCCGAGCAGCGTCGCCCTGACCATGCCGCCATTGATGGCGACGAGCACGCTCGGAACCGCCGAGCCGATTTCCTCGTCCGCGCCCGGATTTTCGAACCGCGCCTGGAGGCCCGCCGCCTCCGCCTCGATCTCATTCGCCCGCCGAGCCAATGTTTCGGCCTCGGCGCGATAACTGGTGAACCGGCTTTCCAGCGTCCCGATCCGCGCTGTGTCCCCCGCAGCCCGCGCCGCGGCCAACAGACGCGCGGCGTCGTCCCGGTACGCCTCGACCTGGCGGACGCTGCGCTGCAAACCCTCGGCCTCCGCACGCAAGGCGCGCGCCCGCGTCGACAAAGCGCGCTTCACTCTCACCAAGTCTGCGGCGAAATCGTTGGCCGACGAGTGGATCGTGATCTCGCCCGTGGTCCCGCTCGGCGTGGCGACGCCGCGGCCCGCGGCGCGGCTGATCGATGTGCCGAGCCCCTTGAGGTAGAGGTCGGCGTCGTCGGACAGGAGCAGCGGCGCTCTGATGGTCTGGCCGATCAATGAGGGGTCGGCGACCACCCGTTCGCGCAGGCGGTCGGGCGCGCCTGACGAGACGAGCCCGTCGAGTTGCCGACGGCCTGCCCGGTCCGTCACGTCGGGGAACATCTGGCGGAGGGTGTTGCGCACCAAGGCCGCGTAGTCTCCGGCGCGGATGACCGCGGGATCGCGCGTGTTCTGCGGGTCGATGTCGCTCTGGTCGACCTTCACGTCGAGCACGAGCCGGTACTGGGTGAACGCCGGCAGTCCGCGCACGACAATGTCGGCGAGCACGGCGACGATGAACAGCGTCGTGAGGCCGATCGCGATCAGCCCATAGGCCTTGAAGCGGATTTCGGCGCGATAGCGGGCGCGCACGCGCGCACGCGCGTTCTCGGTCGTGAAGTCGACGCGGCGCAGGCCAGGGATCGCCAGATCAGTCATATTGTTCCCGATAGCGCTTGACGATTTCGAGCGCGATCACGTTGAGCGTCAAGGTGAAGAAGAAGAGCACGAGGCCGAGAGCGAAGGCCGATAGCGTCTTGGCGCTGTCGAACTCCTGGTCGCCCACCAGGATCGTCTTGATCTGCACGGTGAATGTGGTGACCGCTTCGAGCGGATTGAAGGTGAGATTGGCGGCGAGCCCGGCGGCCATCACCACGATCATGGTTTCGCCCACCGCGCGGCTGATCGCCAGCATGAAGGCGGACACGATCCCGGGCAGCGCCGCCGGCAGCACGACCCGCCTCACCGTTTCCGAGGGCGTCGCCCCCATCGCCAGCGAGCCGTCGCGCATCGACTGCGGCACCGCGTTGATCACGTCGTCGGACAGCGAGGAGACGAACGGGATGATCATCATCCCCATCACGATGCCGGCCGCGAGCGCGCTTTCGGAGGCGACGTCGAGACCGAGCCAGGCGCCGGCTCCGCGAATGTTCGGCGCCACCGTGAGCGCCGCGAAAAATCCCAGCACCACGGTCGGGATGCCGGCGAGAATTTCGAGAATGGGCTTGGCGATCGAGCGGAAGCGGGGCGTCGCATACTCCGCCATATAGATCGCCGCGAACAGTCCGATCGGACCGGCGATCAACATGGCGATCGTCGTGATCAGCAGCGTGCCGGTCACCAGCGGCACGATGCCGAAGGCGCCCGACGAGCCCACCTGATCCGCCCGGATGGCGGTCTGCGGACTCCACTGCAGCCCGAACAGGAATTCGATCGGCGACACGCGATTGAAGAAGCGGATGCTCTCGAACAGAACCGAGAAAACGATGCCGATCGTCGTGAGAACGGCGACGCAGGCGCATGCCAACAACACGCGCGAGACGAATCGCTCCACATGGTTGCGGGCGCGAAATCCGGCGCTGACGAGCCGCAACGTCATGACAAGGCCGAGAAGCCCGAAGGCCAAGCCGGCGATGAAGACGAGGCGCGCGGTCCAGAAACGATAGAAGCTGTATACCTCCGCGGCCGCTCTCAGCCGGAGAGAGGGCTCGCCGGTGAATTGCCCTGCGGCGACCGCCTGGATGTCGCGCAGAGCCGCGGATTTTTCTAGGTCCTTGTCGACGAGTTGCGGATCATAAGCCGTCACCGCTTCGGTTTCGGTCACCCTGTTGGCGATCGAAACGCCGACCGCATAGGTCAGGACCATCGGCGTGAGAATCCAGATGGCGACGAATGCGCCGTAGTAGGTCGGCCGCGAATGGAGAGTCTGTTTCCTGCCAGCGGCGACAGCCCGGGCGCGGCCGAACAAATAGCCGATCAGGACGAGGGCCACCAACGCGCCGGAATAGAGCCAGACCAAGGCACTCCCCAACTGCTGAACTCGCTGGAAACACCGCGTGGCGGAAGGGGCGCGGCCGGAATCAATCGGACGAGCGGCCGCGAGGATCGCGGCCGCTCGAGATCAAGGCGTCACGAGCTGGGAGCCTGCATCGGCGTCATGTCGGTGGAGTTCTTGCGGACTTCGTCGAGCTCCTTCTTCGGAAGCGTCACCAGGCCTTTCTTGGCGAGATAGCCGTCTTCGCTCGTCGCTTTCGGAGAGACGTATTCGATGACGAACTTGTCGAGCCCCGGAATCACCCCGACATGCTGCTTCTTGATGTAGATGAAGAGTGGGCGCGAGCCTTTATACTTTCCGCTCGTGATGTTGTCGAACTCGGGCGGGGTGCCATCCAGCGGAACGCCACGCAGCTTGGCGTTGTTCTCCTCGAGGAACGAATAGCCGAAGACGCCGAACGCGTTCTTGTTCGCCTCGAGCTTCTGTACGATGACGTTGTCGTTCTCGCCCGCCTCGACATAGGCGCCGTCTTCGCGCAGCGTCTTCCACACTCGGTCGAAGGCCTTGGGGTCGCTCTTCTTGAGTTCGGCGAGTTCCGGAATCTTTTCGGCGCCCTTCTCCAGCAAGAGCTCGTGGAAGGAATCGCGCGTGCCGGACGTGGGCGGCGGGCCGAGCACCTCGATCTTGGTGTTGGGCAGCGACTTGTCGATATCCGACCAGTTCTTGTTGGGATTGGCGATCAGCTTGCCGTCGGGACCGGGCACTTCCTTGGCCACCGCGAGCAGCAATTGAGGCAGGGTCAGCGAGATCGGCGTTCCCTGCTTCGACTGGGCGATGGTCAGTCCGTCGAAGCCGACCTTCACTTCGACAATGTCCTTGACGCCGTTCTTCTGGCAGTCCTCGAATTCGCTCTTCTTCATGGCGCGCGAGGCGTTGGTCGCGTCGGGATGGCTCTCGCCCACGCCGGCGCAGAACAGCTTCATTCCGCCGCCCGTCCCGGTCGACTCGACCACCGGGGTCTTCGTCCCCGACGACTTGCCGAACTGCTCGGCGACTGCGGTGGTGAAGGGATACACCGTCGAGGAGCCGACGATGCGGATCTGGTCGCGCGCTTGCGCCGCCCCCGTCAGGGCGAGGCCCGTCGCGGCGATGGCGCCGGCCGCAATAAGGGAATGGTGGAGTTTCAAGGGTTCTCTCCTGTTGATCTAAGTATCTGCGGTAACGCAGACGGAACTGCGTGCTTCACGGCCTGGGGATTGCTGTTGGCGATTTTATTTGGGACTTCACCCACGGCAGTGAGGGTCGAGGACCAGTCGCTCGGTCCAAAACCGCAGCTTAGTCCTACGCTCAGCGTGTCACCGTTCTATGTGGCCAAGATGACACCTGCATGACAGTCTAAACCGTTGATTCAGATATGCTTTCCGTTCCGGCACTGGCCGGTGTCACAATCGGCAGGCGGACCGCGAAAGTGGCGCCGCCGCCGAGCGCGCTCTCGATGCTGAGCCGGCCACGATGACGCTGGAGAATATGTTTCACGAGGGCGAGCCCGAGGCCGGTTCCGCCCTGGGCGCGGCTTTCGGTCACGTCGACCCGGTAGAAGCGTTCGGTCAGCCGCGGCAAGTGCTCCGGGGCGACTCCGGGCCCGTAATCCTTCACGGAGACCACCGCCTCCGCGCCATCGGCGGTCGGCTCGCGCGCCAGCGCAAGATCGATCCGCTTGCCGCTCGCCCCGTACTTCAGCGCGTTCTCGATCAGGTTCTCGAACACCCGGATCAGTTCGTCGCGATCGCCCAGCACCATCAGCGCGCCCTCCGGCATGTCGACCTCGATGCTGACGCCGCGGTCGCGCGCAAGCAGTTGCAGCGCATCGGCCACCTGCCGCACGATGGAGACGAGATCGATGGCGCCTTCCGGATGGATATGCGCCTTGAGCTCGATGCGCGACAAGGACAGGAGATCGTCGATCAGCCGGGCCATGCGGTCGGCCTGGTCCTTCATGATGCCGAGAAAGCGCTCGCGCGCCTCGGGATCGGCCCGCGCCGAACCCTGCAGCGTATCGATGAAGCCGGAGAGCGAGGCGAGCGGCGTGCGCAGCTCGTGGCTCGCATTGGCGACGAAATCCGCGCGCATCTCCTCGACCTGCCGCAACGGCGTCATGTCGTGGAACACCATCACGAGCAGGCCGCGGCCGCCCCCGGCCGCCTCGGTCGTGATCGGCGAGATCACCGCCTCCGACCAGCGGTCCGCCGGCACCCGCTGAAAAAACTCGACCCGTCGCGCTCCGCCGGCGGTGGCGGCGCGGCGCAAGGCCTCGATCACGCCTGGTATCCGGAGCGCAAACGACAAAGGCTGGCCGCGCGTGAGCGCGGGGGCAATTTCGAGCGCCTTGGGGTTGAACGCGCGAACGATGCCGTCGCGCTCGATCACGATCACCGGATCGGGCACGCCGGAAATGACCGCCTCGATGGCGAGGTCGCCCGGATGGACGCTCGAGTCTTCGCGTGACTGGGCGGCGAAATTGCCGTTCGGTTGCCAGCTCGCCTCGATCAGAGCCGCCGCAGAAATCACCCCGAACCCGACTAGCGCCTGCAAGGGCGAAAGCTCGCCGAGATAGCTCATCAAAAGGAAAAACGCGGCGGTGACCAGCGATACGAGGCGCACCCGCCGAAATTGCCGGCTCCGGGACGCGGCCTCGTTGAGAGCGCCGCCCTGGTCGTGGGAAATGACCATTGTACGCCGCACCCCAAGGTT
>CAYGZV010000028.1:13104-14418 GCA_964354425.1 uncultured Rhodoplanes sp. | reverse complement strand
TGAGAGCGCCGCCCTGGTCGTGGGAAATGACCATTGTACGCCGCACCCCAAGGTTATGAGAGCCTACTGCCTTTTCCTGATAGATGATATAGCCAGTCGGTGACGTTTTCAGGCGCACCCGGCGCGGCTGAGCAGATTTGCCGCGAAGAGCCCTAAGCGGGGTCGCATTCGTTCTTCCGGATTCGGCGAGCCTCCGGCTTGCCGGCCGCCGCCTTGTCCGGCTTCATCCCCGACCGGACCCGCCGCGCGCTCAGCCATAGTTCACGCGCCCCGAGGATCGCGAGCGCCAGGACGAACGGAATCACATAATAGAGGAGGCGGAACAGCAGCAATCCGGCGAGCAATTGCTCCTTGTCATATTGCCAGAGCGCGACCAGCATGGCCGCGTCGAACACGCCCAGTCCGCCCGGCGAATGGCTGGCAAACCCGAGCAGCGTCGCGGAAACGAAAATGGTCGCGACCGTCACGAAGCCGACATAGGGATCGCTCGGCACGAGCATGTACATGGCGGCGGCGCAGCAGCCGAGATCGACGATGCCGATGCCGATCTGGAGCAGCGTCAGCGGGCCGCCCGGCAGGGTCAGCTCCCAATTGCTGCGGCCGATCACGCGCGGCGCGCGCCACACCCATCCGACATAGGTCGCGAGGACCGCGAGGATGAGAAACGCGAGCGCGCGATTGACCCAGGGCGGAAGCTGGTCGATCGCCGACGCCGCTTCCGGCGCCCAGGCGACGCCGAGCCCGAGCACGGTCGCATTGCCAAGCCAGAAGGTGAAGCCCGCTACGAAGCATATCTTCGCCACTTCGATCGCCGACAGCCCGTAATGCGAGTAGACGCGATAGCGCACGGCGCCGCCGGTAAAGGCGCTCGCGCCGACATTGTGTCCGACCGAATAGCTCGTGAACCCGGCGATGAAGGCGACGCCGTAGGGTACGTCGCGCCGCCCGATCGTGTAGAGGGCGAACACGTCGTAAAAGGTCAGCGTGATATAACCAAAGGCGACGAAGGCGGCCGCGATGAGCACGTCGCGCCGCTCGAAAGTGCGGAGCGCGTTCACCACGTCCGCGACGTCGATGCCGCGCAACATCCGATAGAGCACGACGCCGGCGACGACGATCACCGCGAGGCTCAACAGAAAGCCGAACCGGTGCCAGCCGATTCTTCGGTCGAAGGCCTGCGCGGCCGCGAGCAGCCATTGATACATGGTCGGTATCGGCTATCACGCCTTGATGTCCGGCGGGCGAATGACCCCGCAAGGGCGTGTGTTCGCTCGCGTCTAACAGAACCGCACAACGAAGGCGAGGGTGGTTAGG
>CAYGZV010000028.1:2787-13004 GCA_964354425.1 uncultured Rhodoplanes sp. | reverse complement strand
GCGTGTGTTCGCTCGCGTCTAACAGAACCGCACAACGAAGGCGAGGGTGGTTAGGTGTTCCGGACGCGCGGCGTGGCCGCGCGGTGAGGATGCGAGTTATGTGTGGCCGGGACGGCCATTCGCCATGGCCATCGCTTGCTTGCGATTGTCGCAGGAGCGGCCCGGCGCGTTCCGGGCAGGCAGGGGGCAGCCTGCATGCTGCGGCGCGGGATCGCCCCGGCGTATAGGCCCGCCGCGGCCTCTCCCCGTGCCCCCCGCTCTCCAGCCAGGCCGGCCCGGCAATGGACAATCGCCTGCGCATCGGGGATGGTCGCGCCGCGCGTTTTGCAGACCGGGCGGGATCGCGCAGGCGGCAACGCCGCTTGCGCCGCAATCGGCCCTGGCGATTCGAGGGGCGGCGGGGGTGCGTCAATTGTTCAGCGCTCTCGCCAGGCGCGGCGATGTGTAACGAACAGGAACGAAAGCGATGACGCAGACCGATAAAGTGCTGGCGCGCAAGGATCACGGCATCGGCCATCTGATCTTCAACAATCCCGAGCGGCACAATGCTCTGTCGCTCGAAATGTGGGACGCGGCGGGCTCCGTTCTCGACGATTTCATCGGCGACGCCAATGTTCGCGTCATCGTGCTCAGCGGGGCGGGCGGCAAGGCCTTCGTGTCGGGCGCCGACATTTCGCGCTTCGACGACGAGCGGGCGAATGTGGCGGCGATCGACGCCTACAACGCCGTGGTCGATCGCACGACGACCACGCTCTACGAGTCCCCTAAGCCGACCATCGCGCAGATCGGCGGCTATTGTCTCGGCGGCGGGGTGGCGCTCGCCATCTGCTGCGACCTGCGCATCTGTTCCGACATTTCGCGCTTTTCCGTCCCGGCGGCCAAGCTCGGGCTCGGCTATGTCTATCCCGGCCTGAAGAAGCTCGTCGACCTGATCGGACCGGCCTTCGCCAAGGAGGTGTTCTTCACCGCGCGCCAGTTCACCGCCGAGGAGGCCCGCATCATGGGGCTCGTCAACCGCGTGCTGCCGGCCGGCGATCTCGAAACCTATGTGCGCGATTATGCCGGGATGATCGCCGCCAACGCGCCGCTCACCGTCCAGGCGGCCAAATACGCGATCGGGCAGGCGATCAAGGACGAGTCGCAGCGCGACCTCGCCCGTTGCGACGAACTGGTGCGCGCGTGCTTCGTCAGCAACGACTATGTCGAGGGCCGCCGCGCCTTCATGGCAAAGCGCAAGCCCGAGTTTACCGGGACGTGAGTTCGCTCTTCGCGTCGGACGGCGCGTCCTTCCCTTTCCCTCTCCGGGAGAGGGTTCTTGCACCGCTGTCCCGGCACGCAGCCCACACTTTTTCCGGGGTGGCCGGCATGTCGAGCCGCGCCCCGGCAGGCCCCGGGATCGCGTTCGCGATGGCGTTCATGACGGCGGCGAGGGCGCCGGTCGTGCCCGCTTCGGCGACACCCTTCACGCCGAGCGGATTGGTGGTCGCCGGCGTGTTATGCTCCGCCGCCGCGATCGCCGGCAGGTCGGCGGCGCGCGGCAGCCCGTAGTCCATGAACGAGCCGGTCACCAGCTGGCCGCTGTCCGCATCATAGACGGCTTGTTCGAGCAAGGCCTGGCCGACCCCTTGCGCCACCCCGCCATGGATCTGCCCCTCGACCATCATGGGATCGAGCGCGCGGCCGCAATCGTCGACGGCGGTATAGGCGACGACCGCGACGGCCCCGGTCTCCGGGTCGATCTCGACCTCGGCGACGTGGCAGCCGTTCGGATAGGTGTGCGGCGTCTCGGTAGTGACCTTGGTGTCGAGGTCCTCGGCGATGTCGCCGCGCGCCTTGCGCGCCTTCGCCGTCTCGGCGAGGTCGAGCAGCGCGATCCGCCGGTCGGTGCCGGCGACGGCGAATGCGCCGTCGCGAAAGACGATGTCCGCCTCCGCCGCTTCGAGCGCGTCGGCCGCAAGCCTGCGTCCCTTCTCGATCAGATCATCGACGGCGCGCACGATCGCAGCCCCGGCCGTCGCCGTCGTGCGCGAGGCGACGCTCGATGAACTCGCGACATCGAGGTCGCTGTCGCCTTGGGCGAGGCGCACCGCCGCCGGGCTGAGGCCGAGCCGCTCGGCGACGAGACGCGGGAAGACCGAGGCATGGCCCTGGCCGGTCGATTGCGCGCCGAGCGCGAGGACGAGTTCCCGCCCGCCCGGAAACAGCAGGGCCGCGCCCTCGGCCGGCATGCCGCCCGCATGTTCGAGCAGGCAGGACAGGCCGATGCCGCGCAGCCTGCCGCGCCGCCCGGCCTCGCGTTTGCGCCGCGCGAAGCCGGCATGGTCGGATAGCGCGAGCGCCTTATCGAACACGGCGGGAAAGTCGCCGCTGTCATACACCGTGCCGATGGCGGTTTTGTACGGAATGGCGGAAGGCGGGATGAGATTGCGCCGCCTGATCCGGTCCGGCGCCGTCCCGGTCACGCGCGCCGCCTCCTCGACCAGACGCTCCAGGAGGTAGTTTGCCTCCGGCCGGCCCGCCCCGCGATAGGGCGCCGTCGGCGCCGTATTCGTGAACACGCAGCGGACCGATACATCGATCAGCGGGATGCGGTACATGCCCGGCAGGCAGCGCGCGAAATTCTGCGTGGCGAGAAACGCGCCGACCGGTCCGAGGAACGCGCCGAGATCGACCAGCGCGCGAATCCGCAGCGCGCGGAACCCGCCCTTGGCGTCGACCGCAAGCTCGCCTTCGAGGACCGAATCGCGCGCCTGGTTGTCGCTGAGAAAGGCCTCGGCGCGGGTGGACATCCAGTGCACCGGCCGCCCGGTCATGCGCGCGGCGACGAGC
The DNA here is from genome assembly GCA_964354425.1 of uncultured Rhodoplanes sp. Lineage (GTDB taxonomy): Bacteria > Pseudomonadota > Alphaproteobacteria > Rhizobiales > Xanthobacteraceae > Rhodoplanes. The sequence goes on along the minus strand of CAYGZV010000028.1, from coordinate 10,175 downwards.
AGCGCCGGATATTCCGGATAGGGCGAGCTCTTCATGCCGAACGCGCCGCCGACATCCTCGGTGACGACGCGCAGCCGGGTGCGGTCAATCCCCATGATGCGCGCCATGCTGTCGCGCAAGGCGGGGACGCCCTGCGAGCAGACGCGCAAGGTGTAGCTCTCACGCGCCGCATCGTAGGTCGCGGTCGCCCCGCGCGGCTCGATGCTGGCGACGACGATCCGCTGGTTCACACACGATACGCGCGCGACATGCTTGGCTTCGCCGATCGCCCGGTCGACAGCTTGCGCATTGGCCGCCTCGTCCGCGGGCGGGAATCCCCAGTCGAGCGCGGTATTGCCGGGGGCCTCGGGCCAGAGTTGGGGCGCATCGGGCGCGATGGCGCGCGCGCCGCCGATCACTGGTTCGAGCGCCTCGTAGTCGACGACGACCGCTTCCGCGGCGTCCTGAGCGGCGCTCGCCGAGCTTGCGACGACGAGCGCCACGGGCTGCCCGACATGCATCACCCGGTCGTCCGCAAGCGCCGGGCGCAGCGGTTCGATGACGCCCGCCCCGCCGCGTCCCCGCAGGGGCGGATGCCAGGACACGCCGCCGACCCCCGCCGCCTGCATGTCCGCGGCGGTGAGAACGGCAAGCACGCCCGGTGCGCCGCGCGCCGCCTCGGCGTCGATTGCGACGATGCGCGTATGCGCATGCGGCGAACGCACGAAACAGCCAAACGCCTGGTTGTCGAGGAGCGCGTCGGCGATGAAGCGGCCGCGGCCGCGCAATAGCGCGTCGTCCTCGACCCGCAGGCGCTGCGCGGTCATCCGACCAAAGCGAGACCGATCAGCCCGAGCGTGCCGACGATCACGCGCCACCAGACGAACAGCCCGAAGCCGTGCCGAGCCACATAGCCGAGGAAGGTCTTCACGACGATCCAGCCGAAGATGAACGAGGCGACGAAGCCGACCGCGACGAGAAGAAAGTTGTTCGCCGTCATCTGCCCGCCGTCCTTGTAGAGGTCGTAGGCGAAGGCGCCCACCATAGTGGGCATTGCGAGCCAGAAGGAGAATTCCGCCGCCGACCGCCGATCCGCCCCCAGCAGCATGGCGCCGACGATGGTCGCGCCCGCGCGCGACACGCCGGGAATCATCGACACGCACTGGATCACGCCGATGCCGGCGCACAAGGGCAGGGAGAACTCGGTCGCCTCGGTGTAGCGCGGCTTGAGATTGAGCGAGTCGACGAACAGCAGGACGGCGCCGCCGGCGATCAGCGAGAAGCACACGATCCAGGGATTGAACAGGACGCCCTTGATGAATCCATGCGCGAGCGCGCCGACAATCGCAGCGGGAAGAAAGGCGATCAGCACGCCGATGACGAAGCGCCGCGCATAGGGGTCGGTGAACATATGCGTGGCGAGCAGCCACAACTTGTGGAAGTAGATCGACAGCAGCGCGAGAATGGCGCCGAGCTGGATCAGCACCGCGAAACTCTTGCCGAACGCCTCGTCGTCGAACCCGAAGAAATGCTCGAGCAGCAGCAGGTGCCCGGTCGAGGAGACCGGGAGATACTCGGTCAATCCCTCGACGAAGCCGAGGAAAGCAGCCTTGAACACATCGAGCAGCATGGGGACGGCTCCGCGGTTTGACGGGTTTGCCCCCAAGGGGGGCGGCGGCCGACAAGGGTGCGCGCTTTTCGCCCGAACCGCATTCGGGGGGCAAGGGGCAAAGCGCCGTGCACACTCCGCGGGATTGCCCGGATTTCACCGCATTATGGTCTTGTATGACTCCGTTTCACCATGCGGTATTGCATTTGCTCGCGATTCGCGATTTCCGGAACCCTGACAGGCTATGCTCACGCTGTATCATCAGTGCCTCTGCCCGCATTCACGGTTCGTGCGGATCGCCCTCGGCGAGTACGGGCTGACGCCGCGCTTGATCGACGAGCGCCCGTGGGAGCGTCGGCACGAGTTCCTGGCGGTCAACCCGGCCGCCACCACCCCGGTGCTGGTCGAGGATGAGCGGCCGCCGATTCCGCATGCCGCGATCATCGCCGAGTATCTCGACGAGACGCGGGGAAGCGAGCTCGGGGACCATCGCCTGCTGCCGCGCGACCTCAATGCCCGCATCGAGGTCCGGCGGCTTGCGGCCTGGTTCAACGAGAAGTTCTTCACGGAGGTGAGCGGACCGCTGGTTACCGAACGGGTGTTCAAGCGCCATATGACGGTGAGCCAGGGGGGCGGGTCGCCCGACATCGAGGCGATCCGCGCCGGACTAGCGAATATCCGCTATCATCTCGCCTATATCGGCTGGCTGGTGCGAACGCGGGATTGGCTCGCCGGAACGCGACTGAGCTATGCGGATTTGGCCGCTGCGGCGCATCTCTCCTGTGTGGATTATTTGGGCGACGTGCCGTGGAACGAAGACGAATCGGCGAAGAACTGGTACGCGCGGGTGAAGTCGCGGCCCTCGTTCCGCCCGCTCCTCGTGGAGCTGCATGCGGGCATTGCGCCGTCGAAGACATACGCCGACCTCGATTTCTGAACGAACCCGCAGCGCTCAAGGCGGCGCTGCGCGACGCCGCGCAGGCGCAGGGTTTCGACGCGGTGGCGATGGCCCGGCCCGATGCCCTCCCGCCGGCCGGCGCGCGGCTCGCGGAGTTCGTTGCGGAAGGCCGCCACGGAGACATGCAGTGGCTTGCCGCCACCGCCGACCGGCGCGGCGATCCGCGCGCGCTGTGGCCACAGGTGCGGGCCGTTGTCATGCTCGGCGTCAATTACGGGCCGCAGGGGGACCCGCTCGCCGTCCTCGCGCGGCGCGACAGGGGCGCCATCTCCGTCTACGCGCAGGGCGACGACTATCACGAGGTGATCAAGGCCCGCCTCAAGACCCTCGCGCGCTGGCTCGTGGCCGTAGCGGGCGGCGACGTGAAGGTGTTCGTCGACACCGCCGCGGTGATGGAGAAGCCGCTCGCCGCCGCCGCCGGATTGGGCTGGCAGGGCAAGCACACCAATCTTGTCTCCCGGGACTTCGGCTCGTGGCTGTTCCTCGGCGCGATCTTCACGACCCTCGATGTGCCGCCGGACGCGCCGGAGAGCGATCATTGCGGCAGCTGCCGCGCCTGCCTCGACATCTGCCCGACCGCGGCCTTCCCCGCGCCCTACCGGCTCGACGCGCGCCGGTGCATTTCCTATCTCACCATCGAACACAAGGGACCGATCCCGCGCGGCCTGCGGGCCGCGATCGGCAACCGCATCTATGGCTGCGACGATTGCCTCGCGGTCTGTCCGTGGAACAAGTTCGCCCAGACCGGCCGCGAGGCAAAGCTCGCCGCCCGCGCCGAACTGCAATCCCCCGCGCTTGCGGACCTCGCGGACCTCGACGATGCGGCGTTCCGGGCGCTGTTCCGCAAGACCGCGATCAAGCGCACCGGCCGCGACCGCCTCTTGCGCAATGTCATGATCGCGATCGGCAATAGCGGCGATACCGCGCTCGCAGCGAAGGCGGAAGAGCGCCTCGGCGACGCGTCGCCCTTGGTGCGCGGCGCGGCGGTGTGGGCGCTGTCGCGCCTCTTGCCGCATGATGGTTTCGCAGCGCTCGCCGCGGACCATCGCGGCGATGAGCGCGATGCCTGCGTGCAGGAGGAATGGGCCGCCGCGCAAGGAGCAGGAGCGCTCGGATGACCACACTTCTGTGTTTCGGCTTCGGCTATTGCGCGCGGCATTACGCGGTGGAGTACGGCGCGCGGTTCGATCGCATCATCGGAACGACGCGCACGCGGGACAACGCCGAGACGCTCGCCGGCAGGCGCTTCGGCCAGCGCGCGGTCGACATGGTGGTGTTCGACGGGCGCTCGCCTTCGCGCGCGATCCTGGCGGCGCTGCAGGAGGCGGACGCCTTGCTCGTTTCGGCGCCGCCGGCCGACGGGGTCGACCCGGTGCTTGCCGTGCTCGCCGACGAGATCCTAAACGCGCCGAAGCTTTCCTCGGTGGTGCTGCTCACGACGGTCGGCGTCTATGGCGATCACGGCGGAGACTGGGTGTGCGAGACGACGCCGCCGGAACCGGTCAACCTGCGCGGACGCGATCGCCTGAGCCAGGAACGCGCCTGGGAGGCGATCAACGCCCGGGGGAATGTGCCCGTCGCGATCCTGCGGCTCGCCGGCATCTATGGACCGGGGCAGAACGCGCTCGTCACCACCGCGCAGGGCAATGCGCGTCGCATCGATAAGCCGGGGCAGGTGTTCAACCGCATCCATGTGGCCGACATCGCCCAGGCGATCGATGCCGCCATTGCGCAACGCGCGAACGGCATTTTCAATGTGGTCGATGACGAACCGTCGCCGCCGGCCGATCCAATCGCCTTCGCGGCCGACCTGCTCGGCGTTGCGCCGCCGCCATTGCTTCCCTTCGCGGAAGCCGCCAAGACGATGAGCCCGATGGGCCTGAGCTTCTATCGCGACAACAAACGCGTCGCGAACGGCCGGTTGAAGCGGGATCTCGGCGTGACGCTGCGTTACCCGACCTATCGCGATGGCTTGCGCGCCTTGCATGCGGACATGCCGCCAGCGAAGGGTGACCGCCAAGGCTGAACAAAGTCGCAATCTCAACTGCGGCAAGCGTGCCGCTCAAGCAAAACGCCCCCCGACGGGCGCCGGAGGGCGTTGGTCTCGACGCGGATGGCGCCGCTCGCAAACAATCGGGCTACAGCCCCATCGCCGGTATGTTGTAGTAGTCGTGGATCGTCTTGCTGCGATCCGCACTCGACCAGTCCCAGTTCTCGTGCTTCGAGAAACGGGGAGCGCCCTTGAGCTGCTCGTCGCTGATATCGACCTCGTAGCCGTCCATCCGCGGATTGTAGGTGAGCGCCGACCACGGCAGCGGATAGTAGTCCTCGCCGATCCCCATGAATCCGCCGAAACTCATGACGGCATAGGCGGCCTTGCCGCTCACTTTGTCGATCATCACGCGTTCGATCTGGCCGATCTTGGTGCCGTCGCCGCGATAGACGTGCGTGCCTTCGACCTTGTCGCTGCCGATCAGCGACACGGTCTCGCGCCGATCCAAAGCTTGCCGACCCGCCGTTGGCGATTCCGTAGCCATTTGCTCCTCCTGGTGTTTAGGGAATCCTCCGCGGTCAACGCGAGCGGGCGGACGCGGTTCCGCATCCGCGTTTTCCGAAACGCTCACCAGCAAACGAATCTTGCGTCAGCGGCTGACCACGATGCGGGTCCGGCCGGCGCCCTCGTTGCCCACGATCGCAAAGAGCGCCGCCGCGTTGGAGGGATGCAGGCGCACGCAGCCATGCGAGGCGCGCCGCCCGAGCCGCGACACATGGATCGTGCCGTGGATGGCGTAGCCTCCATGGAAAAAGATCGCGTGCGGCATCGGCGCCCACCCGAACTTGCGCGAGCGCCAGGAGCGCTCGAGCCGCTGCGGCCGATAGACGCCGGATGGTGGCCCGCCGCCAGTCCCGGTGGAGACGGCCCAGCTATGTCGCGGCGCGCCGTCGACGCTGACCGACATCCGCTGCGACGACTTGTCGATGCTGACGACCACTTCGGCGAGGCCGGGCGTCGCCGTCGTCAGCGGCGCAAAGGCCATGAAGCTTCCGGCGACAACCGCATTGGCGAGACGATGCATGACGATAGTCCTCTGACGCCACACCCCCCGCAAAAGCTGTGACAGAATACGGCGCGGCTCCGCGGTGACAACGGCGCGCCGGCGCGTTCCGATTTCTTGGTTAATGGGGTAAAAGAGGGGCCATGATACCGAATCGCCGATCGCCCTTGGCGGGCCTCCTCCTCCTTTTCCTCGCCTGCGGCGGCGCTGCCGCGCAGACGCGCGGAACCGTCAACCCCGAGCCCTTGCCGCCGCTCGCTAATCCCGACGATCCGGCGACCCCGGCGAAGCAATTGTTCGCGCGCAAGAACACGCCGGCGGAGATGCAGAGCCGCACCATCGGTTTCTACTCCCGCGGCTGCGTCGCGGGCGCGGTCGCGCTGCCGGTGAACGGCCCTGCTTGGCAGGTGATGCGACTGTCGCGCAACCGCAATTGGGGGCATCCCGAGCTGATCAGCGCGCTCGAAAGGCTGGCGAAAAAGGCGCAGGAGGTGGGATGGCCCGGCCTCCTCGTCGGCGATATTTCGCAGCCGCGCGGCGGGCCGATGCTGACCGGGCATACGAGCCACCAGGTCGGGCTCGACGCCGATATCTGGCTCACTCCGATGCCGGACCGCGAACTCACCCGCGAGGAGCGCGAGGACATGTCGGCGGTCAATGTCGTCGCCGCCGACAGGCGCGATGTCGATCCGGCCATCTGGACCCCGGCCCATATCGGCGTGGTCAGGACGGCGGCGCAGATGCCCGAGGTCGAGCGCATCTTCGTCAATGCCGCCATCAAGAAGGCGCTGTGCCGCGATGATGGGTGGAACCGCGCCTGGCACAACAAAGTGCGCCCCTATTGGGGGCACGACTATCATTTCCACATCCGCATCCGCTGTCCGAGCGACAGCCCGGAATGCACGGCGCAGCCGCCGGTTCCGGCGGGAGACGGGTGCGGCAAGGATCTCGACTGGTGGTTCCAGGATTCCGTGCTGAAACCGCAGCCGGAGAAAACGCCGTCGAAGCCGCGCCCGGCGCTGACCATGTCAGCGCTGCCGGCCGAATGTCGCACGGTGCTGAAGGCGCCCTGACCGCTTGCCGCGACCGCAAGCCGGACGCTCCGCTATCGGGGGCGCGCGTCCACGCAACTCTAAGTTCCTTTCTCCTCGAGACGCGGCCGCCCCGTATTGACTTGCATTTGTGGCTACCCTATTCCCGCCGGCGGGACACCCCTCCCCAACGAGGGGCAGCTATCTGGAAGGGTAGACCATGACGAACGCAAAGCCCGCCGCGCGGCCGCACGTGCCGCATTTCTCCTCCGGCCCCTGCCCCAAACGCCCTGGTTGGACGCTTGACGCCCTCGCCGAGGCGGCGCTCGGGCGCTCGCATCGCGCCAAGATCGGCAAGACCAAGCTGAAACGGGCGATCGACCTCACCCGCGAAGTGCTCGAACTTCCCGCCGATTATCGCGTCGGCATCGTGCCTGCGTCCGACACCGGCGCGGTCGAGATGGCGATGTGGTCGTTGCTCGGCGCGCGTCCGGTCACGATGCTCGCCTGGGAGTCCTTCGGCGAAGGTTGGGTCACCGACGTCACCAAGCAGCTCAAGCTCGCAAACGTGACGGTGCTGTCCGCCGACTATGGCGCGCTGCCCGACCTCTCCAAGGTCGACTGGACCAATGACGTCGTGTTCGCCTGGAACGGCACCACGTCGGGCGTGCGCGTGCCGAACGGCGACTGGATCCCCGCAGATCGCGCCGGGCTCGCCATTTGCGACGCGACCTCCGCCGCCTTCGCCCAGCCGC
>CAYGZV010000028.1:0-2687 GCA_964354425.1 uncultured Rhodoplanes sp. | reverse complement strand
GATCGCGCCGGGCTCGCCATTTGCGACGCGACCTCCGCCGCCTTCGCCCAGCCGCTCGACTGGGAGAAGCTCGACGTTGCGACGTTCTCCTGGCAGAAGGTTTTGGGCGGAGAGGCCGCGCACGGCATGCTGATTCTGTCGCCGCGCGCCGTCGCGCGGCTGGAGAGCTACAAGCCGGTCTGGCCGCTGCCGAAAATCTTCCGCCTGACCAAGGGCGGCAAGCTGATCGAAGGCATATTCGAGGGCGAGACGATCAACACGCCGTCGATGCTGTGCGTGGAGGATTATCTCGACGCGCTCGCGTGGGCGAAGTCGGTCGGCGGCGTCAAGGGATTGATCCCGCGCGCCGACGCGAACGCGCAGGCGATCGCCGCTTGGGTGCAGCGGACGCCCTGGGTCGAGTTCCTCGCCAAGGACCCGGCCACGCGTTCGAACACCTCGGTGTGCCTCAAGGTGGTCGACCCCGACATCGCGAGCCGCTCCGCCGATGCGCAGGCAGCCTTCGCCAAATCGATCGTCGCGGCGGTCGAAAAGGAAGCGGCCGGCTACGATCTCGGCGCCTATCGCGACGCCCCGCCGGGCCTGCGCATCTGGTGCGGCGCAACCGTCGAGACGCGCGACGTGGAGGCGCTCACGCATTGGCTCGATTGGGCCTATGCCGAGGCGAAGGCGGCCCTGCCGAAAGCGGCGTAAAGCCTGCTTTGCCGCCGCCGTGGAGGGAATCGTGATTTCCCGGATTTGGTTTGGATGGACAAGTCGCGCCAATGCGGATGCCTATGAGCATCTGCTGCGAGACGAGATTTTTCCGGGGATTCTCGCGCGTTCGATCGCCGGTCTTCGTTCCATCGAGTTGTTGAAGCGCAATTGCGACGGCGAGGTGGAGTTCGCCACCATGATGCGGTTCGACTCGCTCGACGCGGTGAGGAGCTTTGCCGGCCAAGACTACGAAACAGCCGTCGTCCCGCCCAAGGCGCACGCGCTGCTGTCCCGCTTCGATACGGCCTCCCGCCACTACGAGGTCATCGATCTTCGGCGCGCCTGAGCGCGGCGATTCCATTCCTGGGCAACCGCCCCTACCAATCATCGGGAACTTCGCCAATGGCTCCTCGCGTTCTCATCTCCGATGCCTTGTCCGACGCCGCGATCCAGATCTTCAAGGAGCGCGGCGTCGAGGTCGATTTCCAGCCCAATCTGGGCAAGGACAAGGACAAGCTCGCCGCCGTGATCGGCGACTATGACGGGCTCGCCATCCGTTCGGCGACCAAGGTCACGCCCAAGATCATCGAGCGCGCCGCGAAGCTGCGGGTGATCGGCCGCGCCGGCATCGGGGTCGACAATGTCGATATTCCCGCCGCGACCGCCAAGGGCGTCATCGTGATGAACACGCCTTTCGGGAACTCGATCACCACGGCCGAGCACGCGATCACGCTGATGCTGGCGCTCGCGCGCCAGATCCCGCAGGCCGACGCCTCGACCCAGGCCGGCAAATGGGAGAAGAACCGCTTCATGGGGGTCGAGATCACCGGCAAGACCCTCGGCGTCATCGGGTGCGGCAATATCGGCTCGATCGTCGCCGACCGCGCGCACGGGCTGCGGATGAAGGTGATCGCCAACGATCCCTTCCTGTCGCCCGAGCGCGCGCGCGACCTCGGCGTCGAGCGGGTCGAGCTCGCCGACCTGTTCCGGCGCTCCGACTTCATCACGCTGCACACCCCGCTCACCGAGCGTACCCGCAACATCATCGGCGCCGAAGCCATCGCCATGATGAAGCCGAGCGTGCGGATCATCAATTGCGCGCGCGGCGGCCTGGTTGACGAGGTCGCGCTGCGCGCGGCGCTCGACGAAGGACGGGTGGCCGGTGCGGCGTTCGACGTGTTCAGCGAGGAGCCGGCCAAGACCAATCCGCTGTTCGGCCATCCCAATGTCGTGTGCACGCCGCATCTCGGGGCGGCCACCACGGAGGCGCAGGAGAACGTCGCGCTGCAGGTGGCCGAGCAGATGTCCGACTATCTCCTGCAGGGCGCGATTTCCAACGCGGTCAATTTCCCCTCCATCAGCGCGGAGGAGGCGCCGCGCCTGAAGCCGTTCATCGTGCTGGCGGAAAGGCTCGGCTCGTTCGCCGGTCAGCTCACCGAGACGGGGCTCAAAAAGGTGCAGATCGCCTATGACGGGCACGTCGCGCAGATGAACACGCGGGCGCTGACCTCGGCGGCGGTGGCCGGGCTCTTGCGACCGATGCTTTCCGACGTGAACTTCGTGTCCGCGCCGGTGACCGCCAAGGAACGGGGCATCGTGGTCGAGGAAGTCACGCGCGGCGCGGAGGGCGACTTCGAGAGTCTGATCACGGTGACGGTGCAGACGGAGCGGATGACGCGCGCCTTGTCGGGCACCGTGTTCGCCGACGGGCGGCCGCGCATCGTCAACATCAAGGGCATCCGGATGGACGCCGAGTTCGGCCATTCGATGCTGTATGTCACCAATGCCGACAAGCCCGGCTTCATCGGCCGCTTCGCCTCGCTGCTCGGCGATTCGAAGATCAACATCGCCACCTTCAATCTCGGACGCGACGCCCAGGGAGGCAACGCGATCGCGCTGGTCGAGATCGACGGCGAGATCCCGCCCGAAATCCTCGACCGGGTCCGCGCCCTGCCGCATGTCCAGCAGGCCAAGGCCCTGCACTTCTGACC
>CAYGZV010000027.1:18210-25952 GCA_964354425.1 uncultured Rhodoplanes sp. | reverse complement strand
TGGCCTCGGCGACCTCGACATGCGCCTCCGGCAGTTCGTCGATGAAGCGCGAGGGCAGGCTCGACGACCAGCTCCCGTGGATGCGCCGGTTGGCGACGAAGGAGATGCGCGCCCGCCTGCGCGCCCGCGTCAGCCCGACATGGGCGAGGCGGCGCTCCTCCTCGAGCCCGGCGCGGCCCTGCTCGTCCATCGAGCGCTGGTGCGGCAGCAATCCTTCCTCCCAGCCGGGGAGGAACACGGTGTCGAATTCGAGCCCCTTGGCGGCGTGCAGCGTCATGATGGAGACGGCCTCGACGTCCTCGCCGCGGTCGGCGTCCATCACGAGCGAGACATGTTCGAGGAACCCCTGCAGGTTCTCGAACTCCTCCATCGAGCGGATCAGCTCCTTCAGGTTTTCCAGCCGGCCGGCGGCGTCGGCCGAGCGGTCCTTCTGCCACATCTCGGTGTAGCCCGACTCGTCGAGCACGATCTCGGCGAGTTCGGTATGCGGAAGCGCGTCGCGCCGGCCGCGCCAGCGGTCGAAGCAGGCGACGAGGTCGCGCAGCGCCTGGCGCGGCTTCGGCTTCAGCTCTTCGGTCCCGGCGATCAGGCGCGCCGCCTCCATCAGCGGGACGCCATGCGCGCGGGCGAGGTCGTGCAGGCTTTTCAGCGTCGCGTCGCCCAGCCCGCGCTTCGGCACATTGACGATGCGCTCGAAGGCGAGATCGTCGGCCGCCTGGTTCACCAGCCGCAGATAGGCGAGGGCGTCGCGGATCTCCGCCCGCTCGTAGAAGCGCGGGCCGCCGATCACGCGATAGGGCAGGCCGAGGGTGACGAAGCGGTCCTCGAATTCGCGCATCTGGAACGAGGCGCGCACCAGGATGGCCATCTCGTCGAGCTTTTCGCCGTGGCGCTGGAGCTGCTCGATCTCCTCGCCGAGCGCGCGCGCCTCCTCCTCGGAATCCCAGGCGGAGGCGACGACCACCTTGTCGCCCGGCTCGCCTTCCGAGCGCAGCGTTTTGCCGAGCCGGCCTTCATTGTGGGCGATCAGATACGAGGCGGCGCCGAGAATGTGGCCGGTTGAGCGGTAATTGCGTTCGAGCCGGACCACCTTGGCGCCGGGAAAATCGTGCTCGAAGCGCAGGATGTTGTCGACCTCCGCGCCGCGCCAGCCATAGATCGACTGGTCGTCGTCGCCGACGCAGCAGATATTCTTTTGCACGATTTCGGAGCGCGCTGCGGGCGCCGCTTCACCTCTCCCCAGGGGGGAGAGGTCGACATCCGAGCGCAGCGAGGATGTCGGGTGAGGGGGCTCCAGCGCTGGAGAGGGCGATTCCCCCTCACCCGGCTCGCTCCGCTCGCCAACCTCTCCCCCCTGGGGAGAGGTGAATGCTGCGGGGCCGCCGCCGCCTTGCATGGATTGCCGGGTCAAGCCCGGCAATGATGATGAAGATGGCGAGCTGCGCTGCGCCAGCAGGCGCAGCCAGAGATATTGCGCGACATTGGTGTCCTGGTACTCGTCGACCAGGATGTAGCGGAACCGAGCCTGATACTGGCGCAGCACCTCCGGGTGCGCGCGGAACAGGCGGATCGTCTCCAGCAGGAGGTCGCCGAAATCGGCGGCGTTGAGCGTCTTCAGCCGCGCCTGATAGGCGGCATAGAGCCTCTGCCCGCGTCCATCGGCGAAGGCGGCGGCCTCGCCCGCGGGGACTCGCTCGGGGGCGAGGCCGCGGTTCTTCCAGCCGTCGACCTGGTGGGCGAGCACGCGCGCGGGCCAGCGCTTCTCGTCGATGTTCTCCGCCGCGAGAAGCTGCTTCAAGAGCCTGATCTGGTCGTCGGTGTCGAGAATGGTGAAATCGGGCTTGAGCCCGACCAGCTCGGCATGACGCCGGAGGATCTTCGCGCCGATCGAGTGGAAGGTGCCGAGCCAGGGCATGCCTTCGACGACCTCGCCCACCATGTGGCCGACCCGCCCCTTCATCTCGCGCGCCGCCTTGTTGGTGAAGGTGACGCTGAGGATTTCCGAGGCGCGCGCCCGCCGCGTCGCGAGAATATGGGCGATCCGCGCGGTCAGCACCCGCGTCTTGCCGGTGCCCGCGCCGGCGAGCACCAGCACCGGGCCCTCCAGGGTTTCCACCGCCTCGCGCTGCTCCGGATTGAGCCCGTCGAGATAGGGCGCGCGGCGCCCCCCCTGCGCCCGCGCCGCGATTCCGCCCTCGGCAAGCGCCGGCGGGTCGACGTCGAAGGCGGGCGGCGGACATTGGTTCGGTTCGGCCATTCTGGCTCCCGGAGCGAGGTCCCGCGTGCGGAAATCGCTCTCTTGATGATCCCGTGGTCGCAAGTCCGCGGCGCGCGGTTCCGGTTCGCTCATTGCCCTGAGCGCCGGCGGGCCCCGCGCGCAATCGCGCTTTCCTTTCGGCGCGAATCGCTCATGCTCTAAGATGGCATCCGCCGCGCCGCCTGGGGAGGGGCCTGTTCGGCGAGTCCGAGCGGAGGCGTCAGCTGCGCGCCGGCAGGCCGATCCGCCGGCCGGCGGCCTCGGGGATCGGCAGAAGGGCGTGGGAGGCCCTCATCTCGGCGAGCCGGGCGGCGACCTTCGGCGATGCCGGAGTCGTTTTCTTCGAATCCATGTCCACATGCAAGGCCATGGTTTCGAGCGTCGCCGCCATCCAGCCTTCGGTCGCGTGGAACAGTTGCTCGAAGTAATGCACGCGTTTGGGATCGTAGCCGAGGAGCTGGATGGTGACGCGGACCGCATCGCCGGCATGCAGCTCGCGCAAGTAGCGGACATGCGCCTCGGTCGTGTAGTAGGAGCGCCGTTCGCGCTTCACATAGTCGACATCCGCGCCGATCAGGTGCAGCGCTTCGTCGAAAGCGCGGTCGAACAGGACATGGTAATAGGCCATATTCAAATGGCCATTATAATCGATCCACTCCGGCTCGACCCGCAGCACGGACGAGACGAAGGGCGCGAAGAACAAGGGCTTGAACTCGATTGGATCGAAAGTGACCGTCATGAGGCGAGTATGCCAGCATTGCGCCACAAAGTCGAAGCGTTGCAGGGCGCTGCGCCGCACGAGGCCACATGGCTGAGGCCGGCATGACACACCATCAGACACGGCTGGAGCAGGCCCCCGTTTCACGCTGCGGCGCAAAGGCGCTGAGCGCGGCGATCGCGGCGCTTTCCGCTGGGTTCGGCAATCGCGTCGTCACGTCGCGCGCCGTGCGCGAGCAGCACGGGCACACGACAACTTGGATTGCAAACGAGCCGCCCGACGCCGTCGTCTTTCCGCAGTCGACCGCCGACGTGCAGGCGATCGTCCGCATCTGCGCCGCGCATGGCGCGCCGGTCATCCCGTTCGGCACGGGCACATCGCTCGAAGGCCAGGTGAATGCGCCGCGCGGCGGCGTGTCGATCGATCTGCGCGACATGAACCGCGTGCTCGCCGTTCATTCCGACGATCTCGATTGTGTCGTCGAGCCGGGCGTCACCCGCAAGCAACTCAACGAGCACTTGCGCGACCAGGGCCTGTTCTTCCCGCTCGACCCCGGCGCCGACGCGTCCCTCGGCGGCATGGCGGCGACGCGCGCGTCCGGCACCAATGCGGTGCGCTACGGCACGATGAAGGACTGCGTGCTCGCGCTCAAGGCGGTCCTCGCGAATGGCGAGGTGCTGACGACCGGCGGCCGGGCGAAGAAATCGTCGGCGGGCTACGATCTCACCCGGCTGTTTATCGGCTCGGAAGGCACGCTCGGCGTGATCACCGAGCTGACGCTGAAGCTTCACGGCATCCCGGAAGCAATCGCCGGCGGCGTCTGCCCGTTCCCGAGCGTCGATGCCGCCTGCAACGCCGTGATCGCGACGATCCAGACCGGCCTTCCGGTCGCCCGCATCGAGCTGCTCGACGCCTTGCAGGTGAAGGCGGTGAACGCCTATTCGAAGCTCTCCCTGCCCGAAGTCCCGATGCTGTTCGTCGAGTTTCACGGCACGCAGGCAGGCGTCGCCGAGCAGTCGCAGCGCTTCGGCGAGATCGCAGCCGAGTTCGGCGGCGGTCCGTTCGAATGGGCGACGCGCGCGGAGGACCGATCGCGGTTGTGGCAGGCGCGGCATGACGCCTATTGGGCGGCGGTTGCGCTGCGTCCCGGCGCGAAGGTCTTCGTCAGCGATGTCTGCGTGCCGATCTCGCGGCTCGCCGAATGCATCGCCGCGGCGCAGGCGGATATCGCCGAGAGCCGCCTCGTCTCGCCGATCGTCGGCCATGTCGGCGACGGCAATTTCCACCTGTGTCTGATGATCGACATGGACGACAAGGGCGAAATCGCGCGCGCGCAGGCGCTGCTCCAGCGGCTCGTGGCGCGGGCGCTCGCGATGGACGGCACCTGCACCGGCGAGCACGGCGTGGGGCAGGGCAAGATGAAATATCTCGAAGGCGAACTCGGCGCGACGGCCGTCGGCGCCATGAGCGCGATCAAGCGCGCGCTCGATCCGCATGATCTCATGAACCCCGGCAAGGTTGCTTGTTCGTGAGTCCAAGCGGAGACATATAGCGGGGCTTGATCGCGCCCGGCGCCGGGCGACGAACTGCCGATAAGCGGTGGTTTCGTGCGTGACGGGGGCACAACCGCGGTGAGGCGGATCATTCGTCCGGAGCGTGCGCGTGCAGACGACGTTACTCAGCGTGGCAATGGCCCTGATCCTGGCGCTGGTGGCGGCGCTGGTCGGGCCGCATTTCGTCGATTGGGGGCGCTACCGCAGCGGCTTCGAGGCCGAGGCAAGCCGCCTGATGGGCGCGCCGGTGCGCATCTCCGGGCCGATCGAGGTGCGGCTCCTGCCCACGCCGTCACTCGTTCTGCACAGCGTGGAGCTGTCGTCCGGCGACACGGCCATCTCCACGCGCGCGCTGCGCTTCGAACTCGCGCTCGGTCCGCTGATGCGCGGGGAATGGCGCGCGAGCGAACTGACGATCAGCGAACCGCGTGTCCTCGTCGGCGTCGATTCCGCGGGCCGCCTGCAAGCGCCTGCGATCGGAAGCGGGATCGATCCCGACCGGCTCGCCATCGAACGGCTGACGGTCGAGCGCGGGCGCGCCGTGCTCCGCGACGGTTCGGGCGGTAGCGCCCTGACGCTCGACGGAATTTCGTTTCAGGGCGAACTGCGGTCCCTCGCCGGACCGGTTCGCGGGGAAGGCTCGTTCGTCTCTGCCGACGGCCCTTATCGCTTTCGCATTGTGTCCGGCCGCCGCACCGAGGACGGCGTGAAAGTGCGCTTGAGCCTCGAAGGGATCGATCGGCCGCTGGTCGCCGAAGCCGACGGCGTCGTGCGGCTCGACAAAGCGAGCCCGAGCTACGAGGGCGCGCTCACGGTGGTGCGGCCGGCCGGCGCGGCGCTGTCCGGCGGGCGGACGCTTCAAGGCGAGCCATGGCGGGTGACGACGCAGGTGAAGGCGGACCCGCGCCGCGTGCTCGCCGAGCAGGTCGAATTTCAGTATGGGCCCGACGACCGCCCATTCCGTCTCTCGGGAAAGGCGGAAGTCGCCTTGGGCGCCGACCGGCATTTCACGGCTTCGCTCGCCGGACGCCAGATCGATCTCGACCGGGTGCTCGGCGCGCCTGAAACCGGCCGCCGCTCGCCCGCGTCGGCGCTGCTCGCCGCCGTGCGGACCCTGTTCGAGGGGGCGCGCGCGCCCATGCGGGGGAGACTGGACCTCGATATCGACGCGCTCACGGTCGGCGGCGCAGCCGTGCAAAGCGTGCAGGGCACGATCGGCGTGGACGGCGATCAGTGGGATATCGAGACGCTCGAATTCCGCGCGCCCGGCCTGACCCAGGTGCGCCTGAGCGGGCGGCTCGAAGCGCGCCGAAACGGGCTCGAATTCGCCGGCCCCGCCAGCATCGAGTCGCATGATCCGCGCGCGCTGTGGTCCTTTATCGAGGGCGACGGGGACCGGCTGCGCGGCCCGGTGGCGCCGCTCCGCGCCAGCGGCGAGCTCATCGTCGGCGATCAGGCGATCACCGTGGATCGGCTGAAGGCGGACATCGACCACAAGCAGATCGAAGGGCGCATCGCCTATGCGCCGGCGGGTCCGGACGGCCCGGCGCGGCTCGACGCCGCGCTTCGCGCGGACGAGATCGATCTCGAATCCGCGATCGCGATCGCCACCGGCGTGTTCGCCGGCGTCAAGCTTGAATGGCCGCGCAACGTGGCGCTCGCGCTCTCGATCGGAAAGGTCAGCTACGCCGACATCGAAGCGAGCCGGGTCGAAACGAAGCTCAAGCTGGACGCGAGCGGGCTCACGATCGAACGCGTCTCGGTCGCCGATCTCCGCGGCGCGAGCATCAAGGCGACCGGCTTGATCGACACATCGGCCGCCTCGCCGCAGGGCGCCGCCTCGCTCTCGCTCACGGCTGCGCGTTCCGACGGACTGATCGCGCTGCTCGGCCGTTTCGCGCCGCCCGCCGCCGACGAGATCAAGCGGTATGGCGGTCAACTCGGCCCCGCCGATTTGCGCGCCCGGCTCGAAGTGGGGCCGGCCAAGCCGGAGCCGGCGAGTTCCGGTCGCGCGGGACCGGCGACCCAGGCGAGGCTTGCGATCGACGGAAAGCTCGGCGCGGTGCGGCTGACCATGGTGGCGAGCGGGACCGGCGATCCCGCCGCGCTCACCGCGGCCAAAGTGAAGATCGACGGATCGCTCGAGGCCGACGACGGCAAGGTGCTCGCCGCCCTGGTCGGGCTCGACCGAGTGGCGGCGATCGATGCGCGGCCTGCCACCATCTCGCTAGCCGGAAACGGCCCGCTCGACGGCGATGTCGCATTCGAGCTGCGCCTTGCGGCAAGCGGGCTCGCGGCGTCCGGCGCGGGCACGGCTCGGCGCGACAAGGGCGAACTGCGCGGCGTAGCCAATCTGGCGCTGACCGCTACGGACGTGCGACCCCTCCTGAACGCGGCTGCGCCGGCGGCCCTGCCGCTTGCATTCGAGAGCCGGCTCGCATTTGCCGGCCGGGCGCTCGCTTTCGAGGACATCAAGGGCCGGATCATGGGTGCAGGAGTGGGGGGCCGCGTCAGCCTCCGGCTCGCGTCCCCGCTCGCGATCGACGGCCGCATCCAGGCGACCGACCTGGACGCGGCGCAGGTCATCGCTGCCGTGATCGGCGTCCCGCGGCGCGCGCCCGCGCGCGACCAGGCGGCCGGGTGGCCGGCCGAGCCGTTCGGCCGTCCGCTGTTCGACGATGTTAAAGGCGGCATAAGTTTCGAAGCCGGACGCGCCGCGCTCCTGCCCGGGCTCGCAGCGCAGGATCTGAAAGGCCGCGCCAACTTCGACGGCTCGTCTCTCGCGCTGGATGAGCTCACGGCGCGCGTTGCCGGCGGCGCCCTGACCGCCAGTGCGGCCTTCCGGCTTACCCCGGAAGGCCTGTCCGCGCGGGCGCGCCTCGATCTTGCAAAGGGCGACCTCGCCCAGATCACGTTCGGCCGCAGCAAGCCGCCGGCTTCGGGCGGCGTGTCCCTGTCCGTCGAGATCGAGGGGACGGGACGAAGTCCGGCCGCGTTGGTGGGCGCGCTGCAGGGCAACGGAACCTTGTCGGTGGAAGGCGTGCAGATCACGGGTCTCGATCCCAAGGCGATCGACGCCGCCATCCGGGCGTCCGAGCGCGGCCTCGCGCCCGACCGGCTTTCGGCCTATCTCGGTCCGGCCCTCGATGCGGGGCGGGTTGTCATTCCCTCGGTCGCGACGGGGATCGCCATCCTGGATGGGCGGATCAGGCTC
>CAYGZV010000027.1:16853-18110 GCA_964354425.1 uncultured Rhodoplanes sp. | reverse complement strand
CCGGGCGAGACGGGGTCCGCCGTCTCCGAACGTGCGCCGCAACTGCCCGCGGCGATCAATATCAAGCCGCAGCCGGTGAAACCCGCGACGGCGTCTCCCCCGGCGAGGCCCGCCCAGGCGCCTGCGCCGTCCCGGCCGGCTCCGCCGAACAGGTCGTTCTGGGACGAGTTTTTCGGGCGGCCGTAAGCGCCGCTGACGCGATTTTGATGCCCCGAATTCGGGACTTACCCGGCGCGCATCGCCGGCCGGGAGGCCCCGTCATGCGCGGGAGGAGCGGCGGCGTGGGTCCCGTTGCCGCCGCGGTAGTGGTCAAGCACGAACAGGCGGATCGCCGACGAGAGGTTCCCGTGCTGGCGCTCGGTATCGATGGTCGACACGAGATCCGAAAGCGTTATGTGACGACTTCCGGCGATCTCCTTCAAACCTCTCCAGAACGCATCCTCGAGGCTCACGCTTGTTTTGTGGCCGGCAATCACGATCGAGCGCTTCACGACTGGCGACTTCATGCCCATCTCCCGTATCGATCCGGTGTCGGTCGAGATCGCGGTTGGCCCTCTCGAACGGCGTCAAGCGGCTTCCGTAAGCCTTCGACGTCTCCCCAATGAACCCGGTTCGCGGCCGCGCGTTCCGCGGCGATGCGCGTTTTGGATGCTTTTTCGGATTGGGCGGACGGCGCGGCGCCATTCCGCTCCGGCGGAAGGGTCAGCCCGGCCGCGTCATCGCGTGCGGGAGCACGATGCGATCGAATTCCTCGGCCGTGACATGACCGAGCCGGACCGCTTCCTCGCGCAGCGTCGTGCCCTTCGCGTGCGCCGTCTTAGCGATTTCCGCCGCCTTCTCGTAGCCGAGCTTGGGCGCGAGCGCCGTCACCAGCATGAGCGACTGGCGCATGAGCGCGGCGATCCGCTCTTCGTTGGGACGAATGCCGGCGACGCAGTAATCGGTGAAGGAACGCGCCGCGTCGGCGAGCAGGCGCACCGATTGGAGGAAGGCGAACGCGATCACCGGTTTGAACACGTTCAGCTCGAAATGCCCCTGGCTCGCCGCCGCCGTGATCGTCGTCTCGTTCCCGAACACGCGGGCGCACACCATGGTGAGCGCCTCGCTCTGGGTCGGGTTGACCTTGCCCGGCATGATCGAGGAGCCGGGCTCGTTCTCCGGCAGGATGATTTCGCCGAAGCCGGAGCGCGGCCCGCTGCCGAGCAGGCGGAGATCGTTGGCGATCTTGAACAGCGCGGTGGCGAGCGCGGCGAGCGC
>CAYGZV010000027.1:14789-16753 GCA_964354425.1 uncultured Rhodoplanes sp. | reverse complement strand
GCATAGCCGGAAAACTCCTGTCCGAGCGTGAGCGGCACCGCGTCCTGCAGATGCGTGCGCCCGATCTTCACGATCGGCTCGAACGCCTCGCTTTTTTCGGCGAGCGCCGCGCCCAGATGGGAAAGCGCGGGGACCAGGTGCTCGGTGATTTCCGCGACCGCAGCGATATGCATCGCGCTGGGGAAACTGTCGTTCGAGGACTGGCTCATATTGACGTGGTCGTTCGGATGCACCGGCGCCTTGGCGCCGAGCGTCCCGCCCAGCAGTTCGTTTGCGCGGTTGGCGATGACCTCGTTGACATTCATGTTTGTCTGGGTGCCGGAACCGGTCTGCCAGACGATCAGCGGGAAGTGCTCGTCGAAGCGCCCGGCGACGATCTCGTCGGCGGCGGCGACAATCGCGCCCATGCGGCGCTCGTCGAGAAGCCCGAGCGCGTTGTTCACCTCGGCCGCCACGCGCTTGACGCGGGCGAGCGCGCGGATGAGCGACATCGGCATGCGCTCGTCGCCGATGCGGAAATTGCGGCGCGAGCGCTCGGTCTGCGCGCCCCAGTAGGACTCGGCGGGAACGTCGATGGGGCCGAACGTGTCGGTCTCGGTGCGTATCCGCGGCATGGCGATCTCGCTGGGCACTGTGAATGGGTCGCCTACGACCACGCGCCACCACGCATCGCGTCCGCCGCATATTCGATTGGGGAAGCATCCCTTGCGGGCGGGTCGATGCTCGGCTTGGCCGGGCTATTTCTTCTTGCGGAACCGGTCGAGACGCACGACCTCGCCGCCGCCCTCGGGCTTGTCGGGCGGCTCGTCCGCGCGCGCCTGCGGCGGGGGATTGGCTGGGGTCGGCACGGGCTCGCTCGCGCGTCCCGGCACGCGCTTGTGGCGCGCCGGCGGGCGCTCCTTGCCCGGCTTCTCGGACGGAGGCTCGGAAGCGCCGCTTTCCGCCGGCTCGGCGGTCGTGGCTTCGGGCGACTCGGCGTCGAATTCGGACTCGATCGCGAACTGCAGGCCGAACTGAACCGAGGGGTCGAAGAACCCCTTGATCGCCGCGAGCGGCACCACCAGACGCTCGGGAATGCCATTGAACGACAGGCCGACCTCGAACACGTCGTCATGGATGGCGAGGTCCCAGAACTGATGCTGCAGGACGATGGTCATCTCTTCCGGGTACTGCGCGGACAGCCGGGGGGAGATCTTCACGCCGTCCGCGCGGGTGTCGATATTGATGTAGAAATGGTGCTCGCCGGGCAGGCCCTTGGCCGCCGCGTCGGTGAGCACGGTTCGCACCACGCCGCGCAGCGCCTCCTGGGTGAGGATGTCGTAGCGGATGTAATCAGTCGCCATCGATCGAGGTCTCGACGATTCGTTTAAGGGTGCGATGCTAGAACATTTTCTGGCGAAGTGTCCCCCAGAAATCTGGAACAGCGGCGAAAGCGGCCGGGCGCAGGGCCGGCGCGAACATTGCGCAACCAGCGGTTCCGGCGTGGCGCGCCCAAACAAACCCAAGAAAACAAACCTCCCCATCAGAACCGAGCCGCGAAGGGAAGGCGAAGTGGAGGCTTCTGTTGCCAGGTGCCTCCGAACCCCGCCTGACGTTGCTACACGCCAGGGCTTAGAATCGGTATTTCAAACCGCGTTACGCGGCCTGAGCCACCGGAGCATAGTTGTCGTTGGCAACTATTGCTAAGGCCCGATAACGGCGGAACCATACCGAGCAAAAGCGCGCCCTTTACGCCCTCGTCGATCCTATTTCGCCCCCATCACCTGCCCACCTGGACAGCAGCCGCGATTGCGGCGGGGCCGCAGCCCCATGGGCAGATGGTGGAGGCGCCGGGTACTGCCCCCGGGTCCGAAAGGTTTATTACGACGGCCATTTATCGCCATAGCCGGCAAGCCGGCGGATTGAATATAGGCGGAGTTGGGGGCGGAATAAAGGGCGCGGACGGAGAAGGGGCGGGTGCGCCG
>CAYGZV010000027.1:10156-14689 GCA_964354425.1 uncultured Rhodoplanes sp. | reverse complement strand
GGCGCAGCGCCGACCCGTTCCGCGCGCGCGGCGAGCAGGCCGACCGCCTCGTCGAGCGTGATCGCATCCGGGGTTTTGTCGCGCGGAATGGTGGCGTTGATCCCGCCATGGCTGACATAGGGGCCGTAGCGCCCGCTCTTGACCACGATCGACCCGCCCTTTTCCGGGTGGTCGCCGAGCGCCCGGCCGGGGTCGGCGGCGAAGCGTCGCCCGCGCGGCCCCTTCGCCTGTTTCTCGGCGATCAAGGTCACGGCGCGGTTGAGGCCGATCGTGAGCACGTCGTCGCCCGGCTCCAGATTGGCGTAGGTCTTGCCGTGCTGGACATAGGAGCCGTAGCGGCCGATCCCCGCCACGATCGGCTCGCCGTCCTCCGGATGCACGCCGATCTCCCGCGGCAGCGACAAAAGGCCGAGCGCAAGGTCGAGATCGACGGAGTCGGGGGCGGTCCCCTTCGGTAGGCCGGCGCGCTTGGGCTTCTCCTCGCCATTGCCTTCGCCGAGCTGCACGTAAGGGCCGAACCGGCCGGTCCGGAGCGAGACCTCGAGCCCGGTGTCGGGGGCCTGTCCGAGCACGCGGGTTTCCGGCTCCGTCACGCCGTCGGCGCCCGGCACCGAGAAGGGACGGGTGTAGCGGCAGTCCGGGTAGTTCGAGCAGCCGATGAACGCCCCGTAGCGGCCGAGCTTCAACGACAGCCGCCCGGTGGCGCAGGTCGGGCAGAGCCGCGGATCGGTCCCGTCCGGCCGCGGCGGGAAGAGATGCGGCGCGAGCATCTCGTCGAGCGTGTCGATCACGTTGCCGACGCGCAAATCCTTGATCTCCTCCACCGCGGCGAAGAAGTCGCGCCAGAACCGGCGCATGAGTTCGAGCCACGCCATCTCGTTGTTGGAGACGCGGTCGAGCTGCTCTTCGAGATCGGCGGTGAAGTCGTATTCGACATAGCGCGAGAAGAAGCTTTCGAGAAAGGCCGTGACGATGCGGCCGCGGTCCTCCGGGACCAGCCGGTTCTTCTCAGCGCGGACATAACTGCGGTCCTTCAGCACCTGCAGGATCGAGGCATAGGTCGAGGGCCGGCCGATGCCGAGCTCCTCCAGCCGCTTGACCAGGGAGGCTTCCGAATAGCGCGGCGGCGGCTCGGTGAAATGCTGGCTCGAATCGACCCCGAGCTTCTTGAGCGCCTCGCCGACGCTCATCTGCGGCAGCCGGCGCTGCTCCTCGTCCTCGGCCGCTTCGTCCCGGCCCTCCTGATACACGGCGAGAAAGCCGTCGAACGTGACCACGGTCCCGTTGGCGCGCAGATCGAGCAAGCGCGGCCTGGGCGCGTCAACCTGCGCGGTGATGTCGACGGTGGTGCGCTCGAGCTCGGCCGATTCCATCTGGCTCGCCAGGGCGCGCTTGAAAATGAGTTCGTACAGCTTGGCCTGGTCGGTATCGAGGAAGCGCGCGACATCGCGCGGCCGCCGCGCGATGTCGGTCGGCCGGATCGCTTCGTGCGCCTCCTGCGCGTTCTTCGCCTTCGTCTGATAGCGGCGGGGCGCGTCCGGCACGTAGCGCGCGCCGTACTCGGTCCCGATCGCCGACCGGATCGACGCCACGGCCTCTTCCGCGATCTGCACGCCGTCGGTGCGCATATAGGTGATCAGGCCGACCGCCTCGCCGCCGATCTCGATGCCCTCGTAAAGGCGCTGGGCGACGCGCATCGTATGCGCGGGAGCAAAGCCGAGCTTGCGGCTCGCCTCCTGCTGCAGCGTCGAGGTGGTGAAGGGCGGCGCCGGGTTGCGCTTGGTCGGCTTGGCTTCGACCGAGGCGACGGAAAAAGCCGCCTGTTCCAGCGCCTGCTTGAACGCCTCGGCCTCGGCGCCGGCGCCGATGTCGAGCCGTGCGATCTTCTGCCTGTCGGCGCCCACGAGCCGCGCCTGGAAGCTCTCCCCGCGCGGGGTCGCAAGCGTCGCCACGAGCGACCAGTATTCGCGCGGGACGAATTTCTCGATCTCGAGCTCGCGGTCGCAGACGAGCCGCAGCGCGACCGACTGCACCCGGCCGGCCGAACGCGCGCCCGGCAGCTTGCGCCACAGCACCGGCGAGAGCGTGAAGCCGACGAGATAGTCGAGCGCGCGGCGGGCGAGATAAGCATCGACCAGCGCCTGATCGATCTCGCGCGGATGCTTCATCGCCTCGGTCACCGCCTGCTTGGTGATGGCGTTGAAGACGACCCGCTCGACCGCCTGGCCGCTCAGGGCGCGCTTCTCCTTCAGCGCTTCGAGAAGATGCCAGGAGATCGCTTCGCCCTCGCGGTCCGGGTCGGTCGCGAGGATGAGCTTGTCGGCGGATTTGAGCGCGCGCGCGATCTCGTTAAGTCGCTTCTGCGCCCTCGGATCCACCTCCCAAACCATGCGGAAATCGGTGGCGGGATCGACCGAGCCGTCCTTCGCAGGGAGGTCCCTCACATGGCCGAACGAGGCCAGCACCTCATAGCCGCGGCCGAGATATTTGTTGATGGTCTTTGCCTTGGCCGGAGATTCGACGACAACTATGTTCATGAAGTGCCTTGTGTTTTCGGCAACCTTTGCCGGCGCGCGGCGGGCGGATCGCCTCCGCGAGCGCCTGGAAAATGGGTAAGCATCCCCCGCCTGTCAAATTGCATGGCCTGGAAGACCGGCTAGTTCTACTAAATTAGGAGTAGAGATTATGATTCGTATCAACTAAGAGTAGGGTATGCTTCAGGGGTCTAGTCCATTGCCTCAGACGTCGCTCCGCAGGTCGTATATGCCGGAACAAACGCACCTCCAAGATGTCAACAATTCGGCCGAGGCCGCCGCCTATATCGCGGACTTGTCGCTGGATTTGGCGCAGATCGCACGTCGGCACGGGCTCGACGCGCTCGGTTTCATCCTGGACATGGCGCACCTCGAAGCGGAGGCGTTGAGCCGTATACAAGAAGCCAGCGATTCGAGTTTGCACAACTCCTAGTACATATCGCTGACACCTTGAAGAGCCGTCGCTTTTTCAGCGAACCCGGTCCTTTGCGCGGACGCGCTGACCTGAGCGCCGCCGCATCACCGACTCGAACAACCATGCTAAAGCGATCCGGCCGACCTGCGGCGGATGCCGCGGATGATGAGGCCGTGCTTGGAATCGGAGCTGTCGCATGGGGGGCAAGCCACGCGTGATTCGGCATCTCATCGTGCGAGGCCGCGTGCAGGGCATCGGCTATCGCGCCTGGGCAGCGAACGAGGCGGCCCGGCATGGCCTCGAAGGTTGGGTGAGGAATCGGCGCGAAGGTTCTGTGGAAGCGGTAATTGCCGGTCCGGCCGATGCGGTCGAAGCGATGGTCGAGGCGGCGCGCCGGGGTCCCTGGCTTGCCCGCGTCACCAGGCTCGATGTGGCGGAAGGCGCCGTGCGCGATCTCGACGAGCGCCGGCGCGGGGAAGCTTTCTCGGTCCTGTCCACAATGTGATCAGGGCCGGGCGGCGGGCTCGATCGTTCCTGCCGAAAGGCGTGCGGCGGACAGTTCGTGCGGATCGCCTGCCATCCATTCGGCCGGCCCGAACAGCGGTTCGAATTCACGTTTCAAAACGGCGTCCACCTCGGTCATCGAGGCTGTCCGGCCGAGATCCCGCAAGCTCGTGACGCCGTAGCGCGGGTCGGCGACGCCGCACGGAACGATTCCGGAAAAATGCGACAAATCGGGATCGATGTTGAGGCTCGCGCCGTGCAGGCTTACCCAGCGCGTGAGGCGAATGCCGATCGCCGCGATCTTGTCCTCCCGGCCGTCGCCCCGCTCGGGCCGCGGCGCCCACACCCCGATGCGCCCGGCGCGGCGCTCGGCCTGCACACCAAAATGCGCGAGCGTGCGAATGAGCCACTCCTCGATCGTCGCGACGAAGCGGCGGACGTCCGGCCGGCGGCGCTTGAGGTCGAGCATGAGATAGATCACCCGCTGGCCGGGGCCGTGATAGGTGAACTGTCCGCCGCGCCCGGCGCGATGCACCGGGAAGCGCGCCTCGACCAGGTCCTTCGCGTCGGCGCTCGTGCCCGCGGTGTAAAGGGGAGGGTGCTCGAGCAGCCAGACGAGCTCGGCGGCGCGACCGTCCGCGACGGCTGCGGCGCGCGCCTCCATCACGGCGAGCGCCTGCGCGTAGGGGACGAGGCCTGCGCCGACGCGCCATTCGACCGGCGGGAGCGCAGTCGAAGGCGCTGCGCGGACGCCGCCAAGCGCCATGTGAGCGTCAATCGCCTCGATCACCTCTCGACCAACCCGGTTGTCCATCCGTAGCTCAGGATGCTCGTTCTAAATGGCCCGAACTCCGTCAAGCGCCAAGGACCACGGCGAGACCCTGGCGGCCGAGCCCGTCGCCTGGACCGATCTTGTCCCGGCATGATCGATTTGTTACATGCTCGTTGTCGCGAAAACGCTTGGCCCGCCGGCCGGCGTTCATCCTAAGCGGTCGTGGCGGAACTGGTAGACGCGCTAGCTTGAGGTGCTAGTGGGGCGACCCGTGGAGGTTCGAGTCCTCTCGACCGCACCAATAATTT
>CAYGZV010000027.1:0-10056 GCA_964354425.1 uncultured Rhodoplanes sp. | reverse complement strand
GTGCTAGTGGGGCGACCCGTGGAGGTTCGAGTCCTCTCGACCGCACCAATAATTTCGAGATCGTTGATTGGCTGTGTCCGATGCTGCCGCGCGGGTGCGCCAGGCCTCTTTCAGGCGAGGGCTTATCTTAACGTGCAGACGTCGCCACATTCCCTGTCGAGGGGAAGCAATGCCGAGCTTGCCTGCCGAGCTTGCCTGCTTGAAGGAGAACGCCATGCGTCGGACCGCCCTGCTTGCACTGGCCACACTGGCTGCGGCTTTTGCCCTCGACGCCGCGCCGGCAAGCGCCCAGAGCGGCGGCTATCGGCTCTATCCCTGGTGCGCCTATTACAGCACGCGAGGCGGCGGCACGAACTGCTACTTCTCCACATACGAGCAGTGCCGGGCGGCCGTGAGCGGAGTCGGCGGCTACTGCGCCGTCAACACCTGGTACGCGGCCTACGGTTCTTATTATTCCTTCGGCACGGGCGGCGCACCGGCCGCGCGCCGCGCGGCCCGCGACAGGCGATAAGCGTCTGGAAACTCGGCGCTTGTCGTTGCCCCTTCGGAGAAAGAAGCCGCACCGCGCGCCTGAAGCATCACGTCGAGGCGGCCGTCAGCCGTCAGCGCAGGCAAACCGGACAAACCGCGTCCGGGAAGCGCCCGGCCGGCGGCTTCCGGCGCGTCACATCGGCTTCGCAACCCTGAACGGGAACAGGAAGCGCAGAATGCCGGCGGTCTCCACCTGACGCCGCGCCTGACGCGGGCGGACGCTCGCCGCCCCCTCGCCGGCGGTCATACGGCCCTTCGTGTCGGGCAGCGGCGGAAAGGACGCCTGCCGCTGGAGCGAGCCCGGCTCCGGAACCATCGGGGCGAAGTCGTCGCCATAGCCGAAACTGCTGAGGCTCGGCGCCGGCAATTCCGCTTCTTCGGCCTGTACGAGCGTGGTGACCGGCTCGTCCTGCGGCTGCAAGCGCGGCCAGGGCGTTTCAGGCGGCAGCGGGATATCGCCCCGCGCGACCGCGTAGAAGCGCAGGCGTGGTAGCGCGACGGCCTCGCCGGGGAAGAACGAATTGGCGAGGCCGAAGCTCACTGGCGCAGGGGCGGGCAGGACCGACTCGGCGAGCAGAACCTCGATGCTCAGCTCCGGCGACGGCCACTTGCCATCCCGGCGAACCCGCCATTGCGAGGGAAGCGTCGCCGTCTTGACGCGATCCGGCGTTGCCGGCTCGACATGGACGATGCGGTAGCCACGGCGCTTCAATTCGCTCAGGATCACGGGCATCGCCAGCACGGTTGCCGGTTTGATGTCGTGCAGCAGCAGCATGCCGCGGCCTCTGGCTTCGATCCGATGCAGGGCGCGCGCGGCGATTTCGTTCGCTGAAATGCGCTTCCAGTCGTCAGCCGGGAAATCGGCGCTCCAGGTCATCAGCGTCCGGCCGGCGAGGTAACGCTCGATCGTGTCGCCCCGCATGAGGCCGGGAATGCGGAAGAAGGGAGCCACCGCGTCGCGGTCGCCGAGCGCGGCGGCGACCGCGGCGATCCCGCCTTCGACCTCCGCATCCGCCTGTTGCGGCGACATGCGATGAAACGTGAAAGGGTGGCTGTTGCTATGGGTGCCGACCGTGTGGCCGGCGGCGTGAATCCGCCGCACCAGATCGGGATGGGCTTTCGCCATCTGGCCGACGAGGAAGAAGGTGGCCTTGACGCATTCGGCCGCGAGCAGGTCGAGAACGCGGCTGGTGAAGGGCGGAAGCGGGCCGTCGTCGAACGTGAGCACGACCTCCCGGTCGGCGAGCGGCAGCGTCTCGGGGTATTGCATCATCCCCAGACGGACATGCTCGCTCGGGTCGATGACCAGAGTGCGGCTCGTCCCGAGAGCGTCCGGCTTGCCCCGGCATTCGGCCGCGTGCGCCGGGCCTGTCGCGATCAGCGCGAGCAAACCGGCGACTGCGCTCAGCGCGCGAAGGTCGATCAAGGTCCCCCCCCGATCCAGTTACGGCACCAATCCTTTCATACTTCCGTCGATTTCGTAACGGCCGAGTTAATTAAATGGAGTGCATAAGCGTTGAAAACGCGGTGAGCGTGCTCGGTTTGCATCAATTCGGGCGTCGAAACCGACCCGCTATACGCAGAACAACCGATTCGTCCCGGGCGGGTCGGCCGCGAAACGTCGAGCACCGCTCGCTAAAGTGGCGGAAAATCAAGACGGTTCGCGGCGATTCGCCGCCGCGTCATAATCCTGTCGCCCGTGGTTTGCACTGGTCGGCGCGCGCCGCGGAGCCCGGGCATGCGCGCCGCTCGATCGAGGATGCGATGCGCGAGGCAGAAAGCCACACCGCCGCAGGCGGCGCCGACGAACCTGCGCTGCGCGACGACGAGGGCGCGATCCGCGCCGAGTTCGTTGCGCGCGTCCGCACCGCGCTCGAAGCGGCCGACGCGGCGACGCTGGGAAGGTTCGTCGGCGAGCTGCATGAAGCCGATCTCGGCGACCTGCTCGAAGCGCTCGATCCGGACGAACGTCCCCGCCTGATCGAGCTCATGGGCGCCGATTTCGACTTCACCGCCCTCATCGAAGTCGACGATGCGGTGCGCGAGGAGATTCTCGACGAACTGCCGCCCGAAACGGTCGCCGAGGGCGTGCGCGATCTCGACTCCGACGACGCCGTCTACATCCTCGAGGACCTGCCGCAGGACGAGCAGGCGGAAATCCTCGAGCAGCTCCCGCCGCCCGAGCGGGTCGCGCTGACGCGCAGCCTGCAATATCCCGAGGACTCCGCCGGCCGGCGGATGCAGACCGATTACATCGCCGTGCCGCCAGCCTGGCGGGTCGGCCACGCGATCGATTACATGCGGGAGACGGTCGACCTTCCCGACCGGTTCTACGAGCTTTACGTGGTCGACGGCGACTCCCGCCTGCTGGGCGCGGTGAGCCTCGATCGGCTGTTGCGAACCAAGCGTCCGACGCTGATTTCCGAACTGATGGACGCCGAGCGCCACCGCGTGCGGGCGACCGACGACCAGGAAGCGGTGGCGCGCCTGTTCGAGCGCTACAACCTGGTCGCGGTGCCGGTGGTGGACGACGCCGACCGGCTGGTCGGCGTCGTCACGGTCGACGACGTGGTCGACGTGATCGAGGAGGAGGCGGAGAAGGACATCAAGGCGCTCGGCGGCGTCACCGGCGACGAGCAGCTCTCCGATTCCGTCTGGACCATCGCGCGGGGCCGCTTCAATTGGCTCCTAGTCAATCTGGCGACGGCCTTCCTCGCCTCGTCCGTGCTCGGCCTGTTCGAGGGCGAACTGCAGAAGATGGTGGCGCTCGCCGTTCTCGCGCCGATCGTCGCGAGCCAGGGCGGCAACGCGGCGACGCAGACGATGACGATCGCCGTGCGGGCGCTCGCGACGCGCGAGCTGCGCGACAGCAATGCGCGCCGGGTGGTGTTCCGCGAATTCCTCGTCGGGATCGTCAATGGGCTCGCCTTCGCCGTCATCACCGGGATCGCCGCGTTCGCCTGGTTCAGAATCCCGGACCTCGGCGTCGTGATCGGCCTTGCCATGATCTGCAATCTCGCCGCGGCCGCGCTCGGCGGAATCCTGATCCCGCTGACAATCGCCAGGTTCCGCGCCGATCCCGCGGTGTCGTCGGGCGTGTTCGTCACCACGATCACCGACGTGGTCGGCTTCTTCTCGTTTCTCGGCATCGCCACGCTCTGGTTCGGGCTGAAGTGAATCAC
The DNA here is from genome assembly GCA_964354425.1 of uncultured Rhodoplanes sp. Lineage (GTDB taxonomy): Bacteria > Pseudomonadota > Alphaproteobacteria > Rhizobiales > Xanthobacteraceae > Rhodoplanes. Next base: position 6,343 of record CAYGZV010000027.1, on the reverse strand, counting down.
GCGCCCCCGATTTCACGCGCACACGAATGCTTCCACCCGTCGCGCCGCCGCGCGACTCCCTCCCGCTTGCGGGGGAGGGATGGCGAGGGGCTGCCCCCCTTTACGCGATGCAAGCGAGCCTCGGCGTTAGGCGGCACGCCGGGCGCCCGCCGCTTGGCCATTCCCGCCGTTCGCCGCTATAAGCGCTAGTAATGTCTCCTCGTGGCCGGAGCGGCTTCCATGATCCCCAACGCCTGGTCGGGCCTCGATTTCGGGCTCGGTGACGATGTCGACCAGCTCCGCGACCTGGTGCGGCGCTTTTCCGACGAGCGCATCGCGCCGCGCGCCGAGGAGATCGACCGCACCAACCAGTTCCCGCGCGACCTGTGGCCCGAACTCGGCGCGCTCGGCCTGCACGGCATCACGGTGGAGGAGGAGTGGGGCGGCGCCGGGCTCGGCTATGTCGCCCATTGCGTGGCGATGGAGGAGGTCTCGCGCGGCTCGGCGTCTGTCGGCCTGTCCTATGGCGCGCATTCCAATCTCTGCGTCAACCAGATCCGCCGCAACGGCACCGACGAGCAGAAGCGGCGCTTCCTGCCGAAGCTCATGTCAGGCGAGCATGTCGGCGCGCTCGCGATGAGCGAGACCGGCGCGGGCTCCGACGTCGTCTCGATGCGCACGCGCGCCGACAAGCAGGGGGACCGCTACGTCCTCAACGGCAGCAAGATGTGGATCACCAACGGGCCGGAGGCCGATACGCTCGTCGTCTACGCCAAGACCGACCGCGAGGCGGGGGCGCGCGGCATCACCGCCTTCCTGATCGAGAAGGGCATGAAGGGTTTCTCGACCGCGCAGAAGCTCGACAAGCTCGGCATGCGCGGCTCCGACACCTGCGAGCTTCTGTTCGAGGACTGCGAGGCGCCGGAGGAGAACGTGCTCGGGCGCGTCGGCCACGGCGTCAAGGTGCTGATGTCCGGCCTCGACTATGAGCGCGTGGTGCTCGCGGCCGGCCCGCTCGGCATCATGCAGTCGGCGCTCGACCTCGTGATCCCTTACGTGCATGAGCGCCGCCAGTTCGGCGAGCCGATCGGCTCGTTCCAGCTCATCCAGGCGAAGCTCGCCGACATGTATGTCGCGCTCAATGCGGCGCGCTCTTATGTCTACGCGGTCGCGCGCGCCTGCGACGAGGACCGCGTCACCCGCGAGGACGCGGCGGGCGCGATCCTGTTCGCGTCGGAGCGGGCGACCGCGACGGCGCTGGAGGCGATCCAGTGCCTCGGCGGTAATGGGTATACCAACGATTACGCCGCCGGCCGCCTGTTGCGCGACGCCAAGCTCTACGAGATCGGGGCGGGGACGAACGAGATCAGGCGCATGCTGATCGGCCGGGAGATTTTTGACCGGACAAAGGGATAGGGAAAGGCGGCGTATGACGAGGGCGAGGCGATGCCTTCGTGACTATAATAGTTATAGAGAAGGTGGTCGGCCCGCTTTCACGGAGACGCGGCGTTTGCGCACACTGCCGTTTAGCCCGGCGTCTTCTATCCGGTGTAACCGTTTGCAGATCCTCTGGGGCGGCGCCGCTTTCTTAGCGGAACCTAGCCGCAAGTCATTCGACTAATGGCTTTTTTTGCCAATGGGGCAGCCCGCCGGGAAGCGTGCGTGGCAGGTTCCGGATGCGCGGCGGGGATGTAGTTCGCCGCAGATACGATCGTTCTTGACTCACCGGTACTAGCCTTTCAATACGAGCCCCCACGGGAATGGCCGTTGGGAGCGATTGATGTCCCAACAATTCTCGGGGAGTATTGCTTGGTTGATCCTGGCGGGCTCTCCAGGGTTCTAAGCTATAAGCAACGTGCCGACGCGTGGCGTTTAATGCGCGCGAAGTTGTTGATGCGTCAAAGTCAGGTCCTTAACGCAGGACGCGCGCCTCCGCCGCGAACCAGAGGCGCCTACATCCAAAGATGCGTCGAGTGACGCTGAGCTACAACTTGAACACATAGCGGCAGGATCGGGCAATTGCTCGAATAAGCCGACGAAATCTGGGCGCATCCCCAGCGACGGGGACAAGTGCGTCATCCATTTTGCGCGGCCTGATCCAACAGGAGTAACGTCGATGGCAACCCGGACCGTCGGAACTGGACTAGGCGAGTACGCCACCATCCAGGCTGCGATCGACGCGGCCGGCGTCGGCGACACGATTGTCATAGAGGCGGGCGTCTACGCCGGCAATGTCACCGTCAACAAGCCGCTCACGATCCTCGGCGCCCATTCGGGCGTCGACGGGAGCGATGCCAGCCGCGACCTGACCGGCGGCGTCGGGGAGAGCACGCTTTCAGGATTGCTGCACATTGGCGGCGCTGGCAGCGGCGTCGTCGTCGACGGGTTGCGCATTCTTGACGGCGCCCATACCGGCGCCACCGGCAGCGATAGGCCCGGCATCTTCGTCCAATCCTCGGACGTCGTCATCACGAACAGCGTCTTCTTCCGCGCCGGGACGGTGGACAGCGACCAGTCGCGCGGCATCATGACCTCCAGCGGCGCCAACGGGCTTCTCGTCACCGACAACGTCATGACCGGCTGGCACACGGGCGTCTACGTCAATGGCGGGCAGACGACCGAAGGCGTGACGGTGACCGACAACACCTTCGAGGGCAATCTCGTCGGCCTGTCGATGGACGCCTTCCCGAGCGGCCAGCCCATCACCGTCACCGACAACGAGTTCATAGACAATCTCCTCGAAGGAATCGGCGTCGGCTCGGGTGCTGGCGGAGCCACCTGGAATGCTGCCTCGGTCGTTGCAGGCAACACATTCGACGGGCCGGGGATCTTCATCTGGGGGCCGGCGCAGCCCGCGATCTTCGGCCGCAATAGCTTTATCGTCAACGCAGGCGACTCCATCCAGGCCGCGATCGACGCAGCGTCGGACGGCGACACGATTCTCATCGCCGCCGGCGTGTACCAAGAACAGCTCACCATTGACGGCAAGGACATCACGCTGTCCGGGGCGGGGCAGGGGCAGACGATCATTCTATCGCCCGATGCCGCCAATCTTACGGTCAACGTCGTCGACAGCTTGCGCGGCTTGCCCAACCAGTACGCCGTGATCGGCGTCAAGAACGACGCCGATGTCATCATCAAGGGTCTGACCGTCGACGGCAACGACCAGGGCGCGGTTGCGAACTCCGGCGGTCAGTTCGTCGGCATCTATGCGTTGAACTCGGACCTCACTGTCGACGGCGTTCACGTGACCAAGGTGGACGAGCTCGCAGGCCAGGCGGCGTCCGGCAATCAGCGAAACCACGCGATCGTCGCGGACAGCCATTCGGGCGCCGGCGAGCACACGATCACGGTGCAGAACTCGCTGATCGATCTGTTCCAGAAGTCCGGCATCTTCGTCATCGGGCCGACGCTCACGGCCAATCTACACGACAACGACATCGTCGGGGCGGGCCCCGGCGTGCAGGCGCAGAACGGCATCCAGATCGGCAGCAGCGGCGCCTTGGCGGGCACCGACGCAACTGTTTCCAATAACGACATATCCGGCCTCGGCGTCACCGGCCCGGTGGCGAACGGCCTCGGAACGGGCGTGCTCGCCTTCAACGCGGGCTCGGTCTCGGTCGACGGCAACACCGTCACCGGCACCGCCAACCCGAGCTACGGCGTGGTGTTCGTCAACACCGAAGCGCCGGTCGCCAACGGCAACAACATTTCCTCGACCACGGCCGGGCTGGTCGATAGCGGCAACTTCACCACCCCGCTTGTGCATGCAGGAAACGTCTACAGCGGCAATGACTACAACGTCGCCTTGGAGGCGAGCGGGAGCGCCAATCTGACCTTCAGCGGCTCCGAGGGCCCCGACTCCTTGCAGGGCGGATCGGGCGCCGACACCCTTTCCGGTCTCGGCGGCGACGACACGATCGACGGCGGCGCGGGCAACGATACGCTGATCGGCGGCGCGGGCAACGACTCCATTGACGGCGGCGGCGGAACCGACACCGCGACCGGCTATAGCGCCAGCGCTACGATCTCGATCAACACCGGCCATTGGGTGGTTACGGACGGCGCCAGTGTCGACACCCTGACCGGCGTCGAAAAGGTCGTGATCGGCGGGAAGACCTACCTGCTCGTCGATCAGCAGGGCGCCAATGCGGGCGGCTTCCAGCACGTCCAGGATGCCATCAACGCGGCTAGCGGCGGCGAGACGATTCTGATCGCGCCGGGGACGTACACCGAGTCGGGAAGCGATGGCATTGGCCACACCGTCGGCCTCTACATCAACAAGCCCAACCTCACGCTGCAGGGCGTCGACGCCAATGGCGCTCCCATCACCGCATCCGCTGCGGCCGCGGCCGCCGGAGCGACGATCATCTCCGGCCATCAGACCGGCTTCGGCGCAAACCATTGGGTCGACGTCAACGGCGATGGAACCACCATCCAGGGCCTGCACCTGCAGGCCGGGAGCGAGACCACCAACAAGCTGCTTGAGATCTGGGGCGACAACGTCACCGTCGAGAACAGCTTCATCGACACGCGCGTGGGCGGGACGGTCGAGAGCGGCGCGATTGCCGTCTATGTCAACGATAATGGAACGACGTCGAGCGAAATCAGCAGCTACGCGATCACCGGCAACGCGCTGAATGGGACCATCATCATCGCCAATGGCGTCGGCGATCCGTCGGCGCACGATTTCGGCGCGACCCAGCTCATCGCCAACAACCACTTCCAGGGGACGTTCGACTACACCACGGGTATCGGGCGCTACACCGACATCGTCATCAACGGCAAGTCCGCCGGCACCGCATGGCTGCTCGCGCCCACGCAAATTCCCACCATCACCGGCAATACGTTCGAGGGCAACACGACGCCGATCCTTCTGCGCGGCCTCGATGACGACCCGGCCAATTTCCCGACCGTGAGCCAAGTCGATCAGATTCTGGCGGCCAATGGCGACAACAATCTCACCTACGCGTATGTCATCGATCCGGACGGCCATCTGCGGACCGACAATCCCGATTTCGGCGCCGGCGTCACCCATCGCTTCATCGTCGCCAACTCGATCGACACGCTCAATCTCGCGCTCGACACGACCACATCCAGTAGCCCCGGCACCACCGATCACGTCTTTCCCGATCAGCGGCTCTACATCCACGACGGCGACACCGTCGTCGTCCAGAGCGGCGCTACGGGCGCCGTCAACTCCGCGATCATGGTCGACAACCTGACGGTCAAGGCGACCGCTCATTCGACCGATCTCAACCTCACGCTGGCGACCCAGTTTGCCGACGGCACGCCGATCGCCAATGGCGGTGTGCACAACGTCACCCTTGCCGACTACGCTCAAGGACAGGGCGCCAATGTCGACGTGACCGGAAACGCTCTCGACAACGTCATCACCGGCAACAGCGGCGCCAACGTCCTCACCGGCGGCGCGGGCGCCGACACGCTGACGGGTGGCGGCGGCGTCGACACGCTCGTCGGCGGCGGCGGAACCGACACCGCGACCTATACGGGCGTGCTCACGGCCGCCAATATCACGGCTGTCGCCGATGGCGATCCGACCACCGCCGGCCTCCAAGCCGGCTGGCAGGTGACCGCGTCGGGCGGGCAGGGCGCCGATCTTCTCACCGGCGTCGAGAAAGTCACCGATGGCGCCGGTCACCACTTCCTGCTCGTCGGCAATGGCGGCTACGCGACCATCCAGGAGGCGGTCGACGCGGCCGCGGCCGGCGACACGATCATTGTCGGGCCGGGCACGTTCGCCGGCGCGACGATCAGCAAGGAACTGACGATCATCGGCCAGGGCGCCGGCCAGACGACCATCACGACCGGCCCCGGTCAGAGCGGGTTCCAGGTCGCCGGCGACATCGACGCGACCGCTGGCGATTCGCAGGGGACGGTTACGATTCAGGGCTTCAAGTTCGCCGGCAACGCCGTCGGCGTGCGCGTCGCCTCCAATGCGCTTCTCGATCACCTCGTCATCCAGGATTCCGATTTCGCCGGCAACACCATTCACGGCATCGGAACGGGCAGCGGGGCATTCGGCCTCGACGCCATCGACATCGTCAACTCGACCTTCGAGCAGAACGGCAATGGCAGCGCCAATGGCGACGGCGACATCGTCCTGTTCGGCTTCACCGGCGACGCCTTGATCAAGAATGTCGTCATCACCGGCGGCGCAAATGCGACGCCCAACAACGGCAATGCCGACACCGGCATCCAGATCAACGGGCGCAACCCGGTCAGCACGACGTCACCCAGCCGATCGGCAATGTGGTGTTCGATAACGTCACCGTCACCGGCAGCTATGCCAAGGTGCTGGTCTACATCCAGGGCTACACCGATCTCGACGGGCTGAGCTTCC
>CAYGZV010000026.1:19415-26215 GCA_964354425.1 uncultured Rhodoplanes sp. | reverse complement strand
GATGCGTCAGACGATGACGCGCTGCCGCTTCGGCTCCTGAGCCTCGATCTCGCCCTCGGCGCCTTCCGGAACGCCCGTCGCGGGCAACTGCAGCACCGTCGCGTTCTGGCCTTCGCACAGCCGAGTCAGGAGAACGACTTGGCCGCTCGGGAACTCGAGCGCATCATGGTGCTCGTAGGGGTTGTCCATGTTGATCTGCCGGAACCGGGCGACACGCTCGCGCAGCTTCCGGGTCGGGAAGAAACCCAAGGCATGATCGCATTCGACGTCGCGGTCGAAGGCGAGCTCGGTGCCCGGAAGAATGCAAACCGCCACGTTCGGCTCGCCCACCTCGGCAAAGCCGCGGGTGATGGAGTTGTTGAACTTAGTGGTCACCAGCAGATCACCCACTTTCGCCGCTCGTGTAGCCACATGCTGTAGGCTGTAGTCACACATCGATCGTTTCTCCTCTTGCGATGGGCAAACGGGACCGCCGCTCGAGGGCTCGCAATCCCGCGGTTCAGTCCGACCGACAATTGAGCAAACGCGCTGCGCCAGCTGTATCGGTGCGGTCCGTAAGGTGCTCCGAGGACTGCACGGTCTCTGGGAGCCGCCTGTAAACGGAATTGCCGGGTAAGAACTCCGTTCCCTTGCAAAAAAAAAATCGGAAGCTTGCTACAGGTTAATGAAGTGCCTTTTTATAAAGCTATTCAGTGCTTTCACCTTCCTTATCGAAACAACGACATCAAAATGTCGCAGGCGAATTCCTGTTTTTTCGATGTTTTTTGCATGAAGCAGGCTGCGCGGAAAGCGCCGAATGAAGAAGAATAGGCCGCACCGCAGCACAAATCTCGCGTTGCAGCAAAGCCCGCGCAGCATGAATGATGCTGCGCGGACGCCATTTTTTGTGCGGCTTTGTGCGTCACGATTGTTCAAAGATGCGCGCGGAGGTTTTCGCTGAACGATCATTCGTCGGCGCGACAAATCGGAACACCCGCGGTTTTACGGGTTTCTAAACTGAAACCCGGCGGTTTCCGTGTCGCCGCATGTCTTCGCAACTGCGTTACCGGGGCGAACAAGCTCGCGGCCGCCGCGTTGAACAAAGCGTCTGCATCAAGCCGGACTAGCGATGACTGCGGATCTCGTGAAGAGTCGCAAATTCGACCGCAAGCCCCACGAGGCGCTGTGGCGGCATCTGGCGAGCTTTGCCCCGCTGTCCGATCAGGAAATGTCGATTATCCGACAAACGAGCGCCGCCGCGACCGAGCTCGCGGCGGGCGCCGAGTTGTATGTCGAAGGCCAGTTTTTGAGCAAGCCCGCGGCGCTCCTGTCCGGCTGGGCGTGCCGTCTGCGGGTGCTCGCCGACGGACGGCGGCAGATCTTCGATTTCCTGCTGCCCGGCGATCTGTTCGGCCATTGTACGGCGCTCAACGCGGTGGCTTCGACCTCGGCGCTGACTTTGACGACGGTACGGGTTGCGAGCGCGGGTTGTCTCTTCGAAATGGCGGTGGAGCCGAAACGGTTTCCCGGGGTCTCCCGCGCCTGGGCGGCCGCGCAGGCGCGGCAGGACGCCTTCCTGCTCAATCACGTGGTGCGGCTTGGCCGGCAGACCGCCTATGAACGGGTCGCTCACCTCCTGGTCGAACTCAGTCACCGTCTCGATGAGATCGGGTTCGATACCGGCACGTTCGTCCCGATGCCGCTCACCCAGGAAATGATCGCGGATGCGCTCGGCCTCAGCGTGGTCCACGTCAACCGCACGCTGAAGCAATTGCGGCGGGAACGCCTGATCGAATTGCGGGCCGCCTCGATGCGCGTGATCAAGCCCGAGGCGCTGGCGGCCATCGCCGATTTCCGCTGGCCGCAGGCGGCGCTCTCGCGTTCATAGCCTTTCCACGGCATTCGAGCCGACCGCGGTCGGGCAGGGCCGCCCGCCGGGTTCGCGGCGCACGCCCTACCGCTTGCGCGATCCCGGTGAAGCCTTCTACCATCCGGCCGTTTTGAAGGAGGAGTGCCGATGATTTCGAACAATCGCGTCCGCGTGAGCCGGCGCCGTCTCTTGGGCGGGGCCGCCGCCGCGACCGCAATCCTCGCCGCGCCGGCGATCGTGCGCGCCCAAGCGCAGGCGCTCAAGATCGCGGTCGTGCTGCCGCGCTCGGGCTATCTCGCAGCCGCCGGGCAATCCTGCTATCGCGGCGCCGTGATCGCGCCGAAGGTTCTCGCCGATTACGGCTATCCGGCCGAACTCCTGCACGTCGATTTCGAGTCCAATGTCGACCAGGCACGCACCCAGACCGAGCGTGCGATCGCCGACGGCGCGCAGTGCATCGTCGGCGCGTTCGAATCGGGCGCGACGCTTGCGATGGCGCAGGTCTGCGAGCAGCGGCAGGTGCCGCTCGTGATCAACATCGCCGCAGCGCCGCAGATCACCGAGCAGGGCTACAAATACCTCGTGCGCAATTTCCAGACCGGCCCGCAGCTCGTCACCAACGGGCTGCGGCTCATCAAAGACCTCATCGCGGCGACCAAGGTCGAGTTGAAGAGCGCGGTGTTTATACACGCCAATGATACGTTCGGGACGGCGCAGCGCGGGGCGATGGACCGCCTGTTTCCGGCCGCGCAGATGCCGTTCCAGCTTGCGGAGTCGATCGCCTACGACCCGAAGGCGCAGGATCTCGCCGTCGAGGTCACGCGCATCCGCGCGATCAATCCCGATCTCGTGCTGGTGGTGACGCGCTCGGCCGATGCGATCAAGCTCGTGCGCGACATGGTGCGGCAGCGGTTCGAGCCGAAAGCGATCATCTCGCCGGGCTCGCCGGGCCTGTATGACGAGGAATTCTACCAGGCGCTCGGGCCGCTCTCCGACTATGCGATCTATAATCTGCCCTGGGCGAACCCGAAGTCGAAGATGACCGAAGCGCTTGCCGCGGCGTACAAGGCGGCGCATCCGAACAATCGCTTCGAGGTCGATTGCTTCAATGTCGGCTTTACCTTCGAAGCCTTGCTCATCGCCGCCGACGGGTTCAAGCGCGCCGGCACAGCGAACGGGCCCGACCTGATGGCGGCGATCCGCGCCACCGACATTGCCGAGCATGTGATGATCGGCGGCCCGATCAAATTCGACGACAAGGGTCAGAACAACAATATCGGGTCCGCGGTCATCCAGAACCGCAACCGCACGCCGGCCGTGGTGCTGCCCGAGTCGGCCGCGACCATGACGCCGGTCCTGCCCATGCCGCCGTGGCAGGGGCGGGCGTAAGGACTGCGCGCCCGCCCACGACGATCGTCGGATCGCGTTGCGGTTGACGAAGACAACGGCGGTGAGCGCTGGTGCACGGTTCATCGCCCGGTTTTCCTTACCCCTGCAAGCGCAGGCTGTCCGGTTGACGCCGCCGGGGTGCTCCGGAACAGGAGCATCCCTGTTCGAAGGCTTTCCATCGCCGTTACGAGAGCTCGAAGGCTCCTGGATCAGCGCGCTTTGCGGGGATGACGACGGGCCGTGCCGGCCGAGGTTGCGCTGTCGCGTCGATCTGAGGTACCCGTTCGGTTCCTTGTCATCCAGCGGCGGCTCGCATCGCCGCTCCGGTGACGCCCTCATGCACAAGCGCGATGTGGTCGATCTATCTCAACGTCGTCATCCAGGGCGTTCTGACCGGGCTCGTCTACGGGCTGATGGCGCTCGGGCTGTCAGTGATTTTCGGGGTCATGCGGGTCGTGAACTTCGCGCATGGCGAGTTCGCGGTGATCGCGATGTATGCCGCCTTCATCCTGTTCAAGGCCTACGGCGTTGATCCATTGATCGCGGTTGCGCCGATCGCGCTCGCGTTCTTCGCGGTCGGCTTTGCGCTGCAGGCGGCGTTGATCAATTCCTTTGTCAGGCGACCCGAACACGAACAGTTCATCCTGCTGGTCGGCCTCGCCATCATCATCGTGAACGGGCTGCTGATGATTTTCGGGCCCGATGCGCAGCCGGCGCATCTGCCGTATTCGTTCGACAGCTATCTGGTCGGATCGCTGATCATCGACAAGGTGCGGGTCCATGCGGCTTTCGCCGCGGTCGTGGTTTCGGCCGCGCTGTTCGCATTTTTCCGTCACACCCGCACCGGCACGGCGATCCGCGCCTGCGCCGACAATCTCGTCGGCGCGGCGGTGGTCGGCCTCGACGTCAAGCGCCTCTATGCGCTCACTTTCGGTCTCGGGCTCGCCTGCGTCGGGGCCGCCGGCGCCCTGATGGTGACGATCGCCGATGCGGCGCCGGGTCTTGGTCCCGCCTATACGCTGCTCGCTTTCACCATCGTGATCATCGGCGGGCTCGGCTCGATGTCGGGCGCCCTTGTCGGCGGCGTGCTGATCGGCGTCTCGGAGGCGCTCGCCGGGTTCCTCATCGCCCCGTCGATGAAGAGCATGTTCTCGTTCGGCCTGCTGATCGCCGTGCTGGTGTTGCGGCCGCAGGGCCTGATGGGAAAGAAGCAGGCATGAGGGCGCTCTGGGGCGCAATGACTTTGCGCGGCAAGCTTCTGCTGGCCGTCTTCGTTGTCGCGCTCCTCGCCGCGCCGTTCGCGGTGAACCGCTATCTGCTCTCGGTGCTGACGCTGATCCTCTATTTCGTCTATGTCGGGCAGGCCTGGAACCTGATGATGGGCTATGCCGGCCAATTGTCGCTCGGGCATGCGCTCTATGTCGGGCTCGGCGGCTATGTGGCGGCTGCCTTGTGGGTGCATTTCGGGATCGGGCCGTGGCTCGGCCTGTTCCCGGCGGTCGCGGTGGCGGCGGCGTTCGGGGCGGCGATCGGCTGGCTCGGTTTCCGCTTCGGGATCGAAGGCGTGTATTTCGCGCTGCTCACCATCGCCTTCGCCGAATTCACCCGCATCGGCTTCGACCACATCGCCTTCACCGGCGGGGCCGGCGGCTTCTTTCTGCCGTATGAGGAAAAGCGCCTCGGCGAATGGTGGAATTTGCGCGGCGGCCAGCATTTCTTCTATTACCTCGCCTTCGTGCTCGCGGCGGCCGGCGTCCTGATCACGGCCCTGCTTTCGCGCGCCCGGCTCGGCTTCCAGTGGCTCGCGATCCGCGAGGACGAGATCGCCGCGCAAGCGCTCGGCATCGACGTGTTCCGCGCCAAGATGAAGGCTGTGCTGATCTCCTCCGGCATGACGGCGGTGGGCGGGGTGTTCTACGCGTTCTACAATAACAGCCTGTTTCCCGGGCAGGTGTTCGACATGGGCCGGTCGATCGAGCTCATTCTGGCGCCGATCGTGGGCGGGCTCGGCACGATTTTCGGCCCGGTGATCGGCGCGTTCATCCTGACCCCGCTCGGCGAAATCCTGATCGCGGCCACCGAGCGGTTCGGCATCAACGCGCCGGGGGTCAAGGCCTTGTTCTTCGGCCTGATGCTGATGATCATCATTTCGCTCGTGCCGACCGGCGTATGGCCGTGGATCGCGCGGCGCCTCGAACTCACGAAGCGATAGCCGTGACGCCGCTCCTCTCGGTCTCAGGCGTCAGCAAACGTTTTCGCGGCTTGATCGCGGTCGACAAAGCGAGCTTCGATCTCGCCGCCGGCGAAATCTACGCGGTGATCGGACCCAACGGGGCCGGCAAGACGACGCTGTTCAACATGATCGCGGGCATGCTCGCGCCCGACGAGGGCGCCATCGCCTTCTGCGGCCAGCGGATCGACCGCATGCCGGCCGACGCGGTATGCCGGCTCGGCGTCGGCCGCACCTTTCAGATCGTGCGGCCCTTCCCGGCGCTCTCGGTCGAGGACAATGTGGTCGTCGGCGCGCTCCTGCACCGGACCGATGTGGCGGCGGCGCGCCGCCACGCACGCGACGTGCTCGCGCGGCTCGATCTGCTCGACAAGCGCGCCGTCGTCGCCGGGGCGCTGACGCTGCCGGATCGCAAGCGGCTCGAAGTCGCGCGCGCGCTTGCGACCGACCCCAAGCTTCTCCTGCTCGACGAGGTGATGGCGGGCCTCGTCCCGACCGAGACCGACCGAATGGTGGAGATCCTGCGCGGCCTCAATCGCGAGATGGGCGTGACCATCCTGCTGATCGAGCACGTGATGCGCGCGGTGATGGCGCTCGCCGGCCGCGTGCTCGTGCTCCATCACGGCGCGCCGATCGCGCAAGGAACGCCGCAGGAGATCGTGCGCGATCCCAAGGTGATCACGTCCTATCTCGGCGCGGAGGCCGCGTTCTGATGCTGTCCGTGCGCGATCTCGACGTGTTCTACGGGGACGCGCAGGCGCTGGCCGGCGTCTCGTTCGACGTCCCTGCGGGCGGCATCGTGGCGATTGTCGGCGCGAACGGCGCGGGCAAGACCTCGCTGATCCGCACCATCGCCGGCATGCACCGGCCCGCGCGCGGGCGCATCGCCTTCAATGGCGCGGAGATAGCCGGCTGGCCGAGCCATCGCGTGTGCAATCTCGGCATCGGCCAGGTGGCGGAGGGCCGCCAGATATTCCCGACGCTGACGGTCGGCGAGAACCTCGAGACGGGCGCGATGCTGCCGCGCGCGCGGGGAAAGCGCGCCGCCCAGCTCGCCCGCGTGTTCGCCCTGTTCCCCATTCTCGAGGAGCGGCTGCGCCAGAACGCGGGCACGCTGTCCGGCGGCGAGCAGCAGATGCTTGCGATCGGCCGCTGCCTGATGGGCGCGCCCGATCTCGTGATGTTCGACGAGCCCTCGCTCGGGCTTGCGCCGGCGATCGTGCAGGACGTGCTGCGCACGATCCGCGAGCTCAACCGCGAAGGGCTCACCTGCGTGCTGGTCGAGCAGAATGTCGCGCTCTCGCTCAAGCTCGCCGACCGCGCCTATGTGCT
>CAYGZV010000026.1:14437-19315 GCA_964354425.1 uncultured Rhodoplanes sp. | reverse complement strand
TGGTCGAGCAGAATGTCGCGCTCTCGCTCAAGCTCGCCGACCGCGCCTATGTGCTGGAGAACGGGCGCGTGACGCTGTCCGGCGCCGGCGCCGAGCTGTTGGCGGACGACCGCGTGCGGCAGGCCTATCTGGGGATGTGAGGCAGCAGCCGCGCCTTTGATCTTGTGCGACGAGGAATGCCCCCGCCCGTCGCGCTGCCGCGCGACTCCCTCCCCCGCGGGTCGGGGAGGGGCATCGCGTTCGAGTCAGTACATCGAATGAATTCAATGTTTGCCAACTTCCCCGCCGGAGAGAGGCGAACGAAGCTGACCTCTTCCCATCGGGGAGAGGTGAACGAATAGGCGTTTACGCCGCCGAGCCATGGTGACGGAACCTCTGAATTTCACCTCTCCCTTGGGGGAGAGGTCGGAGTCCGAGCGCAGCGAGGGCTCCGGGTGAGGGGGCCACGACAGAGTCGGTGTTCCCCTCACCCGGCTCGCATCTCGGTTCACTCGATTGCTCGCCGATCCTCGGGTCGAGCCCGAGGACGGGCTCTCTCCCCATCGGGAGAGGTGAACGAATAGAGGTTTACGCCGTGGGCGGGCCGATGGTCACGGTGAGCGTGCCGACGCCGGCGATGTCGGCGTCGAGCCGGTCGCCCGGCACGACGGCGGCGACGCCCGCGGGCGTGCCGGTCATGATGATGTCGCCCGGCGCGAGCGCGACCATCTCGGACAGCTTCTCGATGATCTCCGGCACGTTCCAGATGAGCTGGGACAAGTCGCCGTCCTGGCGCAGCTTGCCGTTGCAGGTGAGCGCGATCCGGCCCGCCTTCGGATGGCCGATGGCGGAGGCGGGCGCGACCGCCCCGCACGGGGCCGAGCCGTCGAACGCCTTGCCGATCTCCCATGGCCGCTTGAGTTCGCGCGAGGCCATCTGCAGGTCGCGCCGGGTGAGGTCGATGCCGACGGCGTAGCCGTAGACGAGGGCGAGCGCCTGCGCAGCCTTCACATTGCGGCCGTGCGCCTTGAGCGCCACCACGAGCTCGACCTCGTGATGCAGATCCTTGGTGAGCGGCGGGTAGGGCACGGTCGCGCCGTCATGCACGATCGCATCCGCGGGCTTGGCGAAGAAGAACGGCGGCTCGCGCTCGTCCTGGCCCATCTCGCGCACATGTTCGAGATAGTTGCGCCCGACGCACCAGATGCGCCGCACCGGGAAGAGCTTGTCCGTCCCGGCGACGGGTAGCGCCGGCTGCGGGGGAGGATCGATCACATAGGTCTTGTCGGCGCTCATGCTGTCTTGTCTCGGCTATGCGTGGCGAGATGTCGGTTGCGCTCGGCGCTCCGCGGCTGCGCGGATAGACGGCCCATTCCCTCACCGTTTGCCTTCGGCCATGATGACCTCGCGGTGCGGGAATTTTTCGAACGTGCTTTCCGGCACGCCGAAATTGGTCGCCAACAACAGGCGCGGATTGGCGGCCATCCAGGCGGTGATGGAGATCGATTCATAGGCGCCATTGTTGAGCGCGAGCAAGACCTCGAGTTCGTCGGTCCCGACATTCTCGATGTAGTGGCCGTAGCCGGTCGGCACGTAGCCGACATCGCCCGCGCCGAACTCTTCGGTGCGGGCGCGTCCATCCGATCCGAACACCGTCATGCGCGCGCGGCCCGCGATATAGTACTGCCACTCGTCCGCGTTCGGGTGCCAATGCAGCTCGCGCAGGCCGCCCGGCTTGATCGTCAGCAGCGCGCCGGTCATCGTCGTGGAGATCGGAAATTCCCGCTCGGACACGACGCGCATCGCGCCTCCGGCGAAGGTCTCGGGGCGCTGCGCCAGGAGCTGGTAGCGATGGGTGCGCGGGCCGCCGTCGAGCGAACCGGGCGCGGGGTTGGCCGGCAGCGGCGGCGGGACGGGACCCTTCGCGATATAGACTTCGCGCTTGGGGAAGTTCGCGAAAGTCTGCGCCGGCACGCCGAAATTCTTCGCCAGCACCTCGGCGGGCGTATGACCGAGCCAGTCGGTGATGCTGAAGGTGCCGAACTCCGAGAAGTAACCATTGTCGAAGACGAGCACGAACAGGGTATCCTCCGGGCCGAGCCCCTGGATCGAATGCCCGAAGCCGCGCGGGAAGTACCAGACGTCGCCCGGACTGAAATCGGCGATTTGCGACCGGCCTTGCGGATCGATGGTGGTGACCCGGCAGCGCCCCTTGAGCACATAGGCCCACTCGGCCGCGTTCGCGTGCCAGTGCAGCTCGCGCAGACCGCCGGGGGCGAGCTGCATCAGCACGCCGGCGAGCTTGTCCGAGACCGGAAATTCCGCGACCGTCGCCTCCTTCGCCCAGCCGCCGTCGAAGGTCTTGGCGGGCTTTTCCCCGAGCGGGTAGCGGAACGAGGGCAGGTCGGCGCCGAGCAGGGGCGCGGGGCCCGGTCCCCACGGCGGTTGTCCGCTCTGCGCGAAGGCGGGTCCGGCCGCGGACGCGGCGGCGACCGTTCCTGCCGCGGCGGTTGCGCCGAGGAGATTGCGTCGGGACATGTCGGACATCGGCAATGGGCTCCTTGTCTCGTCAAGACTTAACAGGTCTCTTTCCCGTTCAGGCCGGGATGCCGGATCGAGACCACCTGCATTGTTTTCTGCGACCGTCTCAGAAATGGCCGATCCCATCGGTGCGCGAGACGGCTGGCGCCGCGCCCGGGTATCGCCGACCTTGTTGATAGTAAAATGGCGGCCGAAGCGCCAGTCAGGCGCCACGGCCCCTTACGGACGGCATTCGCAGTCTAAATCGGGCGGCAAATCCGGCCAGACCAGCTCATGCGGCGCTGCTGGCGGCCGGGCTGCTGCGAACCGCATCGGGGTTGTGGCCGCTCTTTGCGCCGGTCAGGTAGGACACCTTGCGCGCATGCTCCACCGCGTTGCGCGCGATGTCGGTGTGGGTGAAGAGGGCGAGCCTGTCCTCCTCGTCCTCGGTCACCGGGGTCAGCGCCAGATCGGTGTAGGCAAGCCGGTTGGGGTCCTTCTTGATGCGCCGCATGGTCATGCTGAGCCAGAGCGCCAGCCGGACCGCGCGCGCGCTCTTGACGGCGAACTCCGCGGCGAGTTTCGGGTAGAACGACCAGACAGGCTCGATCGGCATTCCGGGGCGGCGGTCCAGACGGTGCTTCCGGCGCAGCAGGCCTCCCTGCAGCGGGTGGACCCCTTCGATCGGAACCGACGAAGAGAACATGTAAAGGAACGCCGTCAGCCGCGACATCCTGCAATTCGCGGCGACGCCCCGCCGCAACAGCGTTTCCATGTGTTCGGGCGTGTAGAAGGTTTTCCAGGCGGCCTGATAGACCTCCTCCCAGACCTCCTTGCTCATTTTGGGATGGTTCGAGACGGCATGCTCGCCGTCGTACCGATTCATGTCCGAATCCATCCACTCCCCCTTCTCGTAAAGGACCTTGTGGTCCTCCGAGCCGGGCAGCGGCGTCAGGATGAAGAATTCGAGGATGTCGAGCGGCAGCTCCCGCTTGATGATGTCGATGTCTTCGCGAATCGATTCGGGCGTGTCGAACGGAAAGCCGAGGATGTAGCCCGCCGTCGTGATGCTCCCGGCGTTTTTCCAGGCCAGCAGCATCTTGCGATATTCGGTGATCTTGTTCTGGCGCTTCTTGGCCGCGAGGAGGTTGGCCGCATTGACGCTTTCGAGGCCGACCAGCACGCGGTCGGTGCCGGCGCGCGCCGCCTTTTCGATGAAGTTCGGGATCTTGTGGCAGAGCGTGTCGACCTGGATCATCAGGTTGATCTTCATGCCGTCGCGTTCGCGCAGCTCGATGATCCGGTCGAAAATCGACTCCCAATCCTTGTTGCGGGCGAGATTGTCGTCGGTGATGAAGAAGTGGCGGATGCCGTGCACCGCGTGCTCGCGGATCGTGCGCTCGATGTCGTCGGCCGTGCGCCCGCGCGATTTCCGCCCCTGGACGTTGATGATGGTGCAGAACGAGCACTGGTAGGGACAGCCGCGGCCGGCGTCGAAACTCGCGAGCGACTGGATGGTTCGGCGCAGATGCGTGGCGGGAAGGATCGGCGTGGGCTCCGACTCGAGCGCCGGCAGATCCTTCAGGTAGTTATAGATGGGCTTTAGCGTCCCGTTCGCCGCGTCATGGAGGATCGTATCCATGCGTCCTTCGAGCTCGCCGGCGAACAGGCTCACGCCCATGCCGAGCGCGACCTTGAGGTCGGCCTGCAACTCCGGCAGCATCGCGAGGCAGCCGGACACGTGAAAGCCGCCGATCATCACCGGCACGCCTGCGGCGCGGAACGGGCGCGCGATATCGAGCGCGCGGGGAAACTGGTTCGACTGTACGCCGACGATGCCGAGCAGGCCGAACCCGCCATGCTGGCGGAAGCGGGACAGAAGCTGATCGATCTTCACCCGCCGGTTGATCTCGTCGATCACGACGATGTCGATCGCCGTGTCGGGCCCGAGCAACGCGCGCCCGGCCGCATCGCGCCCGAGGCTGTAGAGCACCGCGAGCGTGTTGGAGGGAATGATGGCGCGCGCCCATTGGATGACATACCCATCGTCATCGTAATGGGACGGCTTGATAAGAACGAGTTGGAAACGTCGCTGGACCGCTGAGGTTGCGGCGATCATAGGCGCTCAGCTCCCGTTTGCACAACCTTTTGTAGCATGCCGACGCTAGCGTGTGAAGCGCGGGAAGGGAGACTGAGGTTGCACGGGGATCGGCGGGCGCTGCGACGGCGGTTGTGGCCGAGAGCCCCGTCAGGACGCGTTTCGCTCGGACAGCTTGCGCTGCCAGGCGAGCGCATGGGCGACGATGGTCGGCAGGTCGTCAAATCGCGGCTTCCATCCGAGCGTGTCGCGGATGCGCCGCGGGGCGGCGACGATCTCGG
>CAYGZV010000026.1:4066-14337 GCA_964354425.1 uncultured Rhodoplanes sp. | reverse complement strand
CGCGGCTTCCATCCGAGCGTGTCGCGGATGCGCCGCGGGGCGGCGACGATCTCGGCCGGGTCGCCCGGCCGGCGCGGTCCGTAATCGACGCGGAAATCGACGCCGGAGACGCGTTTGACCGTGTCGATCACGTCGAGCACGGAGAATCCGTGCCCGTAGCCGCAATTGAAGATCGCGGGCGCACCGCCGCCGGCTAGATAGGCGAGCGCATCGGCATGCGCGGCGATCAGATCCGACACGTGGATGTAA
The DNA here is from genome assembly GCA_964354425.1 of uncultured Rhodoplanes sp. GTDB lineage: Bacteria > Pseudomonadota > Alphaproteobacteria > Rhizobiales > Xanthobacteraceae > Rhodoplanes. Next base: position 14,088 of record CAYGZV010000026.1, on the reverse strand, counting down.
TCGCGAATGCAGGTGCCGTCGGGCGTCGGATAGTCCGTGCCGAACACCTCGATTTTGTCGCGCAGGCCAAGCGCGGTCTCGGCCGCGACCTTGACGAGGTGGGTGGCGGTTCGCGTCGACTGGCCGGTGCGCAATTGCGGGTCGGCGCCCGCCACGTTGAAATAGCGCAGGATCACGTAATCGAGGCCGTGCGCCGCGCCCGCGTCGCGCAGGATGGTCTCGGTCATCAGCTTCGAGGAGCCGTAGGGGGACATCGGCGCGGGAGCGTCGTCCTCGCTCACCGGAACGTGCGCCGGATTGCCATAGACCGCGGCGGTCGAGGAAAAAATGAAACGGCGCACGCCGCCCTTGACCGCGCACTCGATCAGGCTGCGCGAATTCGCGGTGTTGTTGCGGTAGTACTTGAGCGGATCGGCGACCGACTCCGGCACCACCACCGATGCGGCGAAATGGATGATCGCGTGAACGCCGTGCCGGGCGATGAGCTCTGCGACGAGCGCCTGATCGCCGGTGTCGCCGTTGACGAGAACCGCAGCAGGGGCGACCGCCCAGTCGAATCCGGTCGAGAGATCGTCGAGCACGACCACGCGCTCGCCGGCGTCGACGAGCGCATGAACCATGTGGCTTCCGATGTAGCCGGCGCCGCCGGTGACCAGGATCGTCATGTCGCGTTCCGTTTCTCTGCCTGTTCGATCGGTTTATCGGCGCGCCGTCAACAGTGCGGTTTCGCGCGCATGCTCGGGCCAGGCTGCGCCGAGCCCTTCAGGTGACAAGGCATGGCGCACGCGTTAAGAGCCGCGACGGGGCTGCCGTGCGGGTGGGAGGACTATGGACCAGCGGGCGTTGGAGGCAATCGAGGTCATCGTCCCCAATCTGCACTGGCGCTATTCCGGCGTCACCGCAACTAATCGGATGATCGCGCCGCGGCTGGCTGAACGCGTTCGCGCCGGTTGGCTCGGGCGGCATGCGCCGGACGGCATGGCGCAGATGTCGTTGCGCGATCTCCTGGCTCTGCGGCGGCCGCGTCCCGGCGGGCGGCGCGTCATCTGGCACGCGCGGCGCAACGACGAGATGATGGCCGGCCTCCTGCTCAAGAAACTTGGATGGCCGCTCGCGCTCGTCTTCACCTCGGCGGCGCAGCGGCGGCACACATCGCTGACCCGCCGGCTGATCGCCGCGATGGATGCGGTGATCTCGCCGACCGAGGCGGCCGCGTCCTTTCTCGATCGAAACGCTGCGATCGTGCCGCATGGCGTCGACACCGAGCTTTACCGGCCGCCGGCTGACCGCATGGCGGCGTTCGCGGCGACCGGCCTGCCGGGGCGCCACGCGATCGGGCTGTTCGGACGCGTCCGCGCGCAGAAGGGAACCGACGTCTTCATCAAGGCGATGTGCCGGCTGCTCCCCCGCCACCCGGACTTTACCGCGGTCGTCATCGGCCGGGTTTCGGCGGAGCATCGCGCCTTCGCCGCCGATCTCCAGCGGCGTGCGGCGGCGGCCGGCGTCGGCGACCGCGTCCGTTTCCTCGGCGAATTGCCGATCGAAGAGGTGCCGCGCTGGTACCAGGCGATTACGATCTACGTGTTCGCATCGCGCAACGAGGGCTTCGGGCTCACTTTGATCGAGGCGATGGCCGCCGGCTGCGCGCTCGTGGCCGCGCGCGCAGGCGCAGCCGACAAGGTCGTCATGGACGGCGAGAACGGGCTGCTCGTTCCGCCCGGCGATGTCGACGCGCTCGTTTCCGCGCTCGAGCCGTTGATGCGCGATCCGGAGCGCGCGGCGGCGCTCGGCAGGCGCGCGCGCGAGCGGGTGCTCGGGGCGTTCAGCATCGAGTCGGAGGCGGACCGCATCGTCGCCGTCTATCGTACGCTCTGGGAGGCGATGGCCGCGCGCCCACGGTAGATCGCCGCGTGCGGCAGACGTCAACGCGCGAACCCGCTCAATACCCGGCGAACGACGTCGAGCGCCCGTGCGGGAGCGACGTCGGCGGTGCGCCGGTGGCGGACATCGGCGCAGCCGCTGCGCCCGCAGGTCGGACACGCGGCCATTGCCGGCGGCTCCAGCACCGCGGCGAGGGGATTGAGCGGAGCCCAATGCCACGGGCTGGTCGGGCCGAACACGGCGATGGTCGGCCGGCCGAGCGCCGCCGCGATATGCATCAGCCCCGAATCGTTGGAAACGACCGCATCGCTGCAGGCGAGCGCGAGGATCGCCTCGCGCAGATCATCGCCCGTGAGGTCGCGGGCGCGCTCGCCCGCAGCTTGCACGAGCTCCGCGGCAAGCGCCTTTTCGCGCGGGCCGCCGACGATCCACACATGGACGCCCTCAGCCGCAAGGGCGCGCGCGAGCTCGGCATAATGGGCGACCGGCCATGCCTTTCCGGGCCCGATCGCGCCCGGAGCGAGCGTCACCACCGGCCCCGCGGCCTCTTCGATCCGGCGGCGCGCCCGCCAGGCGACCCGCTCGGCGGGCGGCACGACGAGCTCGGGCAGCGGAAGGTCGGCCGGCGCGGCGGTCCCGTCCGGCAGAGCGAGGGCGACGCAACAGTCGATCATGCGCGGAAGCTTGCGCTCGCCGAAGCGCAGATCGTTGATGAGCCAGAGCCGCCATTCGCCGAACATTCCGGTGCGCACCGGGATGCCGGCGAGGCAGGGCGCGAGCGCCGCCTTCCACTTGCGCGACATCACCAAGGCCTGGCCATAGGCCTCCTCGTGCAGCCGCGCCGCAAGCGCACGGTGTTTGGCGAAGGCCAGGCGATTGCGCGGCAGGTCGCAGACGATCCCCTTGCGCACGCCCGGCATGTAGTCGAGCAGCGGCGCCGCCGTCTCGGTGGTGAGCAGGTCGACCGGGCGCTCGGGCGCGCGCGCCTTGATGAGCCGCACGACCGTATGGCAACGCACGAAGTCGCCGAGCCACATATACGGAACGATGAGGATCGGAGCGTCGGCGCGGCCGGTGTCCTGCGCTGGGGACGTGTACGAATGGATGTTCATCCGCGCGAATGGATGCTCTTGCAGAGGAAGGGGAACGCGATCGTCATGAGGCGGTAACGCGCCGCGCCTGCGAAGTCCAGCGCGCGGACCGTGGCGGCAGCATGACGGGCGCCGGCGCGAACCGGTGTTGCGCCGCGAAGCCTGCTGGGGCAAAGGGTAGCGAGCCGGCCGGGTGCGGCCGTGGGGCGCAAGCGATGCTGTTGGTGACGGGCGGGGCAGGCTTTATCGGATCGAATGTGGTGGCAAGCCTCAACGAGGCGGGCCGCGCCGACGTCGTGGTCAACGATCGGCTCGGCTGCGACGAGAAATGGCGCAATCTCGGAAAGCGCGAGCTGGCCGATTTCATCCCGCCCGAGGATCTGCTCCCCTGGCTCGCGGGCCGAACGCTCGACGCCGTGATCCATCTCGGCGCCATCTCCGACACCACCGCGCGCGACGGGGATCGCGTCGTCGACACCAATTTCCGCCTGTCGCTGCATCTGCTCGACTGGTGCGCGCAGACGCAGACGCCGTTCATCTATGCGTCCTCCGCGGCGACCTATGGCGACGGCTCGGACGGCTTCGAGGACGACGAGGGCTTGCCCGCACTGCGCCGGCTGCGGCCGCTCAATCTCTACGGCTGGAGCAAGCATCTGTTCGATCTCGCCGTGATCGCGCGTGCGCGCCGCGGCGAGCCGATGCCGCCGCAATGGGTGGGCCTCAAATTCTTCAACGTGTTCGGGCCGAACGAGTACCACAAAGGCGAGATGATGAGCCTCATCGCCAAGCGCTTCCAGGATGCGCGCGACGGCCAAACGGTGCGCCTGTTCAAGTCGCATCGGCAAGGCGTCGCCGACGGCGATCAGCGCCGCGATTTCATCTATGTGGAAGACGCGGTCGCAGTGCTGTGCTGGTTCCTGAATTCATCCCGCGTCTCCGGCCTGTTCAATGTCGGCACGGGCGAGGCGCGCAGTTTCCGCGACATGATCGCGGCGATGTTCTCTGCGCTCGGCCGCAAGCCCGCCATCGACTATGTCGAGATGCCGGCCGCCATCCGCGACCAGTACCAGTATTTCACGCAAGGGTCGGTCGAGAAATTGCGCAAGGCGGGCTATGCTCGCGCGTTCACGCCGCTTGAAGCCGCCGTCGAGCGCTATGTGACCGGGTTCCTCGACCGGCCCGACCGCTACCGGTGAGAGGCGGCGGCGCGCTTCGCCAGGCAGGACCGATGTTCGATTTCGCGACCTTTCTCGCCCGGGTGCCCGAGCAGACCGTGCTCTGCATCGGCGACCTGATGCTCGACGACTTCGTCTATGGCGAGGTCTCCCGCATCTCGCCGGAAGCGCCGGTCCCGGTCATTGCGGTCAAGCGCGAGGAGAAGCTGATCGGCGGCGCCGGCAATGTCGCCTGCAACATTGCGAGCCTCGGCGCGCGCTGCCTTTTTGTCGGCGTGGTCGGCGACGACGAGGCGGGGCAGACCTTGCGCGCGGCGCTTGCCCGCCATGCCGGTCTGATCGAGTCGAATCTCGTCGTCGATCCGCAGCGTCCGACGGTGCGCAAGCTGCGCTTTGTTTCGGAGCACTATTCGAGCCATCTCCTGCGCGCCGATTGGGAGGTGGCGACGCCGGTCTCCGCCGAAATCGAAGACGCGCTGATCGAGCGCGTGCAGGCGGCGCTGCCGCGGGCGCAAGCGGTCGTTCTGTCCGACTACGCCAAGGGCACGCTGACGCCCCGCCTGATCCGCACGACGATCGAGCGCGCGCGCAAGCTCGGCAAGGTCGTCGTGGTCGATCCCAAGGGGCTCGATTTCTCCGTCTACCGAGGCGCGACGCTGATTACCCCCAATCGCAAGGAGCTCGGGGATGCGACGCACCGTCCCGTCCGCGATCTCGCCGAACTCGCCGCGGCCGCAGCGGAGCTCCAGCGCTTGGTCGCAAGCGAGGCCGTCCTCGTCACGCTGAGCGAAGACGGCATGCTGCTGAAAGCCGCGGACGCAGACGCCGTGCATGTTCCCGCCTATCCGGTGCGCGTGCGCGACGTCTCGGGAGCCGGCGACACGGTGGTCGCCGTGCTCGCCACTTTGCTTGCCATGGACGCGGACTTCGCGACCGCGATGCGCGGGGCGAACGCCGCCGCCTCCGTCGTCGTCGGCAAGCGCGGGACGGCGACCGTCTCCGCGCTCGAACTGCGCGCCCGCGTTCTTCCCGCCGCCGCGCTCGCCTCCGAGGAAAAGATCGTGTTCGACGCCGCCATCCTCGACGAGCGGGCGCGCGAATGGCGGGCGCAGGGCCTGCGCATCGGCTTCACCAATGGCTGCTTCGACATTCTCCATCCCGGCCATGTCAAGCTCTTGACCCAGGCGCGCGCCGCCTGCGACCGGCTGATCGTCGGCCTCAACAGCGACGGATCGGTCCGGCGGCTCAAGGGCGAGGGGCGTCCGCTCCAGAGCGTCCACGCGCGCGCCGACGTGCTCGCCGCGCTCGAAGCCGTCGATCTCGTGGCCGTGTTCGAGGAGGACACGCCGATCGAGCTGATCAAACGGTTGCGCCCGACCGTGCTGGTCAAGGGCAGCGACTATCGCCTTGATCAGGTGGTCGGACGCGACCTCGTCGAGGCGAATGGCGGCGAAGTGGTGCTGGTCGACGTCGTGCCCGGCCACTCGACCACGAGCATTCTGTCGCGGTCGGAGCGCGCGTCCGAGCGCAGCAAGGCTTCCGGCGCGACCAAAGCGGCGAAAACCGGACTGCGCGAGCCGCAATGACGTTGGCGGCTCACGAGCCGAGCCACAGGTTGCGCAGCGTCGAACAGGAAGTGTACGGTCGCTCATGGCTGCAACGAAGATCATCCCGCTGCTGCTCGCAGGCGGCGCAGGCACGCGGCTATGGCCAGTGTCGCGCGACGCGATGCCCAAGCAGTTTCTGCCGCTGGTGGGCGAGCGCTCGACCTATCAGCAGGCGCTTGCGCGCGTGAGCGCGCCCGACCTGTTCGCGCCGCCGATCGTTATGACGGCGAATGACTTCCGTTTCTTCGCGCGGGCGCAGGCGGAGGAGATCGGCGTTGAGGCGACCATCGTGCTCGAGCCGATGCGGCGCGATTCCGCTCCCGCCATCGCCGCCGGCGCCGGGCTTGCGCTGCGACGCGATCCGGAGGCCATCGTGCTCGCGCTCGCCGCCGACCACGTTATTCTCGATGAGGCCCTGTTCCATGCCGCTTGCGTCGCCGCGCGCGAGGCCGCCGCGGCGGGCTGCATCGTCACCTTCGGCATACCGCCTTCGGCGCCGAAAACGAGCTACGGCTATATCCGTCGCGGCGAGCCGCTTGCGCGCGACGGATGCCATGCGGTCGACGCCTTCATCGAAAAGCCGGATGCGGCGACCGCCGCCGGCTATGTGGCGGCGGGGTACTTGTGGAACTCCGGCAATTTCCTGTTCCGCGCCGAGGCGCTGCTGGGCGAACTCGCGCGCTTCGAGCCCGAGATGGCGCAGGCGGTCGAGGCCGCGGTCGAGCGCGCCAAGATCGATCTCGGCTTCGTGCGGCTGGACGCCGAGGCGTTTGCGTCGGCCCCGCAAAAGTCGATCGACTATGCGGTGATGGAGAAGACCGAGCGCGCGGCGGTAGTCGAAGGCCGGTTCCGCTGGTCGGATATCGGCAGCTGGGACGCCGTGTTCGAGGTGGGCGAGCGCGACGCCGCGGGCAATGTCGTGACCGGCCCGGTGATGACGGTCGAGGCGCGCGACTGCGTCGTTCATGCCGAGGGCCGTCTCACCATCGCGCTCGGCGTCACCGATCTCGTGCTCGTGACGACGCCGGACGCAGTGCTGGCGATGCCGCGCGCGCGCGCCGAAGCGGTCAAGAGCCTGGTCGGCCTGTTGAAGGAGCAGGGGCGCAGCGAAGCCGTGCTGCATCGGTGCAGCTACCGGCCATGGGGCCAGTACGACGCGGTCGACCGGGGCGACCGCTTCCAGGTGAAGCGGATCGTGGTGAAACCGAAGGCGAAGCTGTCGCTGCAGCGGCACTATCATCGCGCCGAGCATTGGATCGTGGTGCGCGGCACCGCCGAGGTCACGATCGGGGACGCAACGCATATCGTGCATGAAAACGAGTCGATCTTCATCCCGATCGGCTCGGTGCACCGCCTCGCCAATCCGGGCCGCATCCCGCTCGAAGTGATCGAGGTGCAGACCGGCAGCTATCTCGGCGAAGACGACATCGTGCGGCTCGACGACATCTACAAGCGCGAGTGAGGTCCGGGTGCGCGGCGGCGCCGGGCCGCCCGTTCGGCGCCGGCTTCAGCGGGCGCGATGCGGGATCCCGCGGTTTCCGCGCGGACGCGAGAAGCGCGCAAGCACGAGCGCCACCAAGGCGGCGCCCGTTGCGAGCGCGAGCATCGCCGCGAGGGGGGACGGGATCGCGACCGTCGTCGCCGCGAGCGCGACCAGGACGATGTTGGTGAGAAACACCCGGCCGGTCACTTGCGCGACATCGAAACCGTTGACGAGAGCGCGTTGATAGAAATGCGTGCGATGCGCCTCCCATAGCCGCTCGCGCTTGGCGAGCCGCCGCGCCAGGGTGAGGGTTGCGTCGGCGAGGTAGTAGAGCGGCAGGAGGAGCGCGGCGGCGAGGTGGCCGCGGCCGGCGAGCAGCACCAGCATCCAGCCCGTCAGCAGGCCGATCGGCAGGCTTCCAACATCGCCCAGGAAGAGCCGCGCGACCGGCCGGTTGAACGGGGCGAAGCCCAGCATCGCCCCGCACAGCGCGAGCGCGGCGAGGCCGCCGAGCGGCGGCAGCGCGCCCAGCCCGGTGAGAATGGCGAGGCCCGCCGTGACCGGCACGATCTCGGCGACCGACATCCAGTCGATCCCATCCATGAAATTGACCAGGTTCACGAACCACAGGAGCCCGATGGCAAGCGCCACGCGTTCGGCCACGAAGGGAAGCGCCGGGACGACCTGCAGGTCCGCCGGCAGGGTGGCCACGACAAGCGCGACGGCCAGCGCCTGAAGAACCAGGCGCAGCCCGGCCGCCATCGGGCGGATGTCGTCGGTCATGCCGAGGACGGCCAGTCCCACCGTCGCCGCGATCACCGCGAGCAGGTGAGGATTGCCCGCAAGCGCATCGCCGCCGATCGCGAAGGCCGCGCCGAGGAGGGCGACGAGGCTCGTCGCGATCACCGCTATCCCGCCCCCCTGCGGGGTCGGTATCGTGTGGGAGGAGCGTGCATTGGGCCGCGCCAGGGCGTAGCGGCGCAGCAGCGGGAACAGGAGCAGGATCAGCGCCGCCGTCATGGCCATCGTCCCGAGCATGACCGGAAGGGCCGCTTCGCTCATCGCGCGCCAAGCCTGCGGATCGATCTCCATCGGGTCACGTCATGGGTGAGCGCGCGGCGTTGATGGGCGCGCGCAATGTCCTCTCAGGGCGTCGGCCAAAAATCAATGTCGGAATGCGCCGGTCCCCGGGGCGCTCACCGATGTGCGGCGGGGGGCGAAACGCCGTGTCGCAAAAAGGAGTTGTAGACCGGCGGCGAAGTCTTGCTAATTTGCGCGGGCTTGTGAGCGGGAGGGGGACATGACGTTCCAGCAGGCGATTACGTCCGGATTCCAGAACTACGCGACCTTTACCGGGCGCGCCGCGCGATCGGAATACTGGTACTGGACCCTGTTCGCGATTCTCGTCGGGGCCGCCGCGGCCATTCTCGACGCGGCGTTCTTCCCCGATCTCGACGCTCGCCCGCTGCACAGTCTCGCCTCGCTCGCGCTGTTCCTGCCCGGCTTGGCCGTATCGGTTCGTCGCCTGCACGACATCGATCGCACGGGCTGGTGGATGCTGATCGTCCTGACCGTGATCGGTCTCGTCTTGCTGGTGCTCTGGTTCTGCCTGCGCGGAACGCCCGGGCCGAACAGATATGGCGCCGACCCGCTTCAGCCCGCGTACGACCCGCTTCAGCCCGCGTGAACGCGGACTCGTGCGCGGAGCCGGCGAGCCGATACCAAAGCCCGGCGTGCGGAGGCGGTAAAGGGCGCCGCCGCCGCTCCAAGTAAGCGCAAGCGCGTCACGCTTTTCCCGGCGCGCGTCCGAGTAGATTGGCCATTTCGTCCTCGAGGCTCTGCGATTTGTTCTCGGCGGTTTCGCTCGCCTCCACCGCGGAATCGCTCGGCTGGGTCGCCTCCTCGTGTGGCTCGGCCGGCGGGGCGGCGCTCGCGGCCGGCGGCGGGCCGAAGTCGGGCGCGTCCTCTGACGCGGGAACGACATTTTCGCTCGTATCAACTTGCGGCGGCGGCGGCGCGTCCGCAGGCTTTGCGCGCGTAGGAGCGGCCGCGGCCGAGGCCCGGGACTGCATGACCCGTTCCATCAGCGAGGACCGAGAGGCTTCCGCGGCCGAGCGCGGCTCGCCGCCCAGTCGGCGGATGGCCGGCGGCTCTGCCGTTGCGCTTTCGCGGGCATGGGCGGTTGCGGCCGGGCGGCGCAGGGCCGCTTCCAATTGCTGCGCCATAGCGGTGAGATGACGGTCGCTCGCCTGCGCCTCCTCCGACAGCCGGGGGGGCGGCGCGCCGAGCGGCCGCCGCGGCTCGCTCGGGGCCCGCGGCGATTCGGCCATGGCGCGGGGCGCCGAAGGCTCCACGCGGCCCCCGGAGCGCCCGAAATCCGGGCTGAAGCCTGACATCCGATCGGCGGCTTGCACGCGCGGGGAGGGCTCGGAATGGGGCTGCAGCGGCAGCTCATCGGCGAGCGGCTGGGGAAGGGAAGGCCGGTCCGGCCCGCGCCCGGGGCGGCCCGCCGGCTCAGGAACGGTGGGCCAGATGCCGTTGTCGACGGGCGGCCAACTGGGCGTTTCGGCCGGACGCTGCGCCGGCGCGTCGCGCGTCGTCGCCGCCTGGGCGCGCACGATATTCGCCTCGACGACGAGGTCGGTCGGCCCGCCCAGCATGATCAGGTGTTCCACATTGTCGCGCCGCACCAGCACGAGCCGCCGCCGGCTGTCGACCGCCGTGGCCTCGATCACGCCCAGCCGGGTCTGCCGACCCCGCGCGGAGGACGCGCTCAGTCCGCCGG